>NZ_JBRJGQ010000008.1:0-296587 GCF_053628575.1 Roseovarius sp. MBR-51
TCTCGCAGACTGGCGAGGACGCCGGAACCCGCAAGGCGACCTATGAGGAATCCGTCGGCTGGTATGCGGGGATCACCGCGGACATGTTTAACTGAGCGGATAAGTGTAGATGAACACCTCATGCTGGCCGGGCGCGCATTGCGCCCGGTCGCCTCGTAATCCCGCCTCAGACGGCGGCCTTCATCAAGCCTTCGTCGCGGATCTGCTTCTCCGCCTGATCAAGCGACATCCACGCCCGCTCGATCAGCGTGTCGATCTCGGATTTCGAAATCACCAGCGGCGGTGAGATGATCATCCGGTCGCCAACGTGGCGCATCACCAGATTATTGGCAAAGCACCGCTCACGACAGATATAGCCCGCCGTGCCCGGCTCGGATGCAAACTTCGCGCGGCTCGCCTTGTGCGGGGTCAGCGCCAGCGAACCCATCATGCCGATGATCCGGGTTTCGCCCACCAGCGGATGCTCGGCCAGCGTGTTCCATTTCTCTTGCAGATAAGGCCCGGTATCCTGCGCCACGCGCTCTACAATCTTTTCCTCGTCAAGAATCCGCAGGTTCTCCAACGCGACGGCGCAGGACACCGGATGCCCGGAATAGGTATAGCCGTGGTTGAACTCACAGTCGTTGATCACCTTGGCCACCCGGTCCGACACCAAAGAGCCGCCAATCGGCGCATAGCCAGAGCTCAGCCCCTTGGCGATGGTCATGATATCGGGGCGAATGTCATAGGTCTGACTGCCAAACCAATTGCCGGTGCGCCCAAACCCACAGATCACCTCATCGGCAATCAGCAGGATGCCATATTTGTCGCAAATCCGCTGAATCTCGGGCCAGTAGCTGTCGGGCGGGATGATCACGCCGCCCGCGCCCTGCACCGGCTCTGCGATAAAGGCCGCGACACGGTGCGCGCTGAGTTCCTCGATCTTGGCCTCAAGCTGCCGCGCGCGCTCCAGTCCAAACGCCTCGGGGTCGCTATCGCCGCCTTCGGCATACCAATGCGGCTGATCAATGTGGTGAATGTTCGGAATGGGCAACCCGCCTTGGGCATGGATACCCGACATGCCGCCCAGACTGCCGCTGCCCACGCTCGACCCGTGATAGGCATTCTTGCGGCTGATGATGATATTGCGCTCCGGTTCGCCCAACTGTGCCCAATAGGTGCGGACCATGCGGATATTGGTGTCATTCGCCTCAGACCCCGACCCGGCGTAGAACACATGATTGAGATCACCCGGCGCCAGTTCGGCCAGTTTTGCAGCCAGTGCGATGGCGGGCACATGGCTGGTCTGAAAGAACGTGTTGTAGAACGGCAGTTCCAGCATCTGCCGTGCCGCCACGTCCGCCAGCTCCTTGCGCCCATAGCCGATATTGACACACCAGAGACCGCCCATCCCGTCGAGGATCTCATTGCCTTCGCTATCCGTAAGGGTCACACCCTTGGCGCGTGTGATGATCCGCGCGCCTTTGGTCCCCAATTGATTGCCATGGGTAAAGGGGTGCATGTGATGCGCGGCATCCAGCGCCTGCAATTCAGCAGTCGGCATGTGATTGGTGATCATCGTCATGGCATTCCCTTTCCAGAGTCGGTTGAACTGCGCAAGCGCAGCCGGTGCACCCAAAATATGATCAAATTATCTGGTGTCAATCGAATCAGTAAGCGGCACCAGATCGCTCAAGAGAATGGCGCACTTGCTCCATTCCCTGAATCACATCCTCACGAATGGCGCGCGCTGCGGCCTCTGCGTCATGGGCATGCATCGCGGCCAGCATGTCCTTGTGCTTGTCCGGCAGGTTCTGCGTGCCCATGCGTCCACAGACCACCCGGAGCGATGGCCCGAACCGAAGCCAGAGCCCATCCGCGACATCCGCAAGGATCGGCGCCTGCGCAATCTCATAGAGCCGCTTGTGAAATCGGTAGTTCAGTTCAAGATAGGCCCGCAAATCCCCCCGCAGGATTGCACGATCCAATTCATCATCCAACGCTGCCAGTTGATCCAGATCCACAAGACTCGCCCGCTCTGTGGCGCGTAGCGTCAAATATGGGTCAAGCCATTGTCTTGCATAGATCAATTCGCTGATATTATCGGCCGTCAACAGGGGCACACAGACCCGGCGATTGCCCTGAAATTCCAACGCGCCTTCTGCGATCAGGCGGCGGATTGCCTCGCGCACCGGGGTCATGCCCGCCTCCAGACGCTCCGACAGCCCTTGAATTGTCACGGCCTGACCGGGCGCAAGATCCCCGAACAGAACCAAATCGCGAAGCTGTCGATAAATCAACTCATGCGCGGGCAGGCGGGGCATATCGCCCCCGTCAGTGCTGAATTTCTGTGCGGCGGTGTTCATCTACAAAGCATTCCGATCAAGCAGGTCTACGTCTGGCCTTGCGAGTTTAGCTTCTGCATGAAAACATTACCATATTGCCATGAGCGGTATTTTTTGATCAAATCCGCTTTAAGGCAGACACATGCCGACCAACGGGAGAACATGATGCGAAATCTGATACTGACCACGACAGCCACGATCGCGCTCGGCGCTTTTGCCGCGCAGGCGCAAGAGGTAAGGGTCTACAACTGGTCCGACTATATCGACGAGGAACTTCTGACCAAGTTCGAGGCGGATACCGGGCTCAAGCTTATCTATGACGTGTTTGACAGCAACGAGGTTCTGGAAACCAAGATGCTTGCTGGTGGGTCAGGCTACGATGTGGTCGTGCCGACTGGGACCTTCCTGCAACGGCAAATACAGGCGGGCGCATTCCAGAAGCTGGACTTGTCGAAACTGCCCAATCACGAGAACATGTGGGACGTGGTCAGCTCGCGTACCGAGCAATACGATCCCAACAACGCCTATTCGATCAACTACATGTGGGGCACCACCGGCATCGGTGCCAATGTCGGCAAGGTCAAGGAACTGCTGGGTGAGGATGCGCCGCTCGATAGTCTCGAACTGGTTCTCAACCCCGACAACATGGCAAAGCTTGCGGAATGTGGCGTGCACTTCCTCGACGCCCCCGCTGAAATGATCCCGATGGCGCTGAAATATATCGGCGAAGACCCCAACAGCCATGACCCCGACGTGATCGCCAAGATCGAGCCTGTGTTGATGGCGGTGCGTCCGCATATCCAGAAATTCAACAGCTCGGAATATATCAACGCGCTCGCCAATGGCGATATCTGCGTGGCTGTGGGCTGGTCCGGTGACATTCTTCAGGCCCGTGACCGCGCCGCAGAGGCCGACAATGGCGTCGAAATTGTCTACAACGCCCCCAAGGAAGGCGCACAGATGTGGTTCGACCAGATGGCGATCCCCGTTGATGCCCCCAATCCCGACGGCGCGCATGCGTTCCTGAACTTCATCATGGACGCGCAGAACATGGCCGCCGCGTCGAACTATGTCTATTACGCCAATGGCAACAAGGCGAGCCAGGAGTTTCTCATTGAGGACGTGATCGGCGATCCGGCAATTTATCCGTCGGAAGAGGCTCTGAACAATCTCTTCACGACTACACCCTATGACGCCAAGGTTCAGCGCGTCGTGACCCGTCTCTGGACCAAGATCAAATCTGGCACCTGACCCGGACAGACAAGTTACCCGCGCATGGCCAATCCATGCGCGGGCGATCTCAAACAGTCGGGGGCAGGTATGGCACAAGTTGTTTTCGAGCCTTGGAACGATCCAGCGGCAAAGCCACTCATTCAGTTCAAAGGCGTGACCAAGCGGTTTGGTGAATTTACCGCGATCGACAATCAGACATTCGACATCTACGAGCGCGAGTTCTTCGCGCTGCTTGGCCCCTCAGGCTGCGGCAAGACCACGATGATGCGTATGCTGGCAGGCTTTGAAAAGCCGACGGAGGGCAAGATTCTCCTTGCTGGTCAGGATCTTGCACCGATCCCCCCCAACAAGCGCTCTGTGAACATGATGTTCCAGTCCTATGCGCTTTTCCCGCATCTCTCAGTCTGGGAAAACATCGCCTTTGGTCTCAAACGCGATAGTAAACCCAAGGACGAGATTGCCGCCCGCGTCGACGAAATGCTCAAGCTCACGCGCCTGCAACAATTCGCCAAGCGCAAGCCGCACCAGATTTCCGGTGGTCAGCGTCAGCGCGTTGCCCTTGCCCGCAGCTTGGCCAAGGCCCCCAAACTCTTGCTGCTCGACGAACCGCTTGGCGCGCTCGACGCCAAATTGCGGCAGGCGACCCAGTTTGAACTGATGGATATTCAAGAGAAAACCGGCACCACATTCGTGATCGTGACCCACGATCAGGAAGAGGCGATGACCGTGGCCAGCCGCGTCGCGGTGATGGACAACGGGAGCATCATTCAGGCCGACACGCCCGCGCGCATCTACGAAATACCCAATTCCGTCTATGTCGCCGATTTCATCGGCGAGGTCACGATCATCCCCGGCACCGCCCGTAAATCCGGCGAGGGATATGAAATCGCCTATGCCGAAGGCATGCCGCCTCTCTATGCTGAGAGCGAGACCAGTTTCGACAATGGCGAGACCTGTCACATTGCGCTACGCCCGGAAAAGGTGGTGATCAGCGCCGAGCAACCGACAGACCGTCGCAACGCCGTGCAGGGCAAGATCATCGACATCGCCTATCTTGGCAACCTCTCGACCTATCACGTTGCCTTGCCCAATGGTCAGATGATCAAGGCGCAGACCGCCAATACCCGCCGCCTGTCCCGGCGTGGCTTTACTTGGGAAGACACCGTCTGGCTATCTTGGACCGACACCGCCGCCGTTTTGTTGAAAGGGTGACGTGATGCGCCGCTTTACCCTGATTTTCCTGCCCTATATCTGGCTTCTAGCCCTCTTCATGGTGCCGTTCCTGATCGTCTTCAAGATCAGCCTCAGCGATATCGCCACAGCCATTCCACCCTATACGCCAACCTTGGATTTCACTGAGGGCTGGCAGGGGATCAAGGCGTTTTTCAGCGCGCTGGACCTAGAGAATTTCGCCTTTCTGACGACCGATGATCTCTACTGGAAGGCGTATGTCTCGTCACTCCAGATCGCCTTCTTTGCCACCCTCCTGACCCTGTTGGTGGGGTATCCCATCGCCTATGGCATGGCCAATGCGCCGGATCACTGGCGCCCGACCCTGATGATGCTGGTGATCCTGCCGTTCTGGACCAGCTTTCTCATCCGGGTCTATTCTTGGATGGGCATCCTCTCGACCGAGGGCTACCTCAATCAGCTTCTCTTGAAACTCGGCCTGATTTCCGAGCCGCTGATCATCCTCAACACGCCCACGGCGGTCTATATCGGCATCGTCTACACCTACCTCCCGTTTATGATCCTGCCGATCTATTCCGCGCTCGAGCGGATGGATGGCTCCCTGCTCGAAGCGGCCGAGGATCTGGGCTGTTCGCGGATCAAGGCATTCTGGTTGATCACGGTCCCCCTATCGAAAACCGGCATCATTGCCGGATGCTTTCTGGTCTTCATCCCGGTGATCGGTGAATTTGTCATTCCCTCGCTCTTGGGCGGGTCGCAAACCCTGATGATCGGCAAGGTGCTCTGGGAAGAATTCTTCAACAACCGGGATTGGCCCGTGGCCAGCGCCGTGGCCGTCGTTCTGTTGCTGATCCTGATCATCCCCATCGTGCTCTTTCAACGCAACGAGCAAAAACAGCGGGAGGCCGAAGAATGAGACGGCTCACATGGTTCAACACCACCTCGCTCACGCTTGGATTCGCCTTTCTCTACCTGCCGATGATCATCTTGATCACCTATAGTTTCAACGAATCCAAGCTGGTGACGGTCTGGGCCGGGTTCTCGACCAAGTGGTATGGCGAATTGCTCAGCAACCAGTCCTTCCTCGATGCCGCTTGGGTGACGGTCAAGGTGGCGGTGGCCTCCTCGACCATCGCCACGATCTTGGGCACCATGGCGGCTCTCGTGTTGGTGCGTGCCGGGCGGTTCTATGGCCGCACGCTGTTTTCTGGCATGATCTACGCGCCTTTGGTCATGCCCGAGGTGATCACCGGCCTGTCGCTCCTTCTGCTCTTCATCGGCATTGGGATGGATCGCGGGATTTTCACCATCATTCTCGCGCACACCACCTTTTCGATGTGCTTCGTCTCGGTCGTTGTGTCGTCGCGCCTTGTGACCTTTGATCGCTCGCTCGAAGAGGCGGCGCTCGATCTGGGCTGTTCGGCCTTCGATGCCTTCCGCCTCGTGACCCTGCCCATCATCGCACCCGCGGTCATTTCCGGCTGGCTTCTGGCCTTCACCCTGTCGCTCGATGACCTCGTGATCGCCAGCTTCACCGCCGGTCCCTCGGCCACCACCCTGCCGATCAAGATCTGGTCGGCGGTGCGTCTTGGTGTCTCGCCAGAAATCAACGCGCTCTCGACCATCATGATCGGGATCGTTGCGGTTGGGGTCATCTCCGCCTCGCTGATCACGAAACGCGCCTCGCTGCGCCAACAGGCTGACGAACGCGCCGCCGTGCACGCATGACCCGTGTTTTCCCCGCCCATGCTTATGGGGAAGGCCCGCGCGAGCGCTGTTATTGGCCGACCACGGCGACGCCGCCCGATTACCCCTCAGCAGAGGGGGACATCACCTGTGATGTCGCGGTGATTGGCGCTGGCTTTACCGGCCTGTCCACCGCGCTGCATCTTGCGGAGGCGGGGCAGGATGTCCGGGTGTTCGAGGCCCAGATACCCGGTTGGGGCGCATCGGGCCGCAATGGTGGCTTTTGTTGCCTCGGTGGCTCTGCCGCCTCTGACGCGATGCTGCGCAAAATTCACGGCGAATCCGCCCGGCGCGAGTGGCGCCGCACCGAGGTCGAGTCGGTCAATTTCACCCGTTCCCTGATAGAATCCCACGGCATCGCCCCGGACATCCATTCCGATGGCGAAACCGTGCTCGCCCATACGCCCAAGGCCGCCGCCAGCTTTGCCGACCGTGCGATACGGATCAAATCCGATTACGGGCTCACGCCCACCTTGATCCCCGGCTCCGAATTGACCCAGATGGGGATGAAAGGCCCGTTCTACGCGGCGCTCACCACGCCCCTTGGCGTGGCCCTCAACCCGTTCAAATACACAGCTGGTCTGGCACAGGCCGCAAGCCGGGCGGGCGCGCGTATCCATTCCAACACGCCCGTTACAGCGATCCAACAAACCGGACCCTTCACTCTCACCACACCCAACGCACGCATTACAGCCCGCCGCCTGATCGTCGCCACCAACGGGTATTCCTCGGATGACCTGCCGGGTTGGATGCGCGCGCGGTATATTCCCACCCAATCCAACGTCATCGTCACCCGCCCCCTGACCGAGGATGAGCTGGCCGCCCAAGGCTGGACCACGCGGCAGATGTGCTATGACGACCGCTTTTTTCTGCATTACTTCCGCTTGATGCCCGACAATCGCATGCTCTTTGGCATGCGCGGCGGTCTCTTCAGCTCGCCGGGCTTTGATGCCCGGATGCACCGCACCATCCGGCGGCATTTCGAGGCGATGTTTCCCGCTTGGGCGCATGTCGAAACACCGCATAGCTGGAATGGCCTCTTGTCCCTTGCTCCGGATCTGACCCCCTATGCCGGGCCGATCCCGGATATGCCGGGCGCCTTCACTGGCCTCTCCTATCACGGCAATGGCGTCGCAATGGCGAGCTATGCCGGTGCGATCCTTGCCGACCTGGCGCTGGACCGCACCCCACGCGCCCTTTATCCTGAGATCATGCGCAAACCGCCGCGCCGCTGGCCTCTGGGCCGGTTCCGGCGTGCGATGCTCTGGCCACCCTATGCTCTGGCCACGCTGACCGGAGGCTGATCCTATTCCGGCGTCCGGGCCGAACGTGCCCGATTGCGCTGAATACCCAACTGCCGCTCACGCAGAATGATGATGATGCCCGCGAGAATGACCAGAGACGCCCCTGTCAGCATCGCGCGCGTCGGCACCTCATCAAAGATGAAATAGCCAATCCCCAAGGCAAAGAGGATCGACGCATAGTCAAACGGGGCCACCACACTGGCATCAGCAAAGCGATACGAAGACGTCAGAAAGATCTGGCCCAATCCGCCAAGCAATCCCGCCAGAACAAGCAGCCCAAGCTCCGGTCCGGTCGGCATGACCCATCCGAACGGGATCGTCAGAAACGACAGCAATGTCGATGTGACCGAGAAATAGAACACAATCGCGCTGGTCTCCTCGGTCTGCACCAATTTGCGGACATAGATTTGCGCGAGCGCGGCACAGATCGCCCCCGTCACAGCCAGCATCGCGCCCACCGCCTGCATCGTCTCTACCGTCGGCCCACTCAGGGCCGTCAGGCGCGGTGCGAGAACGATCAACACACCCCCAAGGCCAAGCGCCACCGCGCCAATCCGAAAGACGCCGACCTGTTCATTGAGGAACATCGCGGCAAAGATCACCACCAACAGCGGCGCGGCATAGCTGAGCGCCGTCACCTCTGGCAACGGCAACATGCCCAAGGCGGCAAAGCCAAGGCCCATCGCCGCCGTGCCCACGAATCCCCGCCAAAAATGGCTCATCGGGGAGGTGGCCCTGAGACCCGTGCGCAGATCCCCTCGCAGCGTCAGCCAGATCAGGATCACCGGAATCGCAAAGAACGAGCGAAAAAACACCGCCTCGCCCGGCGGCACATGCGCCGCCGTGGCCTTGATCAGCGATGACATGGTGATGAAGAGCATCACCGAAATGAGCTTGAGCGATATTCCGGTCAGAGGGCGCATGTTCTTGGGTCCATCGCCCTATGATCTGTCAATTCAGTCTCTGTTCCGCCTCAGGCGTCGGTTTCCGCCGCCTTGCGTGGCAACACCCAATCGGCCCGCGGGAAATGACAGGTATAGCCCTGCGGGAACCGCTTGAGATAATCCTGATGCTCCGGCTCCGCCTCCCAGAACTCCCCGACCGGCTCCACCTCTGTCACAACCTTGCCGGGCCACAGCCCACTCGCCTCGACATCGGCAATCGTGCGCAGCGCCTCGGCCTTTTGCGCTTCGTTGCAAAAGTAGATCGCCGAGCGATAGCTCATGCCCATGTCATTGCCCTGCCGGTTCACCGTGGTCGGGTCATGGATCTGAAAGAAGAACTCCAACAACCGACGATAGGTGACCTTGGCCGGATCAAAGTGGATCTCGAGTCCTTCGGCATGCGTCCCGTGATTGCGATAGGTGGCATTGGGAACATTGCCGCCGGTATAGCCCACGCGGGTCGATATCACGCCCGGAATCTTGCGGATCAGATCCTGCATACCCCAGAAACAGCCCCCTGCCAGTACGGCACGTTCGCTCATGCTACATCCTCCACCTGATCGAGATACGCTTCGTATCCCTCTGCTTCCATGTCATCACGATGTATGAATCGCAGGCTCGCTGAATTGATGCAATAGCGTAACCCGCCCCGATCCCGCGGCCCATCGGGAAAAACATGGCCAAGGTGGCTATCGCCATGCGCGCTGCGCACCTCCGTCCGGATCATGCCCATCGTGAAATCGTGCGACTCTTTCACATGCGCAGGTTCAATCGGCTTGGTGAAACTCGGCCAGCCGCACCCCGATTCGTACTTGTCCGAACTGGCAAAGAGCGGCTCGCCGCTGACAATATCCACATAGATCCCCGGCTCCTTGTTGTGCAGATACTTGCCGGTGCCGGGATGTTCTGTTCCGCTCTGCTGCGTCACCCGGAATTCTTCGCGGCTGAGCGCTGCGAGTTTCTCCGGGGTTTTGCTGTATTGGGTCACGGTAGACACCTCCTGTTATCATTCTATGGTAACAGATGGGGTGGCGCTGCAAAAATCAAATAGCGTGGCGTGATCCGCAATGCCTGTGACGGCGTATCTCTACAGGTTGACAGGAGGATATCATGCGCCTGCTCGTTCTCATTCTTGCGTCCCTCTTCGCCCTGCCCGCCGCAGCGCTCGACCTCACCGCGCCCTTTGGCAATATCGACGGCGGTGAGATCAGGCTGTCGGATTGGTCTGGCCAGCCCGTGCTTGTGGTCAACACCGCGTCACGCTGCGGCTTTACCCCACAGTATGACGGGCTTCAGACGCTCTATGACCGCTACCGTGACAGGGGTCTCGTCGTGCTTGCCGTGCCATCGGACGATTTCCGCCAAGAGCTGTCCAGCGAGGCAGAGGTCAAGGAATTCTGCGAGGTCAACTTTGGCCTCGATCCACCCATGACCACCATCACATCCGTGAGCGGCGATGCTGCGCATCCGTTCTATGCGTCCCTCCGCACTGAGACCGGATTTGCCCCGTCCTGGAACTTCAACAAGGTTCTGATTGCGCCCGATGGCCGCGTGATCGGCACCTGGGGGTCGACCACTCGCCCAACCTCTGGCCAGATCACGCAAAAGATCGAGGCGTTGATCAACTAAGGCTGGGATGCCCGGTAGCCCTCGGCGGCACAAACTCCAGCGATCTTAGAAAAATGCCCCGGCGTTTCCACCGGGGCCAACTGGCAAGCACTTTCGTGAGTGATGGCGCTGCCAATTTGATCGTACACTGCGCGCAACTCGTAAACCTGACCACTCGGGCACATGTCGCAGAAATCAACCTTGTCTTCATGGGGAATAACCGGGCTTTTGTCCCGTATGGAAAACCTTACCTTAGGGCCAATTCAGGGCATGACGTTGCGTAAACCACGGCATGAAAAAGGCCCCGGCGTTTCCACCGGGGCCAATATCAAACGACGACTGCGTTTCAGTCGGCGTCTTTATCACCCTTCTCGGGCGCGACCTCTTCACCAGTGACCTGATCGACCACCTTCATCGACAGACGCACCTTGCCGCGATCGTCAAAGCCCAAGAGCTTGACCTTCACGTCCTGACCTTCCTTGAGCACGTCGCTCGGATGGTTCAGACGACGGTTCTCGATCTGGCTGACATGCACCAGACCATCCCGCTTGCCAAAGAAATTGACGAAAGCGCCAAAATCCACAAGCTTGACGACCTTGCCGTCATAGACCTTGCCCTCTTCCGGCTCTGCCACGATCGACCAGATCATGTCATAGGCCTTCTTGATCGACTCACCATTCGGCGAGGCGATCTTGATGATGCCCTCGTCGTTGATATCGACCTTGGCACCCGACACTTCGACGATCTCGCGGATCACCTTGCCGCCCGATCCGATGACTTCCCGGATCTTGTCGGTGGGGATCTGCATCGTCTCGATGCGCGGCGCATGAACGCTGAACTCTGCCGCACCCGACAGCGCCTTGTTCATCTCGCCGAGGATGTGCAAACGACCGGCTTTCGCCTGCTCCAGAGCTTTCTTCATGATCTCGGGCGTGATGCCCGCAACCTTGATATCCATCTGAAGCGAGGTGATGCCATCGGCGGTGCCCGCCACTTTGAAATCCATGTCGCCCAGGTGATCTTCATCGCCCAGAATATCCGACAGGATCGCAAAAGAGCCGTCTTCTTCCAGCACCAGACCCATGGCCACACCGGCCACGGATGTCTTGAGCGGCACCCCCGCGTCCATCATCGACAGCGACCCGCCACAGACCGAAGCCATGGACGAAGAGCCGTTCGATTCGGTGATCTCAGACACCAGACGGATCGTGTAGGGAAAATCGGTCGCGGGCGGCAGAACCGCCTGAAGCGCACGCCAAGCGAGCTTGCCATGGCCGATTTCACGACGACCCGGAGGGCCAACGCGCCCAGCTTCGCCCACCGAATACGGAGGGAAGTTATAATGCAGCAAGAAGTTCGATTTGAAATTCCCGTGCAGCGCGTCAATGAACTGCTCGTCATCGCCGGTGCCCAGCGTGGTCACGACCAGCGCCTGCGTTTCGCCGCGTGTGAAAAGCGACGACCCATGGGTGCGCGGCAAGAGACCGGTTTCGCAAACGATCGAACGGATCTCATCCAGACGACGCCCGTCGATCCGGTTGCCATTCTTGACCACATCGCCGCGCAGAACACTCGATTCCAGCTTCTTGAACGCTGAACCGAGGTTTTCATCGGCAAGCTGCTCATCGCTCAGCTTGGCCTTGATGGCCTCGCGAGCCGCAGAAATCGCATGGGTGCGTTCTTGCTTGTCGCGAATGGCAAAGGCGGCGTGCATCTGCTCTTCACCGGCGGCTTTGACCGCTGCGTAGAGCTCCGAATAATCCGGCGGGGTAAAGTTGAACGGCTCTTTCGCGCAGTCTTCGGCGAGCGAGATGATCAGGTCACAGACCGGTTGAATTTGCTCATGCGCAAACGTCACGGCGCCCAGCATTTCCTCTTCAGTCAGCTCATAGGCCTCGGATTCGACCATCATCACGGCATCTTTGGTGCCCGCGACAACCAGATCGAGCCGCTGCTCGGGATTGTTGCGCAGATTGTGCATGTCGTCGATTTCGGGGTTGAGGATATACTCCCCATCTACAAAACCCACCCGGCAACCGGCGATCGGACCCATGAAGGGCGCGCCCGAAATGGTCAGCGCCGCAGAGGTTGCGATCATGGCCACGATATCGGGGTCATTGACCAGATCGTGGCTGAGAACGGTGCACATCACCAGCGTTTCATGTTTGAAACCCGGCACGAACAGCGGGCGGATCGGACGGTCGATCAGGCGTGCGGTCAGCGTCTCTTTCTCAGAGGGCCGTGCTTCACGCTTGAAAAAGCCGCCGGGCACTTTGCCGGCTGCATAGTATCTCTCTTGATAATGAACGGTCAGCGGAAAAAAGTCCTGACCGGGCTTTGCCTCTTTGGCAAAGGTTACATTGGCCATGACCGAGGTCTCGCCAAGGGTGGCAATGACCGTTCCATCCGCCTGACGGGCGATCTTGCCAGTTTCCAGAGTGAGGGTCTCTTCCCCCCACTGCATCGATTTTTTCGTCTCTTTAAACATCACGTTTCCTAATTTGGCCGATCCGGGCGTATCCCGTCGGGCCCATTTGCATCCGGGGCCGCATTGCCCCGCGGCTTTTTGTTCTTCATCCTGCGCTCCCGGCAAAGCCAAACCGAGACAGCAATCGGATCATACGAAAACCGCGCCCTTTTAGAGGCGCGGTATTTTGTCTTAGCGGCGGATGCCGAGGCGCTTGATGAGGTCCAGATACCGGCCCTCGTTCTTGACCTTGAGGTAATCCAGCAGCTTGCGGCGCTGTGCGACCATCATCAAAAGGCCACGACGACCGTGGTTGTCTTTCTTGTGGGTCTTGAAATGCTCGGTCAGCGTGGTAATCCGCGAGGTCAGAATGGCAACCTGCACTTCCGGCGAACCAGTGTCGCCTTCTTTGGTTGCGAATTCCTTGATGACGCGGTCTTTTTCTTCTGCGGTAATCGACATCGGGGTCTCCTTGCATAAAGTGTGTCGGGCACAAGCCGGGATGTCGTCCAGCAAGGTCCATGGAAAGCCCTCGGGACCGTGCCCAAAGGATACGCGCGTATAGGAGAAAATCTCTGGAATTGAAAGCGCGAATCGCTGCGGCTGCGCCCTGCGGCTAGAGGCCGCTGATTTCGGCCAGCGCGCTCTTCGGTATCAGCGCGATGTGATCCAGCGTCAAGCCGGATGCATTGGCGATAGTTGCAATGGCAACACCGTTCAACATCAGGTTTTGAACCGGGCCGCCCTCTGCATCTGGTTCAAGGCTGAGCGTGGGATCACCGCCACTCAACGGATCATAAAAGACCAGGAGCCGGTCCTCTTCAGCGTCAAAATCGACGATCTCCGCCGCGTGACCCGCCGAAATCCAATCCCCCAGCAGAATCAAATCGGCCCCCTCCCCCGCATCCACCACATCGTCCTGACCGGCGAGGATCAGATCGTCACCGGGGCCACCATTGAGAAAATCACCACCGTCGATGTCATCCAGACCAACGGTCGCCGGATCATCAACCAGCCCAACGACCACATCATCATCCCAGCCGCCAAACAGCGTATCACGCCCCAAACCCCCATGCAGCGTGTCATCGTCCAGATCACCGTGCAGCGCATCGTCGCCCGCATCCCCGCGCAAGAGATCATGTCCGGCGCTGCCGACAAGGCTGTCATCGCCCACCCCGCCAGACAGATCATCCGCGTCATTATGGCCATAGAGCGCGTCGCGCCCCTCCCCCCCCGCGAGCACATCGGCCCCGTCGCCGCCATGGAGGGTATCATCGCCAGCCTCGCCGGAAATCCGATCATCACCCTGAGCGCCAAGCAGACTGTCATTCCCGGTCCCGCCGGAAATCGTATCATCTGCGTCCAGACCGTTGATCTGATCATCCCCCTCGGTCCCGGTGATGTCCTCTGCCTCAGGTGTCCCACTGACGATCGCGCCCGCGGCGACAGGCGGCTGCGGACCAAACACGCTCTCGATCAGGTCAGGCCCCTCGGTGCCGTCCTCATCTTCGCCGCTGTCGGTCTCAACCTCCTCCGCCACGGGTTGAAATCCAACGAACGCCGCCGCGCCAACGGCGACCATTCCCAGAAGACTCGCAAACATCAGCATCGCACGCCACTCACATTGACCCGCGATAATTAGAAGCCCTCTGCGCCCTTCTGGCAAATCTTTCCCGACGCCATGGTTAACGGCCTAGCGCCCCGGCGGGACAACCTCATAGCCCTGCTCTTCGGGCTCATCATCCACCATTTCCGCCGGAAACCCAGGCGCGCGAATATCAAGACCGGTCGCCTCTTCCAGTCGCCGGATGATATCATCCGATTGCGCCCGCGCGCCATAACGCCGGATACCGTCGTCAAAGATCGAGATCATCAGAGGCGAAATTTCCAGCGGCACGCCCGCATCATCGGCGATCTTCTGAAACAGCCCGATATCCTTTTTGACCAGATCCATCGTGAAACTGATGTCGCGGCTCCCGTTGAGGATCACCTGACTTTCGGTCTCATGCACAAAGGACGTGCCCGAACTGATCTTGATCGCCTCATAGGTCGTCGCAAGATCAAGGCCGGCCCCCTTCATCGTCACCATCGCCTCGCAGAGCGTCAGCAGATTGGCGGTGGCCAGATAATTTGTCATCACCTTGAGCAGAGACGCGCTGCCAAGGTCACCCGTATGCAGAACGCGCCGCCCCAAGGTTTTCAAGAGCGGCAGAATGCGTTCGAACGTCGCCCGGTCACAGCCAGCGAAGATCGAAATATTGCCGGTATCGGCGCGGTGACAGCCGCCCGACACCGGACAATCCACCGCCGCCCCGCCCGCCGCGATGACCAACCCGCCCAGACGGCGGATTTCATCGGCGTCGGTGGTCGACATTTCCATCCAGATCTTGCCGGGTCCGACCTCGGGCAGCATCTGTTGCATGACCGCATCCGAAGCGGCAGGCGAGGGCAGGCAGGTGATCACCACGTCGCAATCGCGCATCATCTGCGCTGGGCTTGCGGCCGCCTTGGCCCCGCGCGCGACAAAATCGCCAACCAGCTCGGCGTTCAGGTCATGCACCGTCAGATCGTGACCGTTGCGCAGCAGGCTGCCTGACAGCTTGCCACCAACATTCCCCAGCCCGATGAAACCGATTCTCATGTCGCTCATTTCCCTTCCCTGCACCGCTCTATGGACGGCTGAGCGCAGCCTTTTGCGATTCGCCTCAGAAATGCAAAGCCATTTGCGACACAAACAGGGAAAAGTGTTCAGCGTCGGCGCAGCGTGTCACCAAGGCTCAGCGTCGGTTCCAGCGTGATGCGCTGCGCACCGGCTCCGCTTCACCGGGGCTCACGGCCCGCGCTGCGATGATCTCGGCCGCCTTACGCCCGATTTGCAGCCGGCAGGCATCCATCGTCGCCAATTCGCGCGGCAGCCCCTTGAGAAGGTCCACACCGTTGAACCCCGCCAGCCCCATCTGTTCTGGAATGTCGATTCCCTGTTCCAGCAGATAGAGCAAACCGCCGGCCCCGATCATGTCATTCGAGTAGTAGAGGAAATCCAGATCAGGCGTGCGCCGCAGCATCTCAGCGGTCATTTCCCGCCCCTTGAGCAGCGCCGATCCCCCCGAATAAAACTCGTGATCCGCCATCTCGATCCCGGCCTTGGCCAGCGCCTCTGTGAACCCCTCGAACCGTTTGCGCGCCCGGTGATCGAGCGGCATCTTGGTGCCCATGAACCCGATCCGCCGATAGCCCGCCTTGATGATCGCCTGCGCCATCTGTTGCCCAGCGCGCCGGTGCGAAATCCCCACGACCGAGTCGATGGGCGTGCCGTCCACATCCATGATCTCGACCACGGGTATCCCGCTCGCCCGCAGCATGGCGCGGCTGGCATCCGAATGTTCCAGTCCCGCGATGATCACCCCAGAGGGCCGCCAGGACAGCATCTCATAGAGTACTTTTTCTTCCTTTTCCGGTCGGTATCCGGTCAATCCAACCACCGGTTGGAGATCGGTCTCCTCCAGAACGGCACTGATCCCGGTCATCACCTCGGGAAACACCATGTTGGACATCGACGGGATGATAACCGCCACCAGATTGACCCGTTGGCTGGCCAAGGCGCCCGCGATCTTGTTGGGCACATATCCCAACCGCTTGGCCGCCTCGAGCACGCGCTGCCGGGTGCCGTCTGACACATCGCCCTTGTTGCGCAGAACCCGACTGACCGTCATCTCCGACACGCCCGCCGCTTCGGACACATCGCGCAGGGTCAGGGGGTGTCGGTCATGTTGTGTCACGGGATATATCCACAAAGTCTGATGCCCATTGTTACCGCGAACGCCCGGACAGGATCAAGCATGCTGCGTCGTCCCACACCAAAACGCCCCGTCATAGAAATCGGACGATGACAAACGCCCCCGCGCGCGCTAATCAAGTCCCCGCGTGGCCCCGTGGCTCAACAGGATAGAGCAGCCCCCTCCTAAGGGGCAGGTTGCAGGTTCGAATCCTGCCGGGGTCACCAAGAGTATTCAGACCACGCTGTATTCGCGGGGCATTTATCCCCGCGCTGAGCGAGTTGAGGACTCGCCTTGGTTTCAGCGTTCTCCCAAAGCACCGCAGGCCCGCCTTACAGCTCCTGCCTCATTCTGCCCTTCATCACCCGCATCCGCTCCATAGTCTCCCGGTGCCGCTGTTCCATCAGCCGTTCACTCCGCCCCGAGACCTCCTCGAGCGCGTTGAAATCCTCGCGGCAGACCAGCGCCGCCACCTCTTTGCCATGTCGAAAGATCAGCACCCGATCTCCCGTCGCCATGACGTGATCAAGGTAGTCGCGAAAATTCGCGCGGATCTTGCGGGTGTTGGCATTGACGAACATGAGTGGCACTCCGGGGTTTTGGCGGGCTGAACTCACCCTGCCTTGATCCCGGTTAACGTCACCTTGACGCGCCGTACGCCCGCCATCCACCCCGCTTTGGTAACGTGTACAAAACGCGCGTACCTCTTGTACGGGCTGTACACATGGTCAGCCCGGCAAACTGCCGTTCAGGACATACTTGAGAATATCCACCACCTGCGCCGGTTCCCGCGCCACGGCGAGTGCTGCGGCATCCACCTCCTTGAGCGCATGGTCATGTTCCGGGCGTTGCAGGATGATCAGCGACTTGCCAAGCGCGGCTGCATACCCCGCATCAAAAGCGGCATTCCACTGCTTGTAGTGTTCACCAAAGCGGACAACCACAACATCTGCGTCTGCGAGACCCTTGCGGGTGCGGATCGCATTGACCATCGCCCCCTTGTGATCGTGCCAGTATTTGTTGGGCTCTTCCCCCAAAATTGCGACACCGCAATCGTCCGAGGCCGCGTGATCGGTGACCGGACTCAAGAACTTGACATCAAGCCCTTGAGATCCCTCAATAATCTGATCCCGCCAGTCGGTGTGGATTTCTCCGGACAGATAAACCGTCAGCATGGTGTCCTCCTCTTGTCTCAGCCCCGCAGCACCCCGCCGGTGGCCTTGGTCACTTTCTCGATGATCTTGGCCGAAACAGTCTCTATTTCGGCCTCAGTCAGCGTTTTATCACGTGGCTGCAGCCGCACGGTGAGGGCCAGAGATTTCTTGCCCTCGCCCAGATTGCCGCCGATGAACGCGTCAAAGATACGCACATCCTCGATCAATGCCTTATCTGCGCCGGTCGCCGCATTGATCAAGGTCAGTGCTTCGATTTGCGCGTCAACGACAAAGGCGAAATCCCGTTCAACGGCTTGCAAGTCACTGATATCCAAAGCGCCTCTGCTCGCCGAGGTCTTGCGCGGCAGGGGAATTTCCGCTGGATACAGGGTAAAGGCCACGGCAGGTCCTTTGACATCCAGCGCCTGCAGAATGCGCGGATGAACCTCTCCGAACACGCCCAGCACCTTCTTCGGGCCAAGACAAATCCGCCCATGCCGACCCGGATGGAACCAGACCGGACCATCCCGCAGGATCTGTACCTTGGACGGTGCGCCAATCGCGGACAGGATCGCTTCTGCATCCGCCTTGGCGTCAAACACATCAACGACCCGCGCGCCCCCATGCACGTCCTTAGGTCCGGTGCGACCAACCAGCAGACCCGCTACCTGTAGGTGTTGCTCTCCCGGTTCACCCCCATGGAATGCGTGCCCCACCTCGAATAGCGCCAGATCCATGATCCCTCGCGCCTGATTGCGCGCCGCCGCTTGCAACAGACCGGGCAGCAAATCCGGGCGCATATGACTCATGTCCGAACTGATCGGATTGGCCAGCATTGTGGCATCATCTCCACCGCCAAACAGCGTCGCCGCCGCATGGTCGATAAAGCTGTAGGTGACACATTCGTTATAGCCGAGCGCCGCACCTGTGCGCCGCGCGATCTGCTCGCGCTTTTGCATCGGGCTGAGGATTGGTTTAGGCACGCCCGGCAGCGCGCGCGCCATTGGGCGGCCTTTCAGTTTGGTCAGCGACGCAATCCGCGCCACCTCCTCCACCAAATCGGCCTCGCCCAGAATATCTGGTCGCCAGCTTGGGACATAGGCCATATTGCCTTCAATCTTGAACCCAAGAGCCGTAAGTGTCTGGCGTTGCTCGCTTTCTGGAATATCCATACCTACGAGAGATTGCACGCGAGCTGGGTCGAGCCGATAGGCACGGCTCACATCCGGCACCTTGCCCGCAACCACGCGGTTGGACGGAACGCCACCGCAAAGATCAAGGATCATCTGCGTCGCCAGATCCAGCGCCTCCATGTTGAACGCGGGATCAATACCACGCTCGTTGCGATAGCGCGCGTCGGAATTGATCCGCAGGGCACGGCCCGTCGTGGCGATTTGCACCGTATCCCAGACCGCCGCTTCGAGAAACACATTCACGGTCTCATCGGTGCATCCCGTTGGAAGCCCGCCCATGATGCCACCAATGCTCTCGATGCCGGTGTCATCGGAAATTACCACCTGACCGGGGCCAAAGGTATATTCCTTGTCATCCAGCCCGATCAATGTCTCGCCGCCCGTTGTGCGATGCACGCGCAGATCACCGCTCACCTTGTCGGCGTCGAACACATGCAGCGGGCGGTTGCGGTCATAGGTAAAGAAATTGGTGATATCGACGAGGGTCGAAATCGGACGCAGCCCGATGGCCCGCAACCGCTGCTGCAGCCACTCGGGCGAGGGGCCGTTCTTGACTCCTCGGATCAATCGTCCGGCAAAAACATCACAGCCGCCGGTCGCGGTATCCTCGTCAATCGTCACACCGATGGGACAGGAAAATTGCCCTTCAATATCAACGGTTTTGGCGGGTTTCATCGTGCCCAGTCCCCGCGCCGCGAGATCGACAGCGATGCCGCGCACGCCAAGCGCATCGGGACGGTTTGGGGTAATTGCAATCTCGATCACCGGGTCCACCTTGGCGGGGTCATGTGTGGCCAACCAATCAGTGAACCGCGCACCAACTTCGCCCGAGGGCAGTTCGATGATGCCGTCATGCTCTTCGCTCAACTCCATCTCGCGCTCGGAACACATCATGCCATAGCTCTCGATGCCACGGATTTTGCCCACGCCGATGGTGGTGTCGATGCCCGGCACGTAGACGCCCGGCTTGGCGATCACCACAGTAATGCCCTCCCGCGCATTGGGCGCACCGCAGATGATCTGTGTCTCACCGTCCGCCGTGGCCACCTGACAGACACGCAGCCGGTCCGCATCTGGATGCGGTTCCGCCTTGAGCACCTTGCCGATGGTAAAGTCACGCAGCCGCGCGGCGGGATCGGTGATCCCCTCCACCTCCAACCCCAGATCGGTCAGGGTCTCGGCGATCTCGGTAACCGAGGCCGTGGTTTCCAGATGCTCTTTCAGCCAGGACAATGTGAATTTCATGCGTGCTCTTCCGCCTGCAAATATGGGTTACAGAGGGCTTTACCGGATATGTCGGGCATGGAAAACCCCGCATTGCTGCGGGGCTTTGTCTTGGTTGCCGGTTCAGGCGGATTACTTCTTCCAGCGGCCCGAGAAATCAAAGGCGCTGTCATAACCAAAGAGCGCGACAGAGCCCCCGGTATGCAGAAAGACGACGCGCTCGCCCTTCTTGAAATGGCCCTTGCGAATGAGGTCGATAAAGCCTGCGGCCCCCTTGGCCGAATAGACCGGATCAAGCAGGATCGCCTCTAGTTCGGCAAACATGTGAATGGCTTCGATGCCGGATTCCGTGGGAATACCATAGCCTTCACCGACATAATCAGTATTTGCGACGACATCCTCACGCTTGACCACTCCGGCGCAGCCCAGCTTTTCAGCAGTGGCACAGGCGAGGTTATAGACGTTCTCTTCCTGCTTTGCCTTGGGCGCGCGCACGCCAATCCCGAGGAGTGGAATCTGCGCATTCATCGCCTTGAGGCCGGTGATCAGCCCCGCCTGCGTGCCAGCACTGCCGGTGGCATGAACAATGTGATCCACCTTGAGCGCCCGATCATTGAACTGCGCCAGCATCTCAAAGGCGCAGTTGACATAGCCGAGCGCGCCCGTCGGGTTCGACCCACCACCGGGGATGGTATAGACATTGCGCCCTTCGGCGCGGAACTTGTCCGCGACCTTTTCCATCTCGGCATTCATATCGCCGCCCCCGGGGCGTTTTTCTGTGGTCGCCCCATGCATGTGATCCAACAGAACATTGCCACCATTGTTGTAATTGGCGTTGTTCGATCCGGTCCGATCCTCAAGCAGCAGGTGGCAATCCATGCCCAGCTTGGCGGCGAAAGCCGCCGTTTGGCGCGCGTGGTTGGATTGGGTGGCGCCTTGGGTCATCACCATATCCGCGCCCTGCAATTCCGCCTCGGCCATCAGGAATTCCAGCTTGCGGGTCTTGTTGCCGCCGGTGCTGAGGCCGGTGCAATCATCCCGCTTGATCCAGATTTCCGGACCGTTCAATTCCTTGGTCAACCGGTCCAGCCGCTCGAGCGGCGTGGGCAGATGGGCGAGAAAGCGGCGGGGATAACGGGCAAGATGCATGGGTGTCCTCCATTAACATGCGTTTTCCGTAGGCTAAGGCGGGACATAGACCGCGTCTAATGCTATTATCGCCCCATATAATGCAAGGATTGCAATATGCGGTTGGAATGGTTGGATGATATTCTGGCGGTGGCCGATGCCGGATCACTCGTCCGCGCCGCCGAGATACGGCATGTCAGCCAATCCGCCTTTACCCGTCGGCTGCGTGCGATCGAGGAGGCGCTTGGCGTGCCGCTCTTTGATCGGCGCCGCAAACCTGTCGTCCTCTTGCCCGATATCGAGGCGCAATCAGGCGAGATGCGGGCGCTGGCCACGCAATTGCGCCACCTGCGCGAGAGCCTGATGCAGAGCGCCGGCGCGCGTGGCCTCACGCTCGCCTGTCAGCATGCCATCACCACCACCCATTCCCCGGCGATTGTCAGCATCCTGACCGCACAGGGCGGGCGGCCGGTGCGGGTGCGCTCTGACAACCGCGAGGAATGTCTCTTGCGCCTCTTGTCGGGCGAGGCCGATCTGGCGGTCGTCTATGCCGTGCCTGAAATTGCGCCACTCACGCTCAACCGCAGCTTTGAGCAGGTTCTTTTGGGGCGCGAGCGGCTAAGGCCCGTGGCGGCCCCGCGTCTGGCGCAGGGTAATGACCTGCCGTTCATCGGATATCCGGCAGATGTATTTCTGGGGCAGATCATGGCGCGCGCGATCCTGCCGCGTATTCCGGCAAACCGCATCCTGCGCCGCCGCGCCGAAACCGCGCTGACGCTGGCGGCGCATGAATATGCGCGCCGGGGAATCGGGGTGGCATGGCTGCCCGAAGGCATGGTGCAACGCGATCTGGACGAGGGGCGATTGGTGCCCCTTGATAAAACGCTGCCGGGGCAAGAGATGGAGCTTTGGATGATCCGCCTGAGCGAACGCAACGATGATGGCTGGGCGCATGACTGGTCGCGGCTGGTCGCGGCATTGGGGGTCTGAGCCGCCTCAGATCACCCGGATCACATCCTTGTCGATGGCAAGCATATAGCCCCGCCGCGCGATGTTCTTGACCAAGAGTTCACTCACCAACTGATTGCCCAAGGTATCGCGCAGGCGTTTGATCCGCGTGGCGCCTGCCGCCTCTTCGCAATCCTCAGGCTTGCGCCCAGAAATCACCGCCTCAATCTCGGCCCCGCTCATCACGTCATCATCCATCCGCGCCTCGGCCAGAACGCTGAGGGTTTCCATGGCCGCCTCGGTCAGCTTGAAACCCATGTCGTTGAGATAGACGGTCTTCTCCTCTCGGCTGATCAGAAGGGAACTGACCTGAATTCCCGAACGCTCGATCTGCGCCATGCGGCGGTTGAGGGTGATCAGCATCACCAGAAACAGCAATGAGGCGACCAAGAGCGCTGTGGCGAAAACCAGCAGCACAAAAATCACCATCCGGTAACTGACCAGCGTTTCCGAGAATGCCGTGCCCGAAAGCGCCAGAATTTCCAGCAGTTTGATTTCGCCTTGACCGGTCAGTGCATCGTTCTCGACAAAGATCCGCTCGACCCGCGCATTAAAGGCGTTGGCGTCCGGCAGGCTGAGAAACAGGAAAACGGCCGCAATTGTGAGGATCGCCACAATGCCACCCACTCCGGCAATCACCACGCGGTTGCCAGATCGGCGTGCATCGGCGGCGGTGGTGGTTATCCCGCGCATCGGCGCGCCTGTGAAAAAGTCACCTCAGTTTTCCTTCTTCGACAGCACCTTGAGCAAGGTCAGCCCTTGCTGTGCCAATTGCGCTCGAAGGGCCGCCTCTGCCGAGGCGCAGGGCGCGTTCACGACCGTCACGTCGTAATAAAGCTCAAGCGGTTTGTCGCGCTTGGCCTTGTATTCCACCTGACAGGCCGCATGCGCCGAAGATGCGGCAAGGACGAGGCCAAAGGCAAGAATGAGGGGGCGTATGCTCTGTGTCATGTGGCGAAGATGCGCCAAGGCCAGCAGCTATTCAATAACTTGTGCGACGGAGTGACCGGGAAACGGCGTGTTATCTGATATCATCTGGGCGTTATTGCCTGTCTGGACAGCCCGACCCCACCCTTAGGTCACAGCGTCCGGTCATGTGGGCCGACGCAGAGTAACGACCGTCAGCATCCTGAAAGGAATGACCATGCATCGCAAGTTCATCGCTCTCATCATCGGCGCGGCTCTGACCGTGACCAGCCTCACCGCGGCACCTGTCCAAGCGCAGAACCGGGGCGAGACCGCCGCCATCATCGCCGGTGTGGCGGCGCTGGCCATCGTCGGCGCCGCGATTTCCGACGACCGCAACCGCGACCGCCGCAAGGATTATGTCACACGTGGCCACGGATATCAGCAGCCCTACTATGCCCCC
This sequence comes from Roseovarius sp. MBR-51, assembly GCF_053628575.1. Taxonomy (NCBI): domain Bacteria; kingdom Pseudomonadati; phylum Pseudomonadota; class Alphaproteobacteria; order Rhodobacterales; family Roseobacteraceae; genus Roseovarius; species Roseovarius sp. MBR-51. The sequence goes on from NZ_JBRJGQ010000008.1 coordinate 23,670, forward strand.
AAAAGACATCACAAGCAGGTCTACAAGCACAGCCCCAAGCGGCATCACTACAACCAGCAGCGCTATTATCAACCCCAGCGTGGCTATGGGCGTCCACACCAAGGCCGCCCGGTCTATCAGCGCGGTTATGGCAACCACGTTCCTTACCACCGGGACAATCATCGCAACTAATCTCGCCGCATCTGAAAGGAGCGTCCGATGTTCAGCAAGTTCACTTCAGTCCTTTTGGTCGGCGCTCTTGCGCTGACCACGGTCACCGCAACGCCTGCGCTTGCCCGCGATAAGAGCGACAATCGCAACCTCGCCGTTGGGCTTGCCTTGGGCGCAATCGTTGGCGCGGCGATTGCCAGCAACAGCAACAAGCAGAAAAACAGCGGCGGGTATCGGGACGACGATGGTCGAAACGACTACAACAATGATCGTCGTCATAACAACGCCTATGACGATCGTAGCTATGACAACGGTCGCGGTGGCTATGGCAACACCAATCGCCGGGCACAGCGCGTCAACTTGCCGGGGGCCTGTCGTGTCTACGCGGGCAACCGGGCTGGATATTCTGGTCGCTGCCTGAACCAGCGCTACGGCTCTTACAATGCCCTGCCGTCAGCCTGTGCCGTGCGCGTAGGCGGGCATCATCAGGTGATCTATCGAGACAACTGTCTGAACCAATACGGCTATTACTGAACCCTTCAAGCAGATGGGAGGGGGAGGGGCTTGCTCCTCCCTTTGCATTTGCCGTCGCCCTGTGTATTTGCGGGCCATGTCCGGTCCTGATTTCAGCCACGAACACACCGCCCATTCACAGGGCTATCGGCGCATTGTCGGTGTTGACGAGGTCGGGCGCGGACCGCTGGCGGGGCCGGTGACCGCCGCCGCCGTGATCCTCGATCCGGGCAATATTCCCGAAGGCCTGAATGATTCCAAAAAGCTGGGCGCTGCCCGTCGCGCCGCGCTCTGTGACGTCATCCTCGCTACTGCACATGTCAGCGTCGCCCATGCCAGCGTAGACGAGATTGACCGGCTCAATATCCTGCGCGCCTCGCATCTGGCGATGGAGCGTGCAATTGCCGGGCTTGGTATTGCGCCTGACCTCGCGCTGATTGATGGCAACCTGATCCCGCGCGGTCTGACCCTTCCAGCCCGCGCCATTGTGCGCGGCGATGCCATTTCACTCTCGATTGCGGCGGCCTCAATTGTGGCGAAAATCAGGCGCGATCAGATCATGTGGGATTTGGCGCAACAGTTCCCCGGTTATGGCTGGGAGCGGAACGCAGGATACCCGTCGAAAAGCCACAAGCAAGCGCTTCTAAATCTTGGGGTGACCCCACACCATAGACGTTCATTCAAACCAGTCCACAATATATTGTATCAAGAAGAATAACTAACCCTCTGATTCAAAAAAGAAATTGACGGCGAATCAGCTTTGACTCATCTTGGTCCCCAACCACCAGAGCGCAAAAGCGCCGGGACAGAGGCAGAAGATGACAATAATGACCAAAGCCAAGAGCGCGCCTGCGCTCCCTCTCAATACGATTATAGCTGGGGATTGCATCGAGGTGATGAACAGCTTGCCAGAGGCAAGCGTCGATCTCATTTTTGCCGATCCACCCTATAATCTCCAACTCAAGGGTGATCTGCATCGTCCTAACAATAGCCAGGTGGATGCGGTCGATGATGCGTGGGACCAGTTTGCCAGCTTCGCTGCTTACGATAAATTCACCCATGACTGGCTCAAGGCGGCGCGCCGACTGCTTAAACCCCATGGGGCAATCTGGGTCATCGGGTCTTATCACAACATTTTCCGGGTAGGGGCGGCGTTGCAAGACGCGGGCTTCTGGATCCTGAACGATGTGATTTGGCGCAAGTCCAACCCGATGCCGAATTTCCGCGGCAAACGCCTGACCAACGCGCATGAAACGATGATCTGGGCCTCGAAATCAGAGGGCGCGAAATACACCTTCAATTACGAGGCGCTGAAATCGCTGAATGATGGCGTGCAGATGCGCTCGGATTGGGTGCTCCCGCTGTGCACAGGGCATGAGCGGCTCAAGGATGATAAGGGTGACAAGGCGCATCCGACGCAAAAACCCGAGAGCCTGTTGCACCGCGTCTTGGTCGGGTCCACCAACCCCGGAGATGTCATTCTGGATCCCTTTTTTGGTACGGGTACCACAGGGGCTGTCGCCAAGATGCTGGGCCGCGACTACATCGGCATCGAGCGAGAAGCCGCCTATCGCGTGGTCGCGGAAAAGCGGCTGGCAAGCATTCGCAAATTTGACCGCGACGCGCTTCAGGTCTCGACCTCGAAACGGGCAGAGCCGCGTGTGCCCTTTGGTCAGTTGATCGAGCGCGGCATGCTGCGTCCCGGTGAAATGCTCACATCCATGAACGGGAAATGCGCCGCGAAGGTGCGCGCTGATGGCACTTTGGTGGCTGATAGTATCAAGGGTTCGATCCATCAGGTCGGCGCACATCTCGAAGGCGCGCCCTCTTGCAACGGCTGGACCTATTGGTGCTTCAAGCGCGAGGGCAAGGTTGTGCCCATCGACGTGCTACGCCAGCAAATACGTTCGGAAATGGAAGAGCGCCCCAACTGATTCCCAAGACACCGCCGGTGCCCAAGGCCTGACTTTCTCGGGCACCATTGACTTGCCCCGCCTTTATGGCGGGGCTTTTTTCGTCATCGGTCCGGGGCAGGAGTGACAAGGGCGGTCAGCTCGGAAAAGAGTGTATTGGGCTGCAATAGTCTCTGATTCATATCCCAGAGCGCTTTGATGCGCCCTGCAGACAGAACATGACCAGCCATTGCACCTAACTTGGCCCTTATGTCCGCCTCGGGCATCGGCGCTTCAGGTCCGCCGCGCGCATTGACATCGCCTGAGGAAAGTCGCCGCCCGTCCCGCAGGATGGCCGTGACATCCGACCATCGCCCGGCGGGAAAGCGGGCGGAGTGGCGTGGTTCTTCGCGCACGGTGATACGGGCATGTAACTTGGCCACCTCTGCATTCCGAAGACCTGCGCCGGTTATATGTTCCGGACCGATCCGACCATGAACCAACAAGGACGCCAGAGCAAAGCCAAGCGAATACTGTGCCTCGCTGGTGGTGGTGGGAAGTCCGGAGTAGAGCGCAGCAGATTCAGCAAAGGTCGCAACCTCAAGCGTCTCGATTTCGGGTCCAGTAACCCCGTGTTCGACCATCAGCACGCGAACGCCTTCGAGCGCACCATGGGCCCAACGACAGATTGGATAGGGTTTTATGTAATTCCGCAAGAGCGTCCAATCCTGTCCCAGATCCTCCCAAATATGCGTCACGTCGGCCCCTTCGACCGTGATGGCGGGTGCACCGATAAAGCCGCGCTCGGCCTGTATCAGAGACGAAACTCCAACCAATGCACCCATTCCTGAACCATCATGCAGCATGGTTGGATTGGCAATCTCGCGCATCATCTGACTGCGCGGCCCATGGTATTCGGCGATACCCATGGCCTGACGTAACACTTCGGGCGTTTGCCTCCGAAGATGTGCCCCGAGTGTCGCGACCCCCAATGCATTCCATGCCCCCGACGTGTGGTAATCAGCGGTGGTGGCATGCAGCGCGACGCCTGCCCGTGCGGCTACCTCATAGCCCACGGCAAGGGCTGTGAGCGCCTGCCGCCCGGTCAGATCCAAGGATTGCTCGGCATAGGCAAAGAGCGCTGGCACTAAGGCACAGCCGATATGCCCTTTGGTCGGGTTGTAACCATCATGCCCATCGAGATTGTCAATCTGCGTGGCCAAGGCCCAAGCCGCCCCCGGCCTTGCGCAGCGTCGACCATCAAAGAGCAAAGTTGCGCTGTGTTTGTCACTATTCGCACCATGAAAATCAACTGCAAACTCGCGCGCGATCCTGCTCACGTCGAGCGATGCCGCCCCTGCCGCCACCCCGAGCGTGTCGATAAGCAGTAGTGCGGCCCGTTCAAGCACCGCCTCAGGAATGGAAACCGAAGAATCAAGCGAAAAGTCAGCGATCTTGTCAAACTGAAGAGGCACAGGAGCAAAGGACATCAAGGTATCTTTCTGCAAGGAACATTCCCTCACCCTGACGCGATTACGCGCACCCTTGAGTCCTGTTTGCGACATGTCCTATCCTGCAATCTCCTCTTGCAGCATGAGAAATCCGCTGTTAGCTATTTGAAACATCCGTTGGGGTGCCCGTTTTCGGGCTGAGAGACATTACGTCAACCCATCGAACCTGATCCGGTTGATACCGGCGTAGGGAACGGACATCAGCACGCAACACGCGTCCCACGTCCGTTTCCCTCGACATGAGAGGACTGGCCGATGGTGGCAACGGCATTGACAATCGCGGGCTCCGACAGCGGCGGAGGTGCGGGGATTCAGGCGGATCTCAAGACCTTTTCGGCTTTGGGTGTTTATGGCACCAGTGTGATTACCGCGGTGACCGCACAGAACACCTGTGCGATCACCGATGTACATCCCGTTCCGAATGCCGTTGTTGCCGCTCAGATCGCTGCTGTTTTGGGCGATATCAGGGTCGATTGTATCAAAATTGGCATGTTGGGCGATGCCAGTCTGATCGAGACGGTGGCAAAGGCACTGGTGGCGTACTCCGGACCGATCGTGCTTGATCCGGTCATGGTTGCCAAATCCGGAGCAAAGCTCTTGCCGGATGCAGCCCGAGAGGCTTTGATCGCGCTGCTTTTGCCGCGTGCCGATCTATTGACCCCGAACTTACCCGAGGCCGCGAGCCTTCTAGCCACGTCAGAGGCTGAGGATAACGCTGAAATGCAAGCACAAGGTCGGCGCCTGCGTGAGATGGGTGTTCAAGCGGTACTGATGAAGGGTGGACACGGACGAGGCGACACTTGCAGCGATTGGCTGATCTTTGACGAGGCAGTGCGGTTCGACGCGCCTCGTATCGCCACGCGCAATACCCACGGGACGGGATGCACCCTATCCTCTGCCATCACGGCGGGGCTCGCAAAGGGGCTAACATTGAACAAAGCGGTAGAAAACGCACATATCTGGCTGCATCGCGCGATTTTGGCCGCCAGCACGTTGGAGATCGGCCAAGGACACGGACCAGTTCATCATTTTCACGAGATCTGGAAATGAGCAAGGCGATCACCATACGAGGGGCGGGGATCGTGGGTCTCTGCGTTGCCACAGAGTTGATAGCACGTGGCGCGCGAGTGATCCTGCGTGATCCCGCGCCAGAGCCGGGGCCAACGGCATGTTCTTGGTGGGCGGGGGGTATGCTTGCGCCGTTTTGTGAAGGCTTCAGCGCAGAGGAACCCGTCGTGCGCCTGGGTCAACAGGCGGCGGATTGGTGGTCAGCACAGGGCGTCAAAGTCGAGCGTAAAGGCACTCTTGTTGTAACGTTGCAACGTGATCGCCGCGAACTGGATCAATTTGCCCGAAGGACAGAGGGGCATCGGTTAGTGTCAAGTGAGGAATTGGCCAAGTTAGAGCCGCATTTGGCTGAGCATCACGACCGTGCGCTATACTTCAAAGATGAGGCGCACATTAACCCGCGCATGGCCCTCGCGCAGTTGCGGGATCGGCTTGTTCGCTCTGGCGTCGTATTTGAGCAAAGCGCTGAGAACCCGCATGGCCCTGTGATCGATTGCCGCGGACTTGCGGCGCAAGATGCATTGCCTGAACTGCGCGGCGTCAAAGGCGAGATGGTCATCCTGCGCGCCCCAGATGTGACCCTAAGTCGGCCCATTCGTCTACTTCACCCCCGCTTTCCGCTCTACATCGTCCCACGTGGGGACGGTGTTTTGATGCTAGGCGCGACGCAGATCGAAAGTGAGGACCGCGGGCGCACCTCGGTCCGGTCTGTGATGGAGTTGCTCTCTGCTGCCTATGCACTGCACCCGGCCTTTGGCGAGGCGGAGGTGATGGAGATCGGTGCAGACGCGCGCCCCGCTTTTCCCGACAATCTGCCGCGCATCGTTCGCAAAGAGGGCACGATCTATGCCAATGGCCTCTTTCGTCACGGCTTTCTTCTGTCGCCTATCGTGGCACGGATGGTGGCCGGTTTGGTGACAGGCGACAATGCAAACCCGGAGTTTTTGGCCCATGAATATCACGGTTAACGGCACCACGCAGGATACCGCAGCCACAACGCTCGACGCGCTGCTGGTCGAGTTGGGGTACGCGGGGGCCAAGGTGGCCACAGCGGTCAACGAAAGTTTCGTTCCCGCCGCAATCAGGCCAGAACAGAGACTGAATGACGGCGACCGCATCGAGATCGTCGCACCACGGCAAGGGGGCTGAGATGCCTGTTTTCTACGAGACCGAGATCGCATCGCGGCTGATGTTGGGCACTGCGCAATACCCCTCGCCGGCGATCCTCGCGCAGGCGTTCCGCCGCTCTGGCGCGGGTATCGCCACCGTTTCGGTGCGCCGGGAGTCCGGGGGCGACCGCGCGGGACAGGCATTCTGGGACATGATCCGCGAACTAGGCGTGCATGTCCTGCCCAATACGGCCGGATGTCACTCGGTGCGCGAGGCGGTGACTACGGCGCAGATGGCGCGCGAGATCTTTGACACCAACTGGATCAAACTGGAGGTGATCGGCCATGCCGACACCCTGCAGCCCGACCCCTTTGGATTGGTCGAGGCGGCGCGAATCCTGTCTGACAACGGGTTTCAGGTGTTCCCCTACTGCACCGAGGATCTCGTGCTCTGCGAGCGGCTTGTCGAGGCCGGGTGCCGCGTTCTGATGCCTTGGGGCGCACCTATTGGTACGGGGCTGGGACTCAACAATATCTATGGGTTGCGCAGTTTGCGCGCGCATTTCCCCGATCTGCCATTGGTGATCGACGCAGGCCTTGGCCTGCCATCACAGGCGGCACATGCGATGGAATTGGGCTATGACGCCGTTCTCCTCAACACCGCCGTCGCCAAGGCTGGCGATCCGGCCATGATGGCCGAAGGGTTCGCGCGCGCGCTAGAGGCTGGGCGGCTGGCCTTTGAAGCCGACCCGATGGAGCCGCGCGATATGGCGGCACCTTCGACCCCCGTTTTGGGGAGGGCCTTTACCTGATGACCTTGCCGCGTTTCTATCCGATTTTCGATCACGCCGACTGGTTGCGCCGTCTGCTGCCGCTAGGCGTGGGGTTGGTCCAATTGCGAATCAAGGATGTTTCCAGCGACATGCTGGAACAGCAAATCGCGCTGGCACAGGGTCTTTGCCGCGCCCATGGCGCAATTCTCGTGGTCAACGATCACTGGCAGGCGGCGATTGATGCAGGCTGCACTTGGGTGCATCTGGGGCAAGAGGATCTCGATGCCGCCGATATCCCTGCGCTCCGCCGCGCCGGGATCAAGATCGGGCTCAGCACCCATGACCATGCCGAACTGGACCGCGCGCTATCCTATGCCCCCGATTACGTGGCGCTTGGTCCCGTCTATCCGACCATCCTGAAAAAGATGAAGTGGCATGAACAGGGGTTGGACAAGCTGACGGAGTGGAAGCGCCTGATCGGCGACATCCCCCTCATTGCGATCGGCGGCATGTCGGTGGAGCGTGCGCAAGGTGCGTTCAGCGCCGGGGCAGATGTGGTCTCGGCCGTGACAGACATCACCCTTCACTCCGATCCCGAGGCGCGGGTGCGGCAATGGTTGGACGTGACTGGATGAGCCGCTACGCGCGTCAGATCGCTCTCCCTGAGTTCGGGACCGTGGGACAGGACCGGCTGGCCGCGGCGCATGTACTGGTCGTGGGCGCGGGCGGGCTGGCAGCGCCAGTGCTGCAATACCTCGTGGGCGCGGGCGTCGGGCGGATCACGTTGATGGATGGCGACCGCGTTTCCCTGAGCAACCTGCACCGCCAGACGCTGTTTCGCATGACGGATATCGGCCAACCTAAGGCGCAGGTCGCGGCGCTGCATATGACCGCTCTCAACCCGGACTGCGTGATTTCCGCCGTGTCAGAGCCACTCGATCCCCTTAATGCCCCCGCTCATGTGGCAGCCGCAGATCTGGTTCTTGATTGCGCCGACAGTTTCGCAGCGAGCTACATTCTGTCCGATACATGCCTGACACAGGGCACACCGCTGATCAGCGCCTCTATCGTTGGCACCTCTGGCTATGTGGGCGGCTTCTGCGCGGGCGCGCCCTCGTTGCGCGCGCTGTTCCCGGATTTACCTGACCGGCTGGGCAGTTGCGATGCCGATGGCGTACTTGGCCCGTCGGTCGGCGTTGTTGGTAGCCTTCAGGCGCAGATGGCATTGGCGCTTCTGGCTGGAATAGAGCCTGATCCGCTTGGTCAACTCGTGACATTTGAGGCGATTGGACATCGCTTTGGCGGCTTCCGCTTTGACGGTGCGCCCGAGCCAGAGGATGGTTTCCGCTTTATCGCGCCCGGTCAAATCACGCCCGATGACTGGCTGATCGACCTGCGCGCCGAGACCGAGAGCGGTCCCGCCTTGCCAAACGCCACCCGCCACAGTGTTGCCGATTTTGATCACCCCGACACCCGCCCCCAAGGCGCACGCGCCGTGCTTGCCTGCCGGTCCGGCCTGCGGTCTTGGCAGGCTGCAACGCGGCTGCGCGGTCATTGGGACGGAGAGATTGCCTTGATCGCCCTTGGCGACGTTCAACAGGAGACTGACACATGAGATACCTCACCCTGATTATTGCCCTTATGGCCAGCCCGGCCATGGCACAGGACAAGATGACGCTCATTCTGGACTGGTTCATCAACCCGGATCACGGCCCGATCATCGTAGCCGAGGAACTGGGCTATTTCCAAGACGCCGGGCTCGAGGTCGAGGTTATCGCCCCTGCCGATCCGTCCGATCCGCCCAAGATGGTTGCGGCCGGTCAGGCCGACCTTGCGATTTCCTACCAGCCGCAGTTGCATATGCAGATCGAGAACGGGCTGCCTCTGCGCCGCGTTGGCACGCTGGTCGCCACGCCGCTCAACTGCCTCTTGGTGCTCGCAGATGGGCCGATCAAATCCACCGCTGATCTCAAAGGCCGCAAGGTGGGCTTCTCGGTAGCGGGCGTCGAAGAGGTTTTGCTCTCGACCATTCTTGCGCAGCATGGCCACAGCCTGAGCGATATCGAACTGGTGAGCGTCAACTGGTCACTCTCGCCCTCGCTCATGTCAGGCCAAGTGGACGCGGTGATCGGCGCCTATCGCAATTTCGAACTCAACCAGATGGAGATCGAAGGCGTGCCGGGGCGGTGTTTCTACATCGAGGAAGAGGGCGTGCCCGCCTATGACGAGCTGATCTATGTCGCCAATCCCGACACGATGAATGCCGACATGATCCGCCGTTTTCTGCATGCGACCGAGCGTGCGACGCAATACATCATGAACCACCCGCAAGAGAGCTGGGAGATTTTCGCAGGCACCTCGCCCGAATTGCAGGACGAGTTGAATGAAAAGGCCTGGGTGGACACCTTTCCGCGTTTTGCCACCCGGCCCGCGGCGCTGGATCACGCACGCTACAAGCGGTTTGAACAGTTCCTGCTCGACACTGGAATGATCGAAAATTCCACGCCCGTCTCGGGCCTTGCCATGGACCTGAACGCGGAATGACTGACGGATATGGGGCAACCTTTCCCCGCTTGCGCGATGCGGCGGGGACGGTTTGGCAGGATTACACGCATCACGCCTTTGTCGAGAGGCTGCGCGAGGGCACGCTGCCGCGCAAGGCGTTCCTTGGCTATCTGGTGCAGGACTACGTGTTTCTCATCCATTTTGCCCGTGCCTGGGCCTTGGCCGTGACCAAGGCCGACGCACTCGAAGAAATGCGCGCCTGTGCTGCCACTGTCGATGCGCTGGTCAATCACGAACTCAGCCTACATGTGAAAACCTGCGCCGAGGCGGGGCTGAGCGAAGAGGATCTTTACAGCGCCGAAGAGCATCCCGCCAATCTGGCCTATACGCGCTATGTGCTCGATGCGGGGCATTCCGGCAATTTCCTCGATCTGCTGGCGGCGCTTGCGCCTTGTGTCATGGGCTATGGCGAGATTGGCGCGCGGCTGGGACCGGTTGCGGCGGGTCATCCCTATGCCGATTGGATCAACACCTATGCAGGCGACGCCTATCAACAGGTGTGCCGCGATGCGGGCGCGCTTTTTGATGGGGCTGTGGCCCGTCGTCTGGGCGCGGGGGCCGAGAGCACGCCGGGTTGGGCGCGCCTCTGTCAGCGCTTCACCACCGCCACGCGGCTCGAAGTGAGCTTTTGGGATATGGGTCTCTCATTTGGCCACTGACTCAAATCGCGGCGCGGCCTGACATATTCAGGCCGCGCGGCTGGCAACGACAGCAAAGAGCGCGACATAAGTGAGCTGATGCGCGGCCTGATCGAGACCAAGGTAATGCCAGAAGCGCGGGTCCGTCTCGGTCATGGCCTCGTTAGAGACGCGGCGCGCCTTGGCCCAGTCGATGTGATAATGCACCGCGACCTCTGCGAGTGCGAGACCAAGCGCCAATTCCCACGGCAGAGCGAACCAGAGCAGGATGGGCAGGCTAAGTGCTCCGTGCAGCCCGGCATGGAGGATGCCTGACGGATGCCCGTAGCGACCTTTGTTTTTGGCCATCCATCCGGTCTGGAACTGAAAATCACCAAGGTAATGTTTGATCTGAAACAAGATCAGAAAAAGACTTAGGTTGAAAATGCTCGTCATGTGACACCTCGCGGCGCGGGCGTGTAGGCGGAGCTTTCAGTGCAACGGTTCTCCGACAGAAACGCGATTTGATTCAAATTTGGTCGAGCCGTAATTCCGAAAGTTTAGCATATCGTACAGGGTGATGCATCAACGCCGCGGGAGTCCCATGGCGACAAGGGTTTCCAAATCGGTCTTGATACCTGCTACTAGCGCGGGCCACTTTGGAAAGTGAAAACCGTACTTGATCACCTCAAGTGTGAAATCAGGACGCACAGTGAGCGCTTGCTCCAAGGCTCGTTGAGCGGTGCCCCGGTCGCCCGCACGCAGGGACAGGACAGCATAGGCCGAATGCACAAATGCCTCGGCCCCCGGATTGCGCGCCGCCGGTTCGAGATATTTGCGCATGTTCTCACCCAAGGTCATGTCGCGCATCCAGATCGCAACGGCGAGCATCCAGTAAAAGGACCAGAGCATCGGGTCTTGCGGGCTGAGGCGAATGGCCTCCAACCCAGCCTCTTCCATCTCTGCGGTGTCGGGGGTCTTTTGAAAGAGGTTGATAAAGGTCTGCGCATTATAAACCAGCGCGTCATTGTGATTGAGGGCACGCGCGCGGGCCAGAGCCTCGCGCGCGTCCTTCTCTTGCCCTTGTAGGGTCAAGAGCTGCGCTAGGGTGATATGCCCCAGTTCAAGCCGGTCATCGAGTTCGATGGCGCGATTGGCGTGATGCATTCCCTTGATCACATCCTCGCGTGGATTGCGGCTCCGGCCGGAATAGATTCGCACCGCATGCACCCGACCAATCAACGCATGCGGCAGCGCATAGGTCGGATCGGCCTCAGCTGCTGCGTGAAAGAGGGCGGTCGCATTGCGAATGCCGCCGGTGGTCCGCATGTCGATCTCGGTCAATCCACGCTGGCACATTTCCCAGGCCGAAAGGCTCTCGGTCGGTTTGGCGCGGGACATTGCGCGTTCATGCGCACCGATTTCGGGGGTAAGTCCGGTGACGATACAGCGCGTGATGTCATCCTGAAGCGCAAAGAGATCAGCCATGTCACGGTCATAACGATCTGACCAGATTTGATGGCCTGTCTCGGCCTCGATCAGTTGCGCGGTGACACGCAGACGTGCGCCCGCGCGGCGCACAGACCCTTTGACCACGTAACGCACACGCATGTCCTGCGCGATCTGGCGCATGTCCTGTGCCCGGTCCTTGTAGGCAAAGGAGGACCCGCGAGCGATCACAAAGAGCGAACGAAAGCGCGACAGCTCGTTGATCAGATCCTCGGCGATCCCATCGGCAAGAAAGCCGTCCTCGACTGAAGACGACAAGTTATCAAACGGCAGGACGATGACCGAAGGACGATCAGCGCTTTGGGTCACGGTGCTGCGGCTCTCTGCCTCGACCCCTGTGGCGATATGCCAGACCTCGACTGGTGTTGGGATGTTTCGGACATATTGCATGCCCTGTCCGGTGATGCTCAGACTGGCATCTTGCGCCAGCATATCGCGCACTGTGCGTGACACGCAGATGCCGCCGGGGGACGACAGCGTTTCGAGCCGAGCCGCAATATTGACCACATCGCCCAAGACATCAGATCCGTCGATCAGAACGCTGCCATGATTGATACCCACCCGCAAACGAATCCGCTGACCCTCTGACCGATTCAGCTCATGTGCGGCAATCGCACGCTGTGCCGACAGAGAGGCATATACTGCGGCTGCCGGACCCGGAAATTCGACCAGTAGCCCGTCACCCATGGATTTGACGACCCGCCCGCCATGCGAGGCAATAGCCGGGTCGATTATGTTCTGGCGCAGCAGCCGAAGGCGGTCAAAAACCGCATCTTCGTCCATCGCAACAAGACGAGAGAACCCCACCACATCAGCGGCAGCGATGGTTGTCGCCCTGCGCTCCAGCGTCTTCACCTTTTTCCCCTTTGTCGCGGTGCCCTTTTCCCCGTCCTATCTCTAGGACATGCGGGTGATCTTTGTCACCTGAGCATTTAGAGTGATAGTTAGTGTGGGTGCCATCTGAGTCCAGATATCAAGCCAACCTTTTGACAGGACGGTGACGGCTGGTTTGTCGCTAAAGATCAGCCCAAGCGTCAAAGGAAGCGAAATCCAGATCATACCGTAATAGGCAGAGATCTGTTTCAAAGGGCCGTATCCCTGAACGGAATAGGCGTATTCCAACATGCCGGTGAGGATGAGCAGATCATTCTTGGCGAGAAAGTCGTAAAAGCTGTCATACTGTAGCAACTCTGTCGGCGCGCTCAGCGGCATCGGCAGGGTCAGGCCACGATGGAGCGCCAGCAACACGTCATACTCCGCGAGGCGCACGAAAATCTCGGCCTTGACCTTGTCCGCATCGAAACCCGCCATCCAGGTCTCGGGATCGGCAAACGGTTGGTTGGCCTCGTAATACCCCTTGAGCAGGGTGTAATCGTCATAATCCATCAGCGTCGCCGGGGCAGGCACGCCAGGAAACTGTCCGGTCGTCACCATGGCGCGGATGGTGTGGCCCGCCGGGTCCTGATGGTCGGCTGTCAGATACATGCCCTCGCGGATATTGCCCTCCATGAACCCGCTGGCGGCGAAATCTGCCGCCATATGATTATAGGCAGGCGAGAGATAGCAGGTGCCTAACTCGCAGGCTGTCGGCTGACCATCGGGCGAGGGGGCATCAAAGGTGACAGTGTGCGTCTTACCACCGAAACGAGCTGAGGACTCGAGGATTTCGACACTGGTGTATCCCAACCCTTGCAGACGATGCGCGAACATCATCCCAGAGGGACCGGCCCCCAGTACGATGATCGGCGCCGCCTTGTCAGTGGGTAGCGACCAGCCAAGATTCGCCTGCTGATCCAGTAAGAGCCCGCCATACTGCCAGCATTGCAGCACGGATTCAAAACAGGTCGAGCCGTGCACAAAGACGGTGCTGTTCTTGCCCTGAAGGCTCAGGTAATTCCAAGGCCCACCCGCGCGCAGCCCGTCAATGTCGAAATGGTCGAAATAGGGCGTCCGCAGATCGACCGTCGCGCCAGCGCTGTCGGTGACGATCTCGTAATCGGGATAGGGCCACCAGTCGAGTGTGGGCAGGGTCTGTTCCAGATTTGCGAGGAACTCGGCTTCGGTCATCGGCGTATCGGTAGGCCCCTGCAACTGATAGACGGTGACAAGGTTCTCGGTCATGGAGTTTGCGGTCTCGAGCGAGAATTGCTTGGCTGTCTCGTTACGAAAGCCGCTGACATGTCCCGCCATCGCGCTAATTTCCGTGGGGGCGAGGATGATGCCGTACTTCGGGGCAGGACTGGGGACTGTTACGCGCACCAACGTGGTGTGAAAGGTGAAATTGCACAGCTTTCCGAACACGTCTTGTTCCGTCGCGGTGTAATCGCAGATATTGCTCAGGTTACGCGGCTCACAGGCAATGACCAGAAGATCACAGGTCTTGGTCGTGGGCGCGGCCCCGTCAATCGACAGGGTTAGGGTGACGGGTGTGCCGGGGCATTTATCTGCGTTCAAAATCGGTCTCCTGAATTGGGTGATGGCTCGTATCCCCGGAATAAGGGGCAGGTCAGAAGGTACATCAATTTTCCAATTGGTTGAATCAATTTTGCTGACCACGCCTTTTCCGCGTGCATCGTCTGGATGCTGTGTCCTCAATCGCCCGGAGTTTCTGGGTCAGGAGAAAGGATCAGCCGCGAGACGAGATCCGACTGGAGAGAAGATCACCCGTTTCTGTCAGAATTGGATAGGCAACCATGGTAAAGCTGGTGTTCACCTGTTTGAGCGCGCGCAACGTCTCTTGGTGGATATTGCTGGTTTCAATGCTCTCGGCCAAACCTTCGCGCAGGCGACCGAGGTGGGCGCGTTGCAACTCTTGTTCGAGCGTGCGGATACTGTCCTTTTCGGCCACCAGTTCGCGGGCATCGTCAGGATGCTGGGTCATCATCACACTGAGCGCGAGCTGTGTATTGGCCAGAACCCGGTCGTGGAAATCACAGATTTCTTGCCATCCGGGTCGAGAGAACTGCACGCCTTCGCTGTTCAGACGACGGGCGAGGCTCAACATGGTGGTCGCAATGGCGTCCCCCCCAGCTTCAAGATTGGTGGCAATCGTAGAGAGGTCCATCGAGCGTTGGCTTCGCTCCTCGTTCAGACCGTTGCGGTTGAGTTGCGCAAGATAGAGTTTGGTGTCGAAGTGGCGTTTGCGCAGAGAACTATGGGTTTCGGTGATGGCCTCGGCTGTGGCGTCGTCCCACTGCGCATAGAGTGCCGGGATCGGGCGCAGCATCGCTTCGACCATCTCGCCAATACGGATCACCTCGCGCGTGGCGCAGGATAGGGCTCGGTCCGGGTTGCCAAGCGCTCCGGGATCAAGCGCGGTGATGTGATCAAGTGCCGAAGGTGTGTTTGGGTTGGGAATAAGTGCACCGATTGCCCGCGAGGCTGTGCTTGTAAACGGCAGGATCAATAAAAGCAGCGCCAGGTTAAACAGGATATGCAGGTGAATAGCCTGCGCTGCCGGAGTTGCCCCCAGCCAGCCCATCGGTGGCTGAAAGGCCGTTAGGGCAGCCAACGTCAGTGCTGCGCCCCCACCGCGCAATATAAGATTGGAGAGGATCAATCGTCGCGCCTCGACATCAGCGGCAAATGTCAACGCAAAGGCGATAAAGGCACCGCCAAGATTTGCCCCGAGGATCAGTGCGATTGCGGCTGTGGTCGGCATCAGCCCTTGAAGCACTAGCGTTACAAAGAGCAGTACGGCGGCCACTGAGGAATGGACGAGCCACGCAAAAACAGCGCCGATTACAAACGCTGTGAGTGTATCGCGCCCAAGATACTGCATGGCTGCGACCGCTGCTGTGCTTTCGGTTAACGGCTCAGTTGCAGCGCGCAACATGTCCAGCGAGACAAAGATCAGCGCCAGCCCGATCAGGATGCGTCCGCCTTGTCGCACACGTTTCTGATGTCCGCGCAGGAACATCACCACTCCCGCCAGCAAGAGAACCGGGATAAGCCAAGTCTGGCGTACCAAAAGCAGCTTTGCGACCAAGGCTGAGCCCAGATCAGCGCCCAAAAGGATTGCCAGCCCTGCCGCCACAGCGATGCCGCCTGACGACACGAAATTGGCAGTAAGAACGGCAACGGCGGTTGAACTCTGCAGAGCCATGGCCGAGGTCAAGCCGGTCAAGGCCGCAAGAATTCGGCTCTGACCTGAACGGCGCAGCCAAAGGCGCAACTGGGCGGAAAAGGCACGTTCCACGCCAGTGCGGACGAGGCGCACAGACCAAATCAGAAGCGCCGCCGCCCCAGCGATCTCAAGAAAGAAAAGTGTAAGGTTGGGATCTTCCAAGGCTGTGGCTCATGCTCCGGCTGGAATCTGAAAGCACCGAGAGTGACCTGTGAGGCAAAGCGGCGCAAGGGGGCGCTGGGCAGGATTCGCGAAGTGTGACAGTTTTGTGAAGCTTTTGTGACAGGCGGCCGATCAACGATAGGTTCGATCCTCTATGGGTGTCGCGTCGATCTGGGCCAACAGGCGGTCAAGCAGGCTCTGTTCCGCACGATTGAGCACGGCGCGCGGGTTCCAGACCACATGCACATCCACCGCCGCCGTCTGGTCATAGGGTGGCAATTGCCACAATAGCCCGTCTTGCACATCGCGTGCCGCCACATGCAGGGGTAGCGGACCCACACCAATCCCGGCGATGATCATGCGCCGCACCTCTTCCAGATGGCTGGAGGTGGCGATGATCTGATCCCCCAATTCCGACTGCGCCCGCATCAGAGTCACGGGTTTCAGCGCGTCCTGTAAACGGTCGGTCTCAAAGCTGACTGCAGAACGCCCGGCAAGATCGGCGCGGGTCAAATCGCGCTGCCCAAAGAGCGCGTGGCGCGGCCCACAAAAGAGGCCAAAGAACTCTCGATAGAGGCGCATATACTCCAGCTTGGGGTTGCGCTGATGCACGAGGCAGATGGCAAAGGAGGCAGAACGCGCCGACACCGTTTCAATCGCCTGCGCTGAGGAATGCACCTCAATGGCGAGCGTCGCGCGCGGGTTCTCGGCGTGAAATTCCGCCAGCACCTGATCAAAAACTGGGCAGATCACATGAGAGGCCAACGACAGCCGCACATGTCCCGTCACCTCATCCGTCATGTCGCGCATGAGGGTCGAGAGGCGCAGGATAGAGCCTTGGATATCCAGCGCCTCGCGATACAGAACTTCGCCTGCCTCGGTCAGCGCGAAATGCCCCGGCGCGCGGTGAATGAGACGCTTGCCCACCCGATCCTCCAGCCTTTTCAACGCCGTAGACACAGACGGCTGCGTGAGACGCAAGCGATGTGCGGCGTCAGTGACCGAAGTGGACTGCGCCAGCACGACAAAGGTGCGCAAGAGATTCCAATCCATCTCGCGCATGATGCGTTCGGGGCTGTTGCGATCTTCTATAGGCTGCATCTATTGTCACAATTCCTATTATCTATTTGATTAATGATTGCCTGCTTTGCACCCTGCTCGCAAGCCCGGACATCATGGGCAAAGCGTGAAGGGACGATGCATGTCGGTCCAGGCCCGCGAAGCGAGGCAGCCCTGGATTCTGTTGTCACCCGCCTTGGGAGCGGTGGCGCTGCTTTTGCTCGTGCCACTGATGTTCATCGTGGTCTATTCGTTCTGGCTCCGCTCGGCCATGGGCGCAGATACCGTCGGGTTCTACCTCGACAATTGGCAAAAGACGCTCACCGATCGCTTTTACCGGGACATTCTCCTCAACACCCTGAAAATAGCGGCAATCACCACGGTGATTTGTGCCCTGATGGGCTATCCGGCGGCCTATTTCATCGCCCGGTCACGCAGCAACAAGATGGTGTTGCTGCTCTTGCTGATGCTGCCATTCTGGATCAGCTATATCATCCGCACGATGAGTTGGATCAACATTCTGGGAACATCAGGCGCGCTCAATTCTCTGCTCCTGTCCCTCGGGATCATCAGCGAGCCGATCCAGATGCTCTATAACGAGGCGACCGTGATCCTCGGCCTCGTGCATTTTCTGCTGCCTTTCATGGTCCTCAATGTCTACGTGAGCCTTGAGGGTATCGACACCAACCTCGAGGATGCCGCCAATTCGCTCGGGGCAACGCGGTGGCAGGCGTTTACCCAAGTCACCCTTCCCCTCTCGCTCCCCGGCCTCGCGGCGGGCGGATTGCTGTGCTTCGTGCTTGGCGCGGGCACCTATATCACGCCGGTGATCCTCGGCGGGCCGCGCGATGCGATGTTCGCAAATCTCGTGTTTGAGGCGATCATCACACAGCTCAACTGGCCTCTCGGCTCTGCTCTGTCGCTCTTGTTGCTGATCGTGCTGGGCCTCTTGGTGGCGATCTACAACCGTTATCTGGGCATGGCGCAACTGGCCAAGGGGCTGGGCTAATGGGCTGGCAGATCATCCGCGCCTGGACCATTGTGGTCTATGGCTTCATGTTCCTGCCGGTGGCAGTGGTGGTCTTGTTGTCCTTCAACGCCAATCAGTTTGGCAGCTTTCCGATGACCGGCGTCTCGCTGCACTGGTTTCAGGAATTGTGGAACAATGACGCAGTGATGCGCGCCTTTCGCACCTCGCTGGTGCTCGGGCTGATGACGGCGGTCATTTCCACCACGCTGGGGATTTTGGCCAGCCTTGCGTTGGTGCGCTACAACATCCCTGGTCGCAACGCGATTACCACGCTGCTGATCGCGCCCATTCTCGTGCCTGAGGTGGTTCTGGCGGTGGCGCTCTTGCTCTTTCTCAACTGGCTGGGCATCGGCAAGAGCTTTGCGCTGCTGCTTGCGGGACATGTGATATTCACCCTGCCGTTCGTGATCCTCGTCGTGCAAGCGCGCCTTGTCAGCATCAAGCGCGATGTAGAGGAAGCGGCGCTCAGCCTTGGCGCCTCGCCGGTGCAGACCTTCTTTGCCATCACCCTGCCCCTTATGCTGCCTGCGGTCGCTGCCGGCGCGCTCTTTGCCTTTACCATCAGCTTTGATGACATCACCGGCACACTCTTCTGGAAACCTGGCGGGGTCGAGACCGTGCCGACGCAGATTTTTTCAATGTTACGCAATTCGATCAGCCCGGAAATCAACGCACTCGGCACCGTGATGATCGTGATGACGGTGGGTCTGCCCCTGCTGGGTGCGGCGGTGGCCCGCAAACTCGCCATGAAAGGCGGCACCTGAGAACCGCCCCAACATTCAACAAGGAGACCTGAAAAATGGATAGTACAACACGTTACCAACGACTGCTGGATCGCTACCGCAACGGCGATCTGGACCGACGCAATTTTCTGGGCCTGATCGGGGCTGCGGGCCTCGCGTACGGCGTGCAAACGCCCTTTGCCAAATTCGCCCATGCACAGGATGTGAAACAGGTCCGGTTTGACGGCTGGGGCGGTGTCGTGTCCGAAGCATTCCGTACATATGCGTTTGACCCCTACACAGCAGAGACCGGGATCACTGTGGTCGATGGCACCTTTGCGGGCGGCGATGAATATCTGGCCCAGGTCCGCTCGAGCCAGGAGGGTGAATATAATATCGCGCACCTGTCCGGCGTGTTCGACTATGCCCGCTATGTGAATTTCGGCCTGACGGTGGAACTCAACCTCGACAATATTCCCAACATGTCGCTGGTGATGGATGCGCTGACCAACGCGTTCCGCAAGGTGACGCCGGATTACCTCTCGGCGGTGCCCTACGATTACGGCACCACGGGGCTGGCCTATAACCGCAAGTATATCTCCGACGAAGAGATGAAGGAAAAGGGTGCCAAGATCCTGATCGACGAGGCCTACAAAGGCAAGATCGGCGGCTGGACGGATTGGCGCACTCGGGTCTGGTATGGCGCGTTGCAGACCGGGCAAGACCCAAACAATATTCAGGATATGGAAGCGGTCTGGGATGCGATCCGCAGTCACCGCGATCTGGCACTGAAATACTGGTCATCGGGCGCAGAGCTTATGAGCCTTCTGGCAGAAGAGGAAATCTACGTCACCGAAGGCTGGTCGGGCCGCATCGCCGCCCTGCAACAGGAAGGTCACGACATCGGCTATTACGACGCCCCCGGCAGCTTTGCCTGGCAGGAATGTCTGCATGTGCTCAAGGGCAGCCCGGTCGAGGCCTGCGAAGAACTCTTGAACTTCATGCTGGCGCCCGAAACCTCCATCGCAGTGGCCGAAGGGCAGAATTATCCGCCCGCTCTCGACGGGACCAAGGTCGATCTTGGTGCCAAGATCCCGACCCTGCCCGCCTATGATCCGACCGGCACGCTCGAGTCGTTGACCTTTGCTGACCCCGCCTATTGGAATGGCAACGAGGCCGAATGGTCCGAAACCTTCAGCCGCGTCCAACGCGGGTATTAACCTGTTGCCGCGCCCCTTTGTGGGGGCGCGGCCCCTTGACCCAAAAGGACCCCGCCGATGAGCGCCGTCACCCTCAGCAATATCGTCAAGCGGTTCGGCACCTTTACCGCCGTGCATCGCACCACCTTGGACATCCCCGAGGGCGCATTTGTCACGCTTTTGGGTCCGTCCGGCTGTGGCAAGACGACCAATCTGCGGATGATCGCGGGGTTGCTCGATCCCACCGAAGGCGAAATCCTCATTGGCGGCAAGCGGGTCAACGATGTGCCGATCCACAAGCGCAATCTTGGTCTCGTGTTTCAGAACTATGCGCTTTTCCCCCATAAAACCGTGGCCGAGAATGTGGCCTTTGGCCTCAAATACCGCAATGTGCCGAAATCCGAGATTGCGGCCAAGGTGCGCGACGCCCTCGACCTCGTGCAACTGCCCCATGTTGGCGACCGCTACCCCAAGGAACTGTCGGGCGGTCAGCAACAGCGCATCGCCTTGGCCCGTGCCATCGTGATCGAGCCGGACGTTTTGCTCTTGGATGAACCGCTATCGGCGCTCGATGCAAATCTGCGCGAAGATATGCGGGTAGAACTCAAACGCATTCAGGAACGCATCGGCGTGACCACGGTCTTTGTCACCCATGACCAATCCGAGGCGTTGGCAATGTCCGATTTGATCGTCGTGATGTCTGAGGGGCGCGTGGAGCAGGTGGGCAAGCCTGAAGAGGTCTACAACACACCCGCCTCCGAATTCGTTGCGAACTTTCTCGGCGCATCCAACATCTCCGACGGGCGTTGCATCGAGCACGGCGCGACGGTCGTGGTTGAGGATGCCATCTTTGGCCGTGTCACCGTCCCTGCGGCCAAGGCCCCCAACCTGACCGGCACTGGCAAGGCTAAGCTGGTGGTGCGTGCTGAAAAGCTGCTGCTTTCAAAAACGCCCGCACCCGCGGGTGTGATTTCTGTTCCCGCCACCGTGGAAACGGTGGATTATCAGGGACAGGCGGTTCGGTATTTCGTGCGCGCGGGGGAGGTGCAGTTACAAGCCATCAACATGATCGACGACCACCCGTTTGCAGCGGGTGAGGCGGTCCATCTGCATTTGCGCCCGCAGGATTGTGCGGCGTTACCGGGATAACGCAATGAACGTAAAACCCTCTCATCTTTTTTATCAGGGGCGCGAGCGCAAGCCGGTGCTCGATCAGGCGCGCGGCGTCTATATGTGGGACGTGGATGGCAAGCGCTATCTCGATGGGTCCTCCGGCGCGATGGTCTGCAACATCGGCCATTCGAATGAGAATGTGCTCGAGGCAATGCGCCGTCAGATGGAGAAATCCACCTTTGGCTATCGCCTGCATTTCGAGACCGAGGCCTCAGAGAAACTCGCCGCCAAGACCGCAGCCCTCTGCCCCGAGGGGCTGAACCGGGTGTTTTTTGTCTCGGGCGGGTCCGAGGCGGTGGAATCTGCCATGAAGCTGGCGCGGCAATATGCTCTGGCCATTGGTCAGGGCAGTCGGTGGAAAATCATCAGCCGCGCACCGTCGTATCACGGCTGCACGCTCGGCGCGCTTGCAATCACCTCTTATGCGCCGCTGACCGATCCCTTTCTGCCCATGATGCAGGCGATGCCGAAGATCCCGGCACCGCGCGCCTACCTGGATGGATTGGACGCCGACCTTGAGGCGACAGGCCACCACTACGCCGACATGCTCGAGGCCAAGATACTGGAGGAAGGCCCCGAGAGCGTGCTGGCCTTTGTGGTCGAGCCCATCGGCGGCGCCTCTACCGGGGCACTGGTGCCGCCGCGCGGCTATATGGAGCGCGTGCAAGAGATTTGCCGTAAATACGGCGTGCTCTTCATTCTGGACGAGGTGATGACCGGTGCAGGACGGACCGGCAAATTCCTCGCCTCAGAGCATTGGAACCTCGCCCCCGATATCGTCGTCATGTCCAAGGGCTTTGCCGCTGGCTATGTGCCGCTTGGCGCGATGGTGGCGCATGAGCGGCTGGTCGAGCCGGTTTTGGATGCGGGCGGCTTTCTGCATGGCTTTACCTATGCAGGCAATCCGCTGGCCTGCGCCGCTGGTCTCGCGGTGATCGACGAGATCGAGCGAATGGATCTGGTGGGCAACGCCGCGCACATGGGCGACCGGCTGCAAGAGCGCCTGCGCGGCCTGATGCAGCGCTACGCCATCATCGGCGACGTGCGCGGTAAGGGCCTGCTCACCGCGTTCGAGTTCATGGCGGATCGCGGCACTAGGGCCCCGCTGCCCAAATCCTTGCGCGCCTTTGACCGTTTTGTGCAGATCGCCTATGAAAAGGGGCTGATCGTCTATGCGCGGCGCACCCGTGACGGGATCAAGGGGGATCACATCATCGTCGCCCCCCCAATGATCGTGACCGAAACGCACTTGGACGAGATTACCGAAATGCTGGATGCCTCGCTGGCAGAGTTTACAAACGAAATCCGCCCCGCGCTGGAGCAGGCCGTGTAATGCGCGAGATTATCATTACCTGCGCGCTGACAGGCTCGATCCACACGCCCTCAATGTCGCCACACCTGCCGATCACGGCTGACGAAATCGCCCATGCCGGGATCGAGGCGGCCGAGGCGGGAGCGGCCATTCTGCACCTGCATGCGCGTGATCCGCAAACCGGGCGGCCCTCTGCCGACCCCGCACATTTCCGCGCCTTTCTGCCCCGGTTGAAACAGGGCTGCGATGCGGTCCTGAACCTCTCGACCGGGGGCAGCGCGACCATGACGCTCGATGAACGGCTGGCCGCGCCCATCGAGGCCGCGCCGGAAATGGCCTCACTCAACATGGGCACTATGAATTTCGCGCTCTATCCGATGGCAGAGCGGATCACCGACTGGCGGCACGATTGGGAGCAGCCCTTTCTCGAAGGCTCGGATGATCTGGTGTTCAAGAACACCCCCCGAGACATCGCCCGCATCCTGACGGAACTGGGCGAGGAACGCGGGGCGCGGTTCGAATTTGAATGTTACGACCTGAGCCACCTCTACATGCTGCGCCATTTCGCGGATCGCGGGCTGATCCGCGCGCCTTATTTCATCCAGTTCGTCTTTGGTGTTTTGGGGGGAATGGGCGCGGACCCCGAGAACCTCACGCATATGGTGCGCATCGCGGACAAGCTCTTTGGTCAGGATTACATGTTCTCCGTGCTGGCCGCCGGGCGCCATCAGATGCCGATGGCGGCGCAGGCGGCGGCAATGGGTGGGCATGTGCGTGTGGGGCTTGAAGATAGCCTGACCATTGGGCGCGGCACGCTGGCACACTCCAACGCCGAACAGGTCACCAAGGTGCGCGGCATCGTCGAGGCGTTGGGCCGGGTGGTGGTCAGCCCCGATGAGGCCCGCGCGCTCTTGGGGCTCAAGGGCGCAGACCGGGTGGCAATCTGAACCATGGCAGAATTCCGGATGGTCGAAACTGAGGATGATCTGGCCATGTTGGACACGGCCTTGCGCCAACTCAGCGCGGATTTGGGCGATGCCCATAGCGCCGGGCTGGACGCCTTGCGCGCCGGGCTGACGGGAGAGATACCGGCGGCCTATGGTCTGCTCGCGGTGGAGGGGGATTTGATCGGTGCCGCCCTTTTTGGCCCGATGTTTTCCACCGTGCGCGGGGCGGCGGGCGTCTATGTCTCTGACCTCTGGGTCACAGAGGCGGCGCGCGGCAAGGGGTTGGGCCGCGCACTCCTATCTCAGGTGGCGCGCCGCGCAGGCACACTCTGGCGGGCGGAATGGATGATGCTGGCGGTCTACGCCCACACCCCGGCTTCACGCCGGTTCTACGAACGGCTGGGTTTCGAGGCGCAGGATCAAGTGACACAGATGCGGTTACCTCAGGCAGCGATGCGCAGATTGATGGGAGAACACGGATGAAGGCAATTTTTGACGAGCGCCAATGGCGGCATGATCCCAAGCATTTCATGGCCAACGGGGTGATCAAGCCAAGCCCCGAACAGCCCGAGCGCATCACGCGGCTGACGGACGGGGCCAAGGCGGCTGGCTGCGACTTTGTGTTGCCCGACGATGCCGGGCTTGGCCCCATCGCGGCTCTCCATTCGCCAGAGTATGTTACCTTTCTGCGCAACATCTACGCGCGATGGCAGCATATCGACGGCGCGGGAGAAGAGGTGATCCCCAACATACATCCCGCCAACCGCAGCGATAATTACCCCAAGTCTGCAGTCGGGCAGGCCGGCTACCATCAGGCCGATACCGCCTGCCCAATCGGGGCGGGCACGTGGGAGGCTGCCTATTGGTCGGCGCAGACCGCCGTGACTGGCGCGGACATGCTTGCCGCCGGAGAGCGGGCCGCCTATGCACTCTGCCGTCCGCCGGGGCATCATGCCTTTGGCGAGCTGGCTGGGGGGTTCTGCTTCCTCAACAACGCCGGGATTTCGGCAGAGCGGTTGCGCGCCTATGGGCTGCGCGCGGCGATCCTTGATGTCGATGTGCATCACGGCAATGGCACCCAAGGCATTTTCTATGATCGCGACGATGTGCTGACCATTTCGATCCATGCCGATCCTGCGCGGTTCTATCCCTTTTTCTGGGGCCACGCCGACGAGCGTGGCACGGGGCGCGGCAGGGGCTATAACCTCAACCTGCCGTTGGAACGCGGCACAGGCGATGATGCCTATCTGAAAACGCTCGACATCGCTCTGGAGCGGGTGGCGAATTTCGGGGCCGATGTGGTGGTCGTGGCGCTTGGTCTTGACGCCTACGAGGGCGATCCGTTTCAAGGGTTGGCCATCACCACGCCCGGATTTGGGCGCATCGGGGCGGCGATTGCGGGGCTGGGGCTACCCACCCTCTTTGTGCAAGAGGGCGGGTATCTCTGCGCGGAGCTAGGGCGGAACCTGACTTCGGTCCTGACAGGCTTTGAGGGGGTGTGACCATGCCCGATGTGATCGTGATCGGCGGCGGCATTGCCGGGATCAGCGCGGCGGCAGAGCTTGCGCGCGGCGGTGCCGATGTCGTCGTTCTCGAGATGGAGCCGCAGATTGGTTATCACGCCACAGGCCGCTCCGCCGCCATCTTCATCCGCAACTACGGCAATGCCACTCTACGCGCCCTCAATGCCGTGGCGGAGCCGATTTTTGAGCATCCGGGCGAGATCAGCGACAAACCTTTAATCAGCCCGCGCGGCGAATTGATGGTCGCCTCCGAGGAAGAATTGCCGATCCTCGACGCCTATCTCGACGGCTCGACCGGCATCGACCGTCTGACCGGCAAAGAGGCCGCCGAAATCGTTCCAATTCTGCGCGCCGACCGCATCGCGGGCGCGATGATCGAACGCAACGCGCGTGGCATCGACGTGGACCTCTTGTTACAAGGATATGCGCGCATGCTACGGGCGCGTGGCGGACAGATCGTGACCGGCGCTCAGGTCACAGCCCTGTCGCAGAGCGCCGGGTTATGGCAGGTCGAAACCGCACAGGGTCAGCATAGCGCACCAATCATCGTCAACGCGGCGGGTGGCTGGGCGGATGAGGTCTCTGCCTTGGCCGGATTGCCGCGCGCAGGATTGCAACCCTACCGGCGCTCAGCCGCTATCATTCCGGCACCCCAGGGCTATGAAACGGAGCATTGGCCGATCTTCGGCTCTATCGCAGAAACATGGTATGCCAAGCCCGAAGCGGGCAAGTTGATGGTCTCCCCCGCCGATGAAGACCCGGTCGCCCCCCATGACGCCTGGGCCGATGACATGGTGCTGGCCGAGGGGCTATATCGGTTCGAGCAGGCGGTCAGCGTGCCGGTGACACGGGTCGAACATAGTTGGGCAGGCCTGCGCACCTTTGCCCCAGACCGCACGCCGGTGGTGGGGTTTGATCCGCAGGCGGACGGTTTTTTCTGGCTGGCCGGGCAGGGTGGCTACGGCGTGCAGACCGCGCCTGCGCTCTCACGGCTGACGGCGGCGCTGATTGCAAGGGGCGTGCCGGATGTGCCGGATCACGTTCTGGCGGCCATGGCACCGGGGCGGTTCAGACCGGCATAGGGGGCCGAGTGGCGAGCAATCACCCCTGCGTCTTGGCCTTGATCGAGGCGAACTTGCGCAAGAGGTGGTCCTTCATCAGCTTGCCACAGCGTTCGGCATCCCGCCTGCTCAGCGCGTCTAGGATGGCCTCATGTTCCTCGACTGCCGCGCGCCAGCGTTCCGCAGTCAGATTGGCCTGATAGCGCGCACGCTGCACGCGATAGGCCAGTAATTCATGCGAGCGCAGCAGCATATCATTGCCCGCAGCAGCGAGGATCGTCTTGTGGATTTCCTGATTGATACGGAAATAAGTCGGGCGGTCTGCCTCGTCAAACGTGCGGCGCAGCGCCCGTGTCATATCTGCGATCTCGTGAAGGATGTCTTCACTCGCGTGCTCGGCCGCCAATTCCCCTGCCAGTCCTTCCAGAGCGGCCAGTACGCAGAACACCTCGGCCAGTTCAGCCTCGCTCTGCCGGGTGATGACTGCGCCGCGATGCGGGATGAGGTCGAGCAGGCCTTCGGCGGCCAGCACCTTTAGCGCCTCGCGCAGCGGCGTGCGCGATACGCCAAATTGCTCGGTCAAGACTTTCTCGTTGATCTTCTCACCGGGCAGCAATTGACCCTCGAGGATCATCTGGCGCAGGCGGTTGGAAATCTCGACGGCAAGGGCTGTTCGTCCGATTGGATCGGGTTTGAGGGCGGTCATGGGGGTCTCTTGACTATGGTCATCCATCATTTCGGCCCTCCCTTACAGTAGTTTCCGACGCTCTGTCGAAGATTTCCGCGATGTGCAGCGCGCGGCGTTCCGTCCCGTCAAAGATCTGGTGACGGCAAGAGGTGCCATTGGCAATCAGGAGATCATCCGGGGCGGCGGCACGCACCGTAGGCAAGAGCGACAATTCCCCCATCTTGAGCGAGACCTCGATGGTCTCTGCCTGATAGCCAAACGCCCCCGCCATGCCGCAACAACTGCTCTCAATGGTCTTGTGGTCAAGACCGGGGATCAGCGTCAGCGCCGCGCCCATATCGCCCATCACCCCTGCCGCCTTCTGATGGCAATGGCCGTGGACATGGGCGGTCTGCCCCAGTTCGGGCAGGGGCAGATCGAGTTTCCCCACTCGGGATTCACGAGCGATGAATTCCTCGAAGAGATAGGCGTTTTCTGCCAGCAGGCGTGCGTCGTCACCGGGCAGAAGCGTCAGGAACTCGTCACGCAGCGTCAGCAGGCACGAGGGTTCCAGCCCCACCACCGGGACGCCCGCGCGCACATGAGGCAGGAGGGCATCAAGGGTCCGCCGCGCCTCTGCGCGAGCCTGTTCGATCATCCCCGCCGCCAGATAGGTCCGCCCACAGCAGAGCGGGCGACCGGGCGATTGGGCGGTGATCACCTCATAGCCTGCGCGCGTCAACACGCGCAGCGCGGCACGAGGAATCTCGGGCTCCATCCAGCGATTGAACGTATCGGTAAAAAGGATGACCTTGCCCGCCTTGGCCGAAGACCGGGCGCGTTTGACCTCTGAATCCTTGAAAAAATCTCTCCGGAAGAGCGGCAGTGAGCGCGCTCGCGCCAGCCCGGTCATCCGCTCTCCAAGGGCTGCCAGCATCGGCACGCGGTTGCGCAGCGCGATGAGGCCACGCAGCACCACGGCCATCCGCGCATAGCGCGGCAGCTCCGCAATCAGCCGTGCGCGCAGGCCGAATCCCAGCTTTTGCCCACGCTGATACAGCACCTCAGTCTTCATCTTGGCCATGTCCACGCCAGTGGGACATTCGCGCTTGCAAGCCTTGCAGCCGACGCAGAGCTTCATCGTTTCGGCCATCTCGTCGGAAAAGAGCGCCTCATTGCCAAGTCGCCCCGACAGGGCCAACCGTAGCGTATTGGCGCGGCCGCGCGTTGCGTCCCGCTCGTCGCGCGTCACACGGTAGCTGGGGCACATCGCCCCGCCCGCCAGCTTGCGACAGGCGCCATTGTTGTTGCACATCTCGACCGCGCCCTGAAAGCCGCCGCCCTTGCCGGTCCAGGCGGACCAGTCATGCCCGGTCTTGAGGTCAGCGAAATCATAGCCCGGCGGATAGCGCATCAGGCTGCGGTCATCCATTTTCGGCGCATGCACGATCTTGCCGGGGTTGAGGCGGGTGTCGGGATCAAAGGCCGCCTTGACCTCTTCAAATGCCTTGAGGATTTGCTGGCCGAACATCGCGCCGTGAAACTCTGACCGCACGATCCCATCGCCATGTTCGCCGGAATGCGAGCCCTTGTATTGCCTCACCATCTCAAACGCGGCTTCAGCGATCTCACGCATCTTGCGCACGTCTTGTTCCAGCTTGAGGTTCAGAACAGGGCGCACATGCAGGCACCCCTCAGAGGCATGGGCATACCACGTGCCGGTGGTGCCGTGGTTATGAAACACCTCCGTCAGCCGGTCGGTGTAATCCGCCAGATGCTCCAGCGGCACGGCGCAATCCTCGACGAAAGACACAGGCTTGCCAGCCTCTTTCATCGACATCATGATGTTGAGTCCCGCCTTGCGCAACTCGCCAATCTCGGCGGCAAGGGCCATATCCCAGACCTCGACCACACCGCCTTCATGGGCGTCCCCCTTGCCGAACCCATAGCCAAGGTCGGACATGGTATCGGCCAGCCGACGCATGTTCTCTTCGTTCTCGGGCGGGCTATCGGCGAATTCAACGAGCAGCATCGCGGCGGGTACGCCGCGCACGAATTGCTCCAGCGTTCTCGCGTAGAGCGGGATGGCGCGCGCAAGGTCGATCATTGTGCTGTCCACCAATTCGACCGACGTCGGCCCAAGCTCGACCAGTGGCTTGGCCGCTTCCATCGCGGCGCGGAAGGTGGGGAAATGGCAGACGCCCAGCACACGGGTTTTCGACGGCAACGGCGAGAGCCGGATTTCGATAGCAGTCGAGGTGGCCAGCGTACCCTCGGACCCGATCAGCAGATGCGCAAGATTGATGGGCCTGTCACCGGGGACCAGCGCGTCGATATTATATCCGCCCACGCGGCGCTGCACCTTGGGGAATCGCGCGGCGATTTCCTCAGCCTCGCGTGCGCCCAGATCAAGCATTTGCCGCAACAGGGGTTCTGGCACGCGATTGCCCGATCCGGGGCCGAAATCGAACGGCGTCCCATCGGCCAGAAACCCCTCGATCCGCTCCACATTGTCGCGTGTCGTGCCATAGCGCAGCGACCGCGAGCCGCAGGAATTGTTTCCCACCATACCGCCGATCGTGGCGCGCGAGGCGGTCGAGACATCGACCGGAAACCAAAGGCCATGCGGCTTCAACGCCCGGTTCAGATCGTCCAGAACGATCCCCGGCTCGACCACCGCACGTCGACCCGCGACATCCAGCTCCAGAATTCGGTTTAGGTATTTCGAGCAGTCGACGATCAGGCCGGAGTTGACCGTCTGCCCACATTGAGAGGTGCCGCCGCCGCGCATCGTCAGGGGCAAACCCGCCTCACGCGCAGCGTCCAATGCGGCCAGAATATCCCCCGGCGCCTTGGCAATGAGCACTCCCGCTGGCATGATCTGATAGATCGAGGCATCGGTCGCGTAACGCCCGCGCGAAAAGGCATCAAAGCGCGTTTCGCCCTGCACCTCACGGTCGAGGCGCTGTTGAATTGTACTGCCGAGCATGGGTCCCCGATCCGGTCGATGGTCTGAGTTTAGTCTTGACAGAATATTGAATTCAGAATTCAATTCAACAAAATTCACCTGTGTGCCAGCGATGGCGATTAACAGAACCGGCTGCACAGGGACGTATCTTGGGAGGATCGACAATGACCGCTGGCCGCCACTTTCTACAAATCCCCGGCCCGTCGAACGTGCCGGATCGAATCCTGCGGGCGATGGATTTCCCGACCATGGACCACCGCGGCCCGGCCTTTGCCGAAGTCGGCCGCAAGGCGCTCGAGGGTATGAAGAGAATTTTCAGGACTGAATCGCGCGTGGTGATCTATCCGTCCTCCGGCACCGGCGCTTGGGAGGCGGCACTGGTAAACACGCTCTCACCGGGCGACACGGTGCTGATGTATGAAACCGGCCATTTTGCTATGCTCTGGCAGAAACTGGCGCTGAAAATGGGGCTCAATCCTGTCTTCATCGACAGTGACTGGCGCGCCGGGGCGGATACCGCGCAGATCGAAGAGCATCTACGCGCCGACAAGAGCCACGACATCAAGGCCGTCTGCGTCGTGCATAACGAGACCTCGACCGGCTCTGTCACTGACGTGGCCGCCGTGCGCCGCGCGATGGAGGCCGCCAATCACCCGGCGCTCTTGATGGTCGATACGATTTCCTCGCTCGCCTCTG
Source organism: Roseovarius sp. MBR-51 (assembly GCF_053628575.1). NCBI lineage: Bacteria > Pseudomonadati > Pseudomonadota > Alphaproteobacteria > Rhodobacterales > Roseobacteraceae > Roseovarius > Roseovarius sp. MBR-51. The sequence continues at coordinate 54,022 of NZ_JBRJGQ010000008.1, forward strand.
TAGACTACCGGCATGATGACTGGGGGGTGGATGTCACAGTCTCCGGATCGCAAAAGGGTCTGATGCTGCCGCCGGGACTATCGTTCAATGCGATTAGCGCCAAGGCGATGAAAGCCTCCGAGAGCGCCGCTCTCAAACGCTCTTATTGGAGCTGGGCGGAAATGGCCGGGCCCAATGACGCCGGCTATTTCCCCTACACCCCCGCGACCAACCTGCTCTATGGCCTGAACGAGGCCATTGACATGCTGCACGAAGAAGGGCTCGAAAATGTCTTTGCCCGGCACAAGCGGCACGGTGCTGCGGCGCGTGCTGCGGTCGAGGCGTGGGGCCTTGAGGTGCTGTGCAAAAAGGCGTCGGACCGCTCGCCCGTGCTTACCGCGGTGATGATGCCCGAGGGACATTCTGCCGACAACTTCCGCTCCGTCACCTTGCGCAACTATGATATGTCGCTGGGCAACGGTCTGTCCAAAGTGGCGGATCGGGTGTTCCGTATCGGTCACTTGGGGGATTTCAATGATCTCATGCTGATCGGCACATTGGCCGGTGTTGAAATGGGCCTGCGAGATGCAGGCGTGCCGCACCGGGCCGGGGGCGTGCAGGCGGCGATGGAAGTGCTGGGTCAGAAATTTGATAGCGCCCGCGCTGCAGCCTGACGATCGCGCGTTCCGGGTGGGAAGAGGAGCCTGCCCGGAACATTACGATCCCTACCGGGAGAACGCATGACGACCGCGCGGCAAAATCCGCGTCAATAACGAGAAACCAAGGGAGGAAGACCATGAAAAAGACATTGATTGCATCCGTAGTAGCGTCCTTCGTCGCGCTGCCCGCAACGGCCGCAGATATCACGATGAAGTTCGGCCATGTCGGTGCACCAGGATCACTATTCGAGGCGACCGCGGATCACTATGCCGCCTGCGTCGCTGAGAAATCTGGCGGTAAGGTTGAAGTTCAGACTTTCGGCTCGTCGCAGTTGGGCAAGGACAAGGAACTCTTGCAAAAACTCAAGCTGGGTCAGGTGGATTTTGCGCTACCCTCATCAGTGATGTCTTCGGTGGATGGCATCTTTGGCGTCTTCGAGATGCCCTATATCATCAAGGATCGCGACCACATGCGCCGCGTTCAGGATGCGATGATGGACAAGTTTCAGGGGGCAGCCAACGAAAATGGCTATCACATAGTCGGCCTGGCCGAGAACGGCTTTCGTCACATCACCAACAACACCCGGCCGATCAATGTCCCTGAGGATCTGCAAGGCATCAAGCTACGCACGCCCAACGGCGAATGGCGCGTCAAGATGTTCCAGGAATACGGCGCCAATCCAACACCGATGGCCTTTTCTGACGTGTTCACCGCTTTGCAGACGGGCGTGATCGACGGGCAGGAAAACCCCTATGCCCAAATCGCCTCGGCCAAGTTCCAAGAGGTACAGAAGTATCTCTCGATCACGGGCCATGTCTATACGCCTGCGTATATTCTGGCGTCCAAAAAGCATCTGGATGAACAACCTGACGACGTGAAGGCGGTGCTGACCGACTGCGCCGGTGAGACGCAGACCTTCACATATGAGAAAGCAGCAGAGCTTGAAACCGAGCTTCTCGACGTGATCAAAGAGGCCGGCGTCGAGGTGAACGAAGCCGACAAGGCAGCGTTCATCGAAGCGTCCAAACCAATCTATGATGCCTTCGCAGCCGAAGTTGAGGGCGGTCAGGAACTGATTGATGCCGTTCTTGCTCTTGGCGAATCGAGCTAAGAGCGACTGTCGGCGGTCCCGCTCAGGGACCGCCGTTTCACCGTGGACATGACATTGCGGATCAATCCCGGCCTAGCGCTGCCGGGCAGGTTCGATGCACTTGAACGCAGGACCAAATGAACGCTCTTCTTCAACGCACCAACCTGATCGCAAGCCGGCTTCTGGAATGGATTACGATCTTTTTGATGGTTGCGCTCACAGTAACCGTGATCGTCGCCGTTATTGCCCGCCTCATGGGGCAGAGCTTTTCGTGGTATGATGAAGTGGCCGCTATTATGCTCGCCTGGATTACCTATTATGGCTCGGCTCTCGCAGCGCTGCATCGACGACATATCGGATTCGACACCGTATTGCTGGCCATTCCGCCGCGTGGTCGCATGATTGCGGTCTTGATCGGTGAAGGTCTCGTTCTCTTGTTCTTCATTCTGATGGCGCGTGCCGGGTTTCAGGTGCTTGAGGTCCTTGAAGGCGATCATCTGACGGCCCTGACTTGGGTGCCGGTGCAATTCACCCAATCGGTTATTCCCATCGGTGCCATCCTGTTCATCACCTGCCAATTGCTGAGCCTGCCAAATTATTGGACCCAGACCGCACGCGGCATCTCTCTGGAACATGCCGAGATCGAGGAAGAGGTCGAAACCGAACTCGACAAGAACAAGGAGCGCGTGTGATGCTGATGCTGGGAATTTTCGCGGCCCTCGTGGCGATGATCTGCATCAACGTGCCGATCGCCATTGGGCTGGCATTGGCAGGCGTTTTGGGTCTCTTTGTGACCGAAGGTGCCAACAGCCTCGTGACCATCGCGCTCGACATGTACGATGGCTCCACCAAGTTTTCCCTGATTGCCATTCCAATGTTCGTTCTTGCGGGTGCGATCATGAATGCGGGGGGAATCACTGACAGGCTGATCAATTTTGTCTCGTCGCTGATTGGCTTCATTCGCGGTGGTCTCGCGATGGTGAATATCGGGGTTTCCCTCTTCTTTGCCGAGATCTCAGGGTCTGCTGTGGCCGACGTCGCAGCCATGGGTTCCATCCTTATTCCGCAAATGAAAAAGCGCGGCTATTCCAAGGAACTTTCCGCCGCAGTCACCTCTTCGTCCGCATCGCTGGCGATCATCATTCCACCATCGATTCCCATGATCCTCTATGCGGCCTCTGCCAATACATCAGTTGAGCAACTCTTCGTTGCAGGCGTGGTCCCCGGTCTCTTGGGGGCGGCTGGCTTGATGCTTGTGGCCTATATTTTTGCCCGCCGCTACAATCTGCCAACCGAAGAAGCGTTCAATATACCGCGCGTGCGGGAAACGTTCATGGATGCCCTGCCAGCCTTTTTTCTGCCGGTCATCATTCTGGGAGGCATCTTTGGCGGCTATGTCACAGCGACCGAAGCAGCAGGGCTGGCCGTGATCGCGGCTATCGTGGTCTCGGCCTGGTATCGGCAGATTGATCTCAAGCACCTTCGCCGCGCCATGCTGGATGGTGGTATGCAGACGGCAGTCGTCATGCTTCTGGTGGCGGCTTCAGTTCTGATGGGCGGGTTTCTCACCCGCGCGCAGATCCCACAGCAACTGGCACAGGGCATTCTCAATATAACCGATCAACAATGGGCGATCCTGCTCATTCTCAACTTCTTCTTTCTGATCATCGGCTTCTTTCTGCACTCTGCTGCGGCGATCATTCTGGTGATTCCGATCGTAATGCCGCTGATTGCCGCTGCCGGCATTGACCCGGTGCACTTCGGGCTGGTCGTCACGCTCAACCTCGCCATTGGCCAACAGACGCCGCCGGTCGCCTCGGTCCTGATTACGGCCTGTGCGGTGGCGCGGGCGAATATCTGGGAAGTGTCCAAGGTCAACATCTGGTTTATTCTGGTCCTCTTGGCAGTGCTGTTGCTCTGCACCTATGTGCCGTCGGTGCCGCTCTTCCTTGTTGAATACTTTTACCGCTAAGGGGATGCAGATGACCGAGATCCTGTCCGAGGTCCGGGGCAATACCCTCTGGATTACTTTTAACCGTCCACACGCCCGCAATGCGCTGACCTTTGCGATGTATGAGGGGCTCGCAAAACTCTGCCGCGAGGTGCCGACCGATGGCAGCATCCGTGCCGTGGTTATCCACGGCGCGGGCGGCAAGGCCTTTGCCGCAGGCACTGATATGACACAGTTCCGCGCCTTTGAAAGCGCGCAGGATGCGCTGGTTTACGAGGCGAGGATCGAGACTGTGCTGGAGGCGGTCGAGCGCTGCCCACTGCCCACGGTCGCGGTGATCAACGGTGCCTGCACCGGCGGTGGGGCGGCAATTGCGGGGGCCTGCGACATTCGCATCGCCGCCGAAAACCTCAAGTTCGGTTTTCCTATCGCGCGCACGCTTGGCAATTGTCTTGCCGCCGCGAACTTGGCGCGGCTGTCCTCGTTGATGGGGGCGGGGCGGGTGCGCGAGATGATCTTTACCGCGCGGCTGATAAGTGCCCCGGAAGCCTTGAGCTATGGCCTCATCTCCGAGGTGTTAGAGGACGAGGCCGCTCTGATGGCCCGCGCCGAAGATCTTGCCGGCACCTTGGCGCAGATGGCTCCCTTGACCCTGCGCGCCACCAAAGAGGCCATGCGACGTGTGAGCGCCGCCACCCGCGTCGAAGACGCCGACCTGATCGAAATGTGCTACATGAGCAATGATTTTCACCACGGGATGGAAGCATTTCTCGCCAAGGAGAAACCCGAATGGAGCGGCACATGAGTGCGACCGGCCCGCTTGCGGGTATGAAGGTGATCGAGCTTGCGCATATCATGGCCGGGCCTGTCTGTGGCCTGATGCTGGCCGATATGGGCGCAGATGTGATCAAGGTGGAAAAGCCCGATGGCGACGATAGCCGCCGCTTTGTTCCTCCGGCGATCGAGGGCGAATCCGCCGCCTATATGATGATGAATCGCAACAAGCGCGGCGTGGCGTTGAACCTCAAGGAACCGGAGGCCGTCGAGGCATTGCACCGCCTGCTGGAAGAGGCGGATGTGGTGATCGAGAATTACCGCATGGGTACGATGGAGCGACTGGGGCTGAGCTACGAAGCCCTGCGCGCCATCAATCCCCGTCTGATCTATTGCGAAATATCGGGCTTTGGCCGTACGGGTCCGTATGCTGATCGCGGTGGTTTTGATCTGATCGCTCAGGGCATGTCGGGCCTGATGTCGATCACAGGTGAGGGTCCGGGACGACCCCCGGTCAAGACCGGCGCGCCGGTGTCGGACATCACGGCCGGAATCGTGGCAGCGATGGGGGTATCCGCCGCCTATGCGCGCATGCTGCAAACCGGGCAGGGGCAAAAGGTCGATACCTCGCTCTTTGAGGCTGCGATCACCCAGACCTATTGGCAATCGGCGATCGCCTTTGCCACGGGCGTCGCCCCCGGTCCGATGGGGTCGGCGCATCCCCTCAACGGTCCCTATCAGGCATTCCAGACCGCAGATGGCTGGATCAACGTCGGTGCCGCCAACCAGCGCAACTGGCTCCGCTTTCTCGATGTCATCGGTGCGCCCGAGTTGAACGACGACTCTCGCTTTGCCTCCAACCATGACCGCATGCAGCATCTCAAACAGCTGGAACACATCCTCAATGATCACCTGCGTCACGAAACCTCTGAGGTTTGGCTGGATCGGATGGAGCGCGCGGGGCTGCCCGCTGGCCCGGTGCTCGACATAATGCAAATGCAGGCCGATCCACAGGCGCACGCGCGCGACATGATCGTTGAGGTGGATCATCCGGTTGCGGGTCAGGTCAAGACGCTTGGCCATCCGGTCAAGTTCAGCGAGACCCCTGCCAGCATCCGCCGTGCCGCACCCACGCTTGGGCAACACAGCCGCGAGGTTTTGCATGAGGCCGGGTATGCGGCGGACCAGATCACGGCGATGATCGCCTCAGGTGCGGTGATCGCAGCATGAGTGACCCCTTGGTGACAGCGCTGATAGCAGCGCGAAACGGGGGTCCAAAACTGCCTGCATCGGCAGGCGACGGGCTGACGCGGGATCGGATCTTTAACGTACAGGCGGCGGTCGCCGCCCAACTTGGACCTGTCGGCGGCTTCAAGGTCGCGTGTCCACCCGGCGCCCCAATCATCATCGCGCCAATCTTTGCCAGTGACATTCACGCCAGCCCGGCCATAATTCAGTGTTCCGAGGGCGAAGAGGTGGGCGTCGAACTGGAATACGCCTTTCGCCTGATTGCCCCCTTGCCGGACATCGACGCTTCGGATTTCATGACACAGTTGCGCGATGCGGTCGAACTCCTACCGGTCTTTGAATTGGTCCAGACGCGTCTTGCCGATCCCAAGGGCGCTACGCCTGCGCTCAAGATGCTGGACAATCAACTCAACGGTGCGGTGGTGTTGGGTGAACCCCGTCGAGACTGGCACACCATCGACGTGACCCGCGCCGAGGCGCATCTGACTCTTGGCCAAGACTCCCTGCTTGACGGTCCCGCATCGGTCCCCGGTGGCGATGCCTTTGCCACGCTCTGCGCCCTCGTACACGCCCTGGGGGACCATTGCGGCGGCTTGCAGCCGGGGCATGTAGTGATCACCGGATCACTCAACGGGTTGCCTTGGGTGACGCCGCCGATCACAACTTCGGGCCGGATCGACGGGCTGGGCACCGTCACCATGACCTTGACGTCGTTATAAAGCCCTGTCAGGCCGTGCGGGTCATGGTGGCGTCAGCCGCCTGCCAATGTGCCATGTGATCCGCCATCGCCCTGACAAACGCCGGACGCGCCTCTGCGCGTGCAACATAGGCGCTCAAAACGGGCATATCGTTCAGCACGCCCTCGCCCGCCAGCACGCGCAGAGTGTCGACCATCGCAATATCGGCCAGACTGAAATCGCCCGCGATCCAGTCATGTCCCTGCATCACAGCTTGCAGCTCGGAAAGTTTGGTCTTCAACGCCTGCCACGCGAACGTCTTGCTCTCCTCTCCTGTCGGTGGGCCAAAGAACTCCGGCCAGCGTTCTGCAAGCACCTTGTAGAGCCAGATCGCACTTGCGATCTCGACCGTGTTCAACGCGGCAAAGAGCCACTGTATCACCTCGGCACGCCGTGCCTCGGGCAAGAGCGCAGAGCCTTCGCCGACATAGAGCAGGATCGCACCGCTTTCGAACAGTGACAGATCCCCGTCACGGAGTATGGGGACCTGCCCAAAGGGTTGTAGCGCACGGTGCGCACCGCTCTTGGGCTCCATTGCGACTGTTTCAACCTGATAGGCGCGGCCAATCTCTTCGAGCGCCCACCTCACACGCAGGTCACGCACAAAGCCACGCGGAAACTCGGGCACCCAATCCAGCGTGATCAACGTCAGTGTCATGCCGCCTCTCCTGAATCAAAGAGCGGTTCGAACCCTGCCCACATCATGCGCTTGCCATCAAAGGGCATTGCAGACATGTCCATTCCGCTCATTTCCGCTTCCATGGCCTTGGCGGCTGCATCACAGGTCGCACGGTCCGGCCAAGCGATCCAGCTAAAGACCGGAACTTCGCCAACCTCCGCCTTGGTTGCCCTGTAAAAGTCGGTTTTCTTGCCTTCGGGCACATCAACACCCCAGGTTTCGGCCATGCCGAGCGCGCCCCCTTTGCGAAACATCTCCCACCCCTCGCCTGCCATATCGACATAGGCCTGTTTTTTGTCCTCGGGGACAGCAAGAAGAAAGCCCTGATAATACCCCGCGCCGCTATGCGCGCCGGATTCAAAGACCGGATCAAACCCGCCAAAAATCATCCGACTCCCGTCGAATGGCATCGCGGGCATCTCTTTCATCGCGGGATCGCTCTGCATTCTTTTCCAAGAGGCGTCCGCCGTTGCCTTGTCCGGCCATTCGATCCAAGAGAAAACGATGGTTTCATCGGGTTCCGCCGAAACCGATCCGTAAAAGTCGGTCAGCTTGCCATAGGGTACATCGGCCCCCCAAGTTTCTATCATTCGTGTGGCACCATAAGAGTTGAACATCGTCCAAGCTGCATCGACATGGGCACGATAAGCATCCTTATTGGATGAGGGAACCGCGGCAACGGCGCCTGTGAAGTAAGACATTCTGGTCTCCTTTCCTATGAGTTCGCGCGCAGAGAATCTCTCTTGCGTTGACACTGTGCCGCGCGTAGTAGTAAAAAACAACTATAAGTATGAAAAAATGACCAAACAGGCAAAAAACCCCCTGCTTCGCTATGACGAAGGCTGTCTTGCGGCGCATGCGCTCAATCTGATCGGGGATCGTTGGGCCTTGCTTGTCGTGCGAGAATTGATGTTTGCACCAAAACGGTTTCAGATGATCCGAGCGGGCCTGCCGGGTATCACAGCAAGCGTGCTGACCGGACGTCTGTCCCAGATGGAACAGGCCGGGGTATTGGTGCACGACCAGCGACTTGGCACCTATACGCTGACCGATGCTGGCAGAGCGCTCTTGCCCGTTCTCGAAACCCTTTGCCAATGGGCGCTGACGATACCAGGCCATGATCCGTCGCGCTTTATTAGCCCCTCGGCCCTGATGATCTCGATGGGTGTGATGCTCCGGCGCGACCGGGCTTCGGGTCTTGATGCGGTAGCCGGGTTTGATTTCGGAAGTGAAGTCTTCGAGATGCACTTGACGGATGGCGCGCGCCACACCCGTTTGGTGGCCAAGCCCACCGCGCCCTTTGTGCTCGTCGGTAATGGCAACACTCTGGCGGCCGCCGTTTACGGAAAAAAATCTCTGCGCGAAATGACAGATTTGGGTGTGATCACTCTGCGGGGCGATTACGTTGCCGCGCAGGCCTTTGTCGACCTCTTCCGACTTTCAGCGCAGGCGCAGTGATCGGCCGATATTACTCCTACTTTGGTCGTAGGCAATGAGCACAGCAAGTTCTTGTTCGTTCGCAAAACTGCGATAGGGTCAGACCTGTGCGATTACAACGTAAACGGTACTCGCATGAGCCGCGCGAAGGGGAGAGCGCGTTGGGTCTGCTTTTAGAGGTCTAAGATCAGGATCCTGTTCCGACGCAAAGCGGCGGACAGGTCTGGTTGGATTTTAAAACGGGAGGAACCAAATGAAGTATCTGCTGTCATCCATCGCAACCATAGCTCTCAGCGCTGGGCTCGCCCATGCGCAAGCGGCTAATGTGCCGGACAATCTGGAAAAACTGTCGAATTTCCAGTCCACCGGCGTTACCGATTTCACCTTTATCGAACAGGGCGGCGACTATGCCGACGGGATCAAGAAAACACTGGAAGGGATCAGCCTGCCCGCCGGGTTCAAGATCGGCCTCTACGCGGTCGTCCCCGATGCGCGCCACATGGCTGTCGGCCCGCAGGGCATCGTGACCTTTGTCGGCACGCGCAAGGACAAGGTGTGGTCCGTCACCGACCGCAACAAGGACCGCGTCGCCGACGAGGTCAAGGATTTCGCGCCATCACTGCAATTCTCGATCCCGAATGGCCCGTGCTTTTCCAAGGACGGGTTCCTCTATATCGCCGAGCAGAACCGCGTCCTGCTCTTTCCCGCCGCCGAGTTCTTCTACGAAAGCCCCGACGTGGCGGCCTTCAACCTCGTGGCCAAGGGCGATCTGATCCCTGAGGAGCAAGAAAGTTTCAACCACACCGCGCGGGTCTGTGACATTGGCCCGGATGGCAAGATCTATATCTCGCTCGGCCAGCCCTTTAACGTCGCGCCAAAAGAGAACCTCGAGACCAACACCAAATGGGGTATCGGCGGCATCATTCGCATGAACACCGACGGCACCGGCCGCGAGGTCTATACCTACGGCGTCCGCAATTCAGTTGGTCAGGATTTCCACCCTGAAACCGGTGAACTGTGGTGGACCGACAATCAGGTTGACGGCATGGGCGATGATATCCCACCGGGAGAATTGAACCGCCAAACCGAGGCTGGCCAGCATTTCGGCCATCCGTGGTATGGCGGCGGCTCGGTCAGGACCAACGAGTACAAGGGTGAAGAAGTCCCGGTTGAAGTGGTGATGCCTGCGGTCGAAACCGTGGCCCATGCTGCGGACCTCGGCATGACCTTTTACACCGGCAAGATGTTCCCGGCCAAATACAAGAACGCCATCTTTTCGGCGCAGCACGGGTCGTGGAACCGCACAGAGCCGGTGGGCGCCCGCGTGATGGTCACCTTCATCGACGGAGAAGGCAACGCCACAATGGAACCCTTTGCCGAAGGCTGGATTGACGAGAACGGCGAGTATCTTGGCCGTCCTGCCGATGTGGCACAATTGCGCGACGGCTCGATCCTCGTGTCCGACGATCTGGCCGGGGCGATCTATCGCATCTGGTACGAGGGCAATTGATGCTCAAGGCATGTATTCTGGGTCTGGGCGGGGTTTTCCTCGCCCAGATTGCTGTTGCAGAGGATCTGACCGGCGACCCCGAGGCGGGACGCAAACTGGCGGGCCAGTGCCGCACCTGTCACGGGATCGAAGGCATGGCGAAAATGCCCATCGTTCCCCATATCGGCGGCGAGAACCCGGCCTATATCGAGCATCAACTGACCGCCTTTCGCGAGGGGCGGCGTGTGCACGAAATGATGAGCGTGGTGGCCGCGAACCTAACCGATCAGGCCATTGCCGATCTGGCGGCGTGGTACAGCAGCCAGACGCCTATCGCGACCCTCGCCCCAACCCAGACCGCCGAGAGCGCGCCTGAGGCCTGCACCGCCTGTCACGGCGCGGATGGGATCGCACTGATCGACGACGCGCCCAATCTTGCGGGCGAGACGGTGATGTATATCGACACGCAGCTCAAGGCATTCCGCACCGGCAAGCGTCAGCATGACATCATGAGCGGCATCGCCGCCGAAATGTCGAATGATGACATTCGCGCGGTGGCGGAATGGTATTCCTCTGTCCAGTTCAAGGTCGCGCCGGTCCAGTAGCCGGTCCAGTAACCGTCCAGAAAAATGCAAACGGGCGCGCCTCAGGGCACGCCCGTCTCAATTCTGTCTGAGGTGCCTCAGCCCTTTTTCAGCACCCGCTGTCCCAACACTTCGGCGATCTGCACGGCGTTGAGCGCAGCGCCCTTGCGCAAGTTATCCGAGACACACCAAAGGTTGATACCATTATCAATCGTCGGGTCCTGCCGGATGCGGCTGATAAAGGTGGCGTAATCGCCCACGCATTCAATCGGCGTCACATAGCCGCCGTCCTCGCGCTTGTCGATCACCATGATGCCGGGGGATTCGCGCAGGATATCGCGGGCCTCGGCCTCATCCAGATGATCCTCGAACTCGATGTTGATCGCTTCGGCATGGCCAACAAAGACCGGCACCCGCACGCAGGTGGCCGTGACCTTGATCTTAGTATCAAGGATCTTCTTTGTCTCGGCGACCATTTTCCACTCTTCCTTGGTCTGCCCATCCTCAAGGAAAACGTCGATATGCGGGATCACGTTGAACGCGATCTGTTTGGTGAATTTCCGCGGTGGCTTGCTGTCGGTCGGATTATAGATCGACTTGGTCTGATCCCAGAGTTCGTCCATGCCTTCCTTGCCCGCGCCCGACACCGACTGATAGGTCGACACGACGACCCGCTTGATGCGCGCGCGGTCATGCAGCGGCTTCAGGGCCACGACCATCTGCGCGGTCGAGCAGTTGGGGTTTGCGATGATGTTCTTCTTGGCATAGCCCAGAACCGCCTCGGCATTGACCTCAGGAACCACCAACGGCACATCAGGGTCATAGCGGTAGAGCGAGGAATTATCGATCACGACACAGCCCGCCTTGGCGGCCTTGGGGGCATAGATCTTGGTCGCGTCCGACCCGATGGCAAACAGCGCCATGTCCCAGCCGGTGAAATCGAACGTGTCTAGATCCTGGGTCTTGAGAGTGCGGTCGCCAAAGCTGACCTCGGTGCCCAGAGACCGGCGCGAAGCGAGCACCGCGATCTCATCGACCGGAAACTCGCGCTCGGCGAGAATGTTCAGCATTTCGCGGCCCACGTTGCCCGTGGCACCTGCGACGACGATTTTGTAACCCATGTGTGTCTGCCTCCATAGCGGGGGTTGCGGAGCGGGTCATACAAGGATTGCACAAGATGTGAAAGGGGCCGCGCTCAGTCCATGCTGTCGCGGCTAAAGAGGTATGTCACCAGACCCGCCAGCAGGGCAAAGCCGAACAGGGCAAAAATGGCGGTGTATCCGGCCAATGCGCTTGGGGCTGAGGCATGCAATGGCCCCGAGGCAAACTGCGCCACCCCGGCCCCGCCAATCCCAAAGAGGTTGAGCAGCGTCACGCCCCGCCCCGCCAGATGCGCCGGAAAGAACGCCCGCCCATGCGCGATGAGTACGGGAAAGGTGGACCCGGCAAGCCCGATCACCGCGAGGAGGGTAATGGACAGCATGAGGCCCCGATCCGGCCAGAGCATCAGCGCAAAGATGGCCAGGGCACAAATCACATTGCCGGTAAAGATCACCCATTTGCGTGAGTTGAAAATCCGATCAAGCGGACCATAGGCAAAGGTGCCCGCGATCATCGCCACGCCCATGACCAGCGTCGCCTGCCCCACCTGCCCGGTATCAAGACCAAAGACATCGCGCAGGTACGGGCCTGCCCAGAGCCCGCGCAACGCCGCCGCCGGCGCGTAGGCCACAAACATCAATGGCAGAATGGCCCAAACGGCAGGCATGCGCAGCAGATCAAGGAGCGAGCCGCGCGTGTCGCCGATCACCGCCTCGGGGTCACGAACCACCGCAAGGATACCTAGCGCTGCCGCAACCGAGACGGCAGCCAATCCCCAGAGCGCCGCGCGCCAGCCAATCGTTTCCGCCGCCCAGGCCATTGGATAAGAGGCCACGAGATTGCCAAACGATCCAACCCCCAGCATGACCGCCGCCAGCGTTGCAAATCGCGCAGGCGAGAATTGCCGCGCGAAAATGTAATAAGACGCCATCAGCACCGGCGAACAGCCGACACCCAGCAGTACCATCGCGAGATTGATATGCAGCGGGCTGGTGGCCATCGCAAAGAGCGCCGCTCCCCCGCCGCCGCCCAGCAACAGCAGAACCGCCGCCGTGCGCCGTGGCCCTATCCGGTCGAGCGCCCACCCCACCGGCAATTGCATCACTGCGAATGTCACGAACATGAGGCCCGAGGCGGTGGCCAGATCATCCGGTGTTGCACGTACATCCTGTGCCAACGGGCCGCTCAGAACCGCCAGAAAAGCGCGGAAAAACTGGCTGAGCACATAGGCAAGGCTCAGCAGGACAAGGCCAGCACGCATGCGGTTTCCCTTTTGAAGCTAAGATCAAGCCGCTCCGCGGGCGATCAGGACATCGACATGCACCGCCACGCTCTCGGCCAAGGCATAGAGGTTATAGCCACCTTCAAGACAGCTCACCAATTTGCCACCGCAGAGTTCATCCGCCAGATCACACAGCCGTTCCGTGACCCACCGGAAATCCTCCGTTTCCAGCATGAGATCGGCCAACGGGTCTTCGCGATGCGCGTCAAACCCGGCAGAGACAAGGATCAGCTCGGGCTTGAATGCCCGCACGCGCGGAAAGACCTTGGCCTCATACTCGCGTCGAAACACCGCGCCGCCCGAACGCGGGGCCAGCGGCACATTTAGAATGGTGTCGTGGGGCCCGGTTTCATGCGCAGCCCCCGTGCCGGGCCAGAGCGGGTATTGATGCGACGAGGCGAAAAAGGTGCGCGGCTCGTCTTCCAGCAGGTCCTGCGTGCCATTGCCATGATGCACGTCGAAATCCACCACCGCCACCCGTTTCAGCCCGTGATGATCCAGCGCATATTTCGCGGCCACCGCCACATTGCCAAAGAGACAGAACCCCATCGTCGTCTCACGCTCGGCATGATGCCCGGGCGGCCGGGTGGCCACAAAGGCGTTGCGCGCCTCTCCCGACAGCACCAGATCAACGGCACGCACGGCACCGCCCACCGCTCTATGCGCCGCCGCCAAGGTGCCCGGCGACATCCATGTATCGGCATCCAGCGGCACCACACCCTTGGCAGGGGATGCGGCACGGATGGCCTCCAAATGGGATTTCGGATGCACGCGCAACAGATCGTCTTCGGCAGCAAGCGGGGCGGTCACGCGGGTCACATCCTTGCCCACGAGCGCCTCGAGGATACGCTCCAGCCGGGCCACCTGTTCGGGATGCCCGTCGGGTGTTTCATGCCCCAGACAATCGGGATGTGTGATCAGGGCTGTGGTCATGGCGCTCCTCCATCTTTGGCGCAAAAAGAGCCTGAATTACAGGACTTGTCCAGTGCAGCCTTGTGGGCGGCTGGACCACGTGCAAGGCTGGTAGCCATGGAAGGAGATGCCGCCTCAGTGACCCAGGACATCGTGCTTGCCGTTTGGGGTCAGGCCGAATTGTTCCTGTGGAGCATGCTGCGGCCTTGGAATGCCTATCAGGTGGGCATCCTGCTTGGCGTATTCTTGGCTGCATATCTGCTCGAACGCCTCTTGGGACCGGCTTGCCGCGAATGGATGCGGCAACGCGAAGGCTGGCCGAAGTGGCGCATGCGGCTGCTTGTCATGCTGCATCGGCGCTTGCGCCTTATCTTTTTCGTGATGCTGATCTGGCCAGTGTGCTGGATCATGCGTGAAGTGACATGGCCTAGCCGCTCTTATCTGCTGGCGATCGCCGGAGAATTGGCACTTGCCTGGCTGGTGATCGCCATTGTCACCCGGTTGATTGGCAATAGCCTGCTGCGCAGCCTTGTGCGCTACGCAGGCTGGACTTGGGTCACGCTCAGTATTCTCAATCTCACCCACGAGGCACAAGCGCTGCTGGACAGCGCCGCAATAGACGTGGGCGAGACTCGTTTCTCACTCTGGCTGGTTGTGCAGGCGGTGATCGTGATCGGCGCGCTCATCGTTGTGGCACGCTTTACCGCAAGGGTGACAAGCGCACGGGTTCGCAGCAACGAAGATCTCTCCCCCTCGATGCAGGTGCTGGTGGTCAAATTCATGCAGGTGCTGCTGTATGGTGCCGCGTTCTTCATTGGCTTACGCACCGTCGGGGTGGACCTCACCGGGCTAGCCGTGCTGTCCGGCGCGATTGGCGTGGGCCTTGGATTTGGTCTGCAAAAGGTGGTTTCGAACCTGGTCTCAGGGATCATTATCCTCCTGGACAAGTCGATCAAACCCGGCGACGTCATCAGCTTGGGCGAAACCTTCGGCTGGATCAACAGCTTGGGTGCCCGCTATGTCTCCATCACAACGCGAGATGGGCGCGAATACCTCATCCCGAACGAGGATCTGATCACAGGGCAAGTGGTCAACTGGTCCCATTCCAACGATTTCGTGCGCCTCGACATCTACTTTGGCACAGCCTATGGCGATGATCCGCATAAAGTGCGCAAGATCGCAGTCGAAGCCGCCCTGAGCGTTGGCCGCGTCCTGAACGAGCGACCCCCGGTCTGTCACATCGTTGGATTTGGTGACAACAGCGTGGATTACATCCTGAGATTCTGGATCAGGGACCCCACTCAAGGCCTGACAAACATTCGCGGCAATGTCTATCTGGCGCTCTGGGATGCGTTTCAAGGGCATAGCATTTCCATCCCCTTCCCGCAACGCGAGGTGAGGATGCTGGGGGATGAACCCGGTACCGAACCGCAGATCGGGTAAATTTGCAGCACATTCCCGCGTCATGGTGCAATAGGATGCGGCGGTTTATTGAAAAGTCATGCATCTCTTGCTACTTTGATATCATACCTAGCACCGGGGCCTGCGGTGTGCAGCAAAGGAGGACGATGTCCTGTCTTTTACGACATATGCGGCAAACGCCGCTGACCAGGGGGCCATCTCGATGATGCCCACCATAACCGCAGATAGCGAAGCGCAGCTTGCGGCGATCCTGACCTCTCTTGACGATGACAAGGCGGAAGACATCGTGCAGATCGACCTGCGCGGCAAAACTGCCATGTGCGACTACATGGTGATCTGCTCGGGGCGCTCCTCGCGGCAGGTTTCTGCCATCGCTGAGAAACTGATGGATCGGCTTAAGCAGGATATGGGGATCGTTGCCCGCAGTGAGGGCAAGGAAACCGGCGACTGGGTGTTGATCGACACGGGCGATGTGGTCGTCCATGTGTTCCGCCCTGAGGTTCGCGATTTCTATCAGCTTGAGAAGATGTGGCTGCCTTCCGGGCAGACGGCGGCGTCTCAGGTCTGAATGCGGGTTCACATCTGCGCGGTTGGCCGGTTGCGGACCGGCCCGGAACGCGCATTGTTCGACGATTACCTGACCCGGTTCGACCGAACGGGGCGGGCGCACGGCCTTGGCCCCGCCACCCTGCACGAGGTCGAGGATAAGAAGGGCGGTGGCATGGCCGCCGAGGCCAGTTTGCTTGACCGGGTGATCCCCCAAGGGTCCGTGCTTGTGGTCCTCGATGAACGAGGCAAGCTGCAGTCCTCTCCAGACTTTGCAGATACGATGGCGGGCTGGCGCGATGCCGGGCGCAGCGATCTGGCTCTGGTGATTGGCGGTGCGGATGGTATCGCGCCAGAACTGCGGTCGCGGGCGGATTTCGCACTATCCTTTGGCCGGATGGTCTGGCCACATATGTTGGTGCGGGTGATGCTGTCTGAACAGCTCTATCGCGCCGCCTCGATATTGGCCGGAAGCCCCTATCACCGTGTTTGAAGGGGCGAGGGACCATGTGCCCCTCGCCATGATTTGATCACTTCTTCAGGGCGTCGCGGATTTCCATCAGGATATCCAATTCCGAGGGGCCGGGATCGGCAGCAGGGGCCTCTGCCTTGGGCTTGGATGTGGCATCTTTGGCGCGGTTGACCAGCTTGACCAAAATAAACACGACCCAGGCAATGATCAGGAAATTGATCACGGCCATGATGAAGCGACCATAGGCAAAAACGGCTGCCCCGGCTTCTTCCGCCGCTGCGATCGAGGAATATTCGCCTGATCCAAGCACGACATAGAGGCCCGAAAAATCAATGCCGCCCAGAAACAGACTGATGATCGGGTTAATGAGATCGGCCACCATCGAGCCAACAATCGCAGTAAAGGCCGCACCGATGATAATGCCAACGGCCATGTCCATGACATTGCCCTTGGCGATGAAATCCTTGAACTCTTGAATCATTTTCGTCCCTTCTCCACTGTCACACACGGGTCTTTTTGGTGCCCGCGTCGGGCCTCTAGCATATTTTTACGCAGATTTGACATAAATCTGACGGGCGGCGCGGGGAATTGACCTACAAACCTCCCCTCAGAGCATCGCACTAAACCCCGACATAGCGGTCCACCAATCCGCGATCCGCACGCAACGCCTCGGCGCTCATCACAGCACCCCCTTGGCCATTTTCCAGAAAAGCAACACGGTCCGCCACCTCCAGAACCGCATCGACCCGCTGTTCCACCAAGAGCACAGCGACGCCTTCTGCCCGCAACGCCGTGATCACCTCGCGAATGGCCGCGATCATCGAGGGTTGTAACCCTTCGGTCGGCTCATCAAGCAACAGCACCTCTGGCCGCAGACAGAGCGCCCGCGCCATCGCCAGCATCTGCTGTTCGCCCCCCGAAAGGGTCTGCGCCTTCTGTCCCAGCCGATCTCGCAGGCGTGGAAAGAGTGTCAGCACTTGCTCGCGCACCTCTGGCCCGCTCTGCCGCGCCATCAGACCAATTTCCAGATTTTGCGCCACTGTCAGGTCAGTAAACAACCTGCGCCCCTGCGGCACATAGCCGACGCCCGCGCGTGGAACCTCATGCGCGGGCAGCGCGCTCAGGCTCCGCTCACCCAGCCAGATTGTGCCCGACATGAGCGGCAAAAGCCCCATGATCGCGCGCATCGTCGTGCTCTTGCCCGCCCCGTTGCGCCCCAAGAGGCACAGGATCTCGCCCGCCTTCACCTCAAGGCTCAGATCGCGCAGCACCTGTGCGCGGCCATATCCCGCGCTGACCCTATCCAGCCGCAGCATTGGGCAGCCCCCCCAGATACGCCGCCTGTACCGCGCGGTTGGCATGGATTTCCGCAGGCGTGCCCTCGGCCAGCACCCGGCCGCCATCCAGCACGGTAATCCGGTCCGCCAGATCCATCACCACGCGCATGTTATGCTCGATGAGCAGGATCGTCGCCTCCTGAGCCACCTCGCGGATCAGGCTCAGAAAACTGTCGATCTCGCCCTCGGCCAGACCCTGCGTCGGCTCGTCCAGAATCAAAAGGCGCGGGGATTGGGCAAGGCCCATCGCAATCTCCAAGAGCCGCTGATGCCCATAGGCCAGATCGCCCGCGTCTTGGCTCGCGCGGTCGCTCAGCCCGACCCGCCCCAGCGCGCTCTCGACCGCCGCCTCGACTGCCGTGCCGCGCAGATGACGCCGTGCGGCCAGCGCCACGTTCTCCCGCACACTCAACCGGCCAAAGACCGAGGTGATCTGAAACGTATAGGCCATGCCCAGCCGCATTCGGCGGTGCGCGGGCAGGGCGGTGATGTCCTGCCCATCAAAGCTCACCCGCCCTGCACTTGGGGCGATGCGCCCCGAAATCATGCCCACCAGCGTCGTCTTGCCCGCACCATTGGGGCCGATCAGGGCGCGTATCTCGCCTTTGGGCAGGTCGAAATCCACGTCTTCGACCGCGCGCAATCCGGCGAAATTCTTGGAGAGGCCCCGCGTTGACAGCAGCATCACGGCAGCCCTCGCCAGAACCGACGCCGCAATTCCCCCATCAACCCTTGCGGCGCAAAGAGCGTCAGCACCACCAGCGCCACGCCGGCAATCAGCATATAGGCGGTGGTCACGCCGGAACTGAGGTCAATCAGGTAGAACATGAAGAGCGTGCCGATGAACGGCCCCAGCACCGTGCCCGCCCCGCCCAAGAGCACCCAGAGCAGCGGAAAGATCGAGTATTGCACCGAAGCAAAGGTGGCCCCCACATAGCCAAACAAGAGGCCATATGCCGCCCCCGCCGCCGCCGCCATCGTGCCCGAAATCACCATGACCGCGAATTTATGCGCGAAAACGTCATAGCCCAGCATGCGCACCCGCTCTTCATTTTCGCGGATAGCCACCAGCACTCGGCCAAAGGGCGACCGCACCAGCCAGAGACAGAGCATCAGGCAAACGCCAAACAGGATCAGAGCCGCCAGATAACGGTTGCCCTCAAGGCTCAGGTCGATGCCCCAGAGCATCCGATCCGCCTGCTGGATCACAAAGCCTTCGTCGCCCCGCGTCAGCGCCCCGAAATAGAGCACGCTGAGGTATCCCGCCTGCGCGAACATCAGCGTCACGATCATAAACGCGACGCCCGCCGTGCGCAGCGCCAGCGCCGCCAGAACGCCTGACACCACGGCCCCCGCCGCCAACCCCAAGAGCAGCGCCGGCGCAGGCGTTAGCCCGAGATGCTGGACACCCAAACCCATCCCATACATCCCTGCGGCAAAGAACAGGGCGTGCCCAAGGCTCAAGAGACCAGTATAGCCAAACATGAGGTTGTAGCCCATGGCATAACTCGCCAGAACCATCACCCGTGCCAGATTGCCGTGGTGATACGCAGGCAGCACGAAATGCAGCGCCAAGAGCAAGGCCAATAGCCCGGCATGCAAGGCATAGGCCCTCATGCGGCGCGTGCCCCGAATAGGCCCTGTGGCCGAAACACCAGCACCAACCCGACCAAGAGCGTTGCCAGTATCTTGGCCAGCGTCGGCGAGAAAAACACCGAGATGATCCCATCGCTGAGACCTATCAGGATCGCCGCCACAACCGTGCCGGGCAGACTACCGAGTCCGCCGATGATGACCACGATGAACGACAGCAAGAGCGGGTCCGCCCCCATCAGGTAATGCGCCTGCTGGATTGGCACGATCAACACGCCTGCCAGCGCCGCCAGCGCCGCGCCCAGACCAAAGACCCCGGCATAAACCCGTTCCACCGGGATGCCAAAGGCCAGAGCCATCTCGCGATCCGCCTGCGTTGCCCGCATCACAAGGCCGATACGTGTGCGCGTCATCAAGACCCAGACCGCGCAGAGCAGAACCACCGCCGCGCCGATCACCGCCAGCTTGTAAGAGGTCGTGCCCAGCCCCCAGGGCCAGATCATCGCCCAGCCCTCAGGCCCATGCTCGACCCACGGGATTGCAAGCCGCGTGTTGAACGGCGCCTCGACGGGACGCGCATCCGGGCCATAGCCCATCAGCGTCACTTGCTGAATGATATAGAGCAGCCCGATTGTGGCCACGATGGTGCGTTCTGGATCATACTCCAGCCGCTTGAGGATCGTCATATCGGCGGCCACCGCCAGCGCGCCCACGATCAGCGGGGCCAGGACCAGCGCCAGAGCAAAGCCGATTTCCGGATGCCCGACCACGCTCTGCGCGATCCACCATGCCAGAACCGCGCCCAGCATGAAAAACTCGCCATGCGCGATATTGACCACCCGCATCACGCCAAACACAAGACTGAGCCCCACCGCCGTCAGCGCAAGCACCGCCGCCGTCACCGCGCCTTCCAACGTGGCCAGCACCAGATATGGGCCTAGCTCCATGGGCGGAGGCAAGTCATGGCACGGCGTACTCGAGCCCGCCCATCAGGATACGGTCATCGTCGGTCAGCGTCACGATCTGCCCGTGCAAACGTTCAAGCTTGCGGGCTACCACCTCGTTGCGCTTCTCCCACTTATAGGACCGGTCGTCGACCACGGGCGTCCATGTCAATTGTCCGCCCTTGCGCCAAGGATCAAGAACGATCCCCTGATCAAACGCGTCACCCTTGGCACTTACGATCGCCGTGCTGTGCTCCAGCCGAAAGGCGTTCTCAGAATTGGCAACCGCACGGTGCAGATCAAGCGTCTGGAAATTTTCCTGCTTCAGGCGATCTTCTATGTCCCGTGCCCAATGCCAGCACAGGCCAGCCGGTTTCAACCCCATGTTGACCTTGGTGTTGTGCACAATGGGCGGATCAGTGATTTCATACTCCAGAGCAAGTTGGTGGGTATGCTCATAGGTGATGCGCGCTGCGCGCTCGGCCTCTTCGGTGTCCACCTCGGGCCCGAGACTTCGGATTGCCGCTGCCAGCCGCGTCACCTCTTGCGACTCGGGCGGCGGGGGCGGCGCACCGCAACCCGCCAGCACCACAAGGGCCAGTGTCAGAATGATATGCAAACCTCTCATCGCTTCGCCCCGCTTACCAAACCCGTTTCAGAACGGCTGTGCCGTGTAATCAATTTCGTCAGGATAGAGCGTATCCTCGATCGAGGTCCGATGCACGCGCAGCAGCTTTCCGCCCTGCACCTGCGAAATATTCTGATGGCCAAACACCTGATGCGTCTTGCCGTTAAAGATCTTGTCGCCCTGTGGATGCGCAAGGCTCTCCGGCAGGACAGTCATCGCCTCGACCGCCTCGATCAGCGCGGCGCGGTCTTGCGGCCCGGTATAACCCGCCGCTTCCATCCCCGCCTTGATCACATGCAGCGTTTCCCAGCAGCCGAACATATGCGCATAGGTGGACACGTCGCGCGGATCACTGACCGACGCGCCGCGCTCGTTGACCCCGACCGCCGCGCGGTAAGCGGTCTCATGCCCGCTCTCGTCCGGCTGCTGATCGCGGCACATGCCCTCCCAGAAATAGCTGTTCTCGAGGAATTCCAGACCGGGGCTGTCAATCGCCACCGCCTCCAGACTGTCGATAAAGCCAAAGAGCGCCGGACCCTGCCCTCCAAAGAACTCGCCCAACTCCTTGACAAAGGTCAGCACGGCGGGTCCGACCATGACGTGATAGAGCACCTCGGTATCGCGCGGGATCTTGGGGAAGTACTTGGTAAACGAGGTTTCAGACGGCGGAATCGCGATATGCGCCAGCACCTCGCCGCCCTGCGCCTCGATCGCTTGCGTAAAGAAATCGCGGTGATCGTGGCCAAAGGCGAAATCCGGAAACACCATCGTAACCTTCTTGCCAAGGTTCGCAGCCACATAGGGTGCCATCGCTTGAACTTGGCTTTTCACATCCGTGATGCCCGGTTGCAGCGTGTAGCGGTTGAGCATGCCAGAGGCCACGTGATGCCCTTCCGAGACCACGAAATACGGCAGCTTCAATTCCCCCGCACGCGGCGCAGAGCCGATGACGACATGGCTGAAAAGCGTGCCAAAGCCGATGTCACAGCCATGCTGATTTGCGAATTTCTCGACCACTTCTGCCCCGCGCTTGGGGTCGGTGCCGTCATCCTCGGCGACAATCTCGACCAAGCGGCCATTGATGCCGCCGCCGTCGTTGATCAGCTTGACCGCGGCCTGCGTGGTGCGGTCATACCAACGGCCATAGGCTGCGCCGATGCCAGTGCGATGCACCTGAAAGCCGATCTTGATCGGCGCTGCGGTCTGTGCATGGGTATATCGCGCCCAAAGCGGCAGGCTCGCCGCAGCAACGCCGCCCGCAAGTGCCGTCAACGCACCGCGTCGGGACGTGCCGGTAGTCGGGCTAATTTTTGGGCTGTTCATCGCGCATCCTCCAAAGATCAGTCGCATTCGCAGGACAAATGCCGCACCTGCACACCTTGCGCAACCCCCTCGGGGTTGTCCAGCGCTTACATCTCACGCGACGCGCGGCGTGGCCAAGAGCCAAAGACCAAGGATCGTATAGGCCACCATGAACACAGCGAGCGGGATCTGGCCCAGCACCGCCCGACGCCGTCCCTCGCCTATGCGCATCGCTAGCGCATGCGCGAGCAGGATTGCGATCACATGCCCAACGACCACCGCGCCTGCCTGTGTCATCCAGATGAGTTTGACCGGGCCGGGAGTGTTAAGGAATCCGGCGGAAATTGTAAGGTCCGTAAGGCCCAGCGACCGTGCCAAGGCCGCCAGAACATACTGTCCGTCAACCAGAAACGCCGTCAGATAATGCGCAACATGATAGGCCAGAGCTATCGGCAAGATCGTTGGAGCATAGAGGCAAAACAGATCACGAAGCCGCGCGTGCCCTCCGGCCAGCCGTTTGCCCAGCCACAGCGCGATAGCGAAGACCACAATAAGTGCGATATTGGCCAACAATAACCCCAATATAGTGGGTAGAATAACCGCAGACCGCCCGGGGAACTCCAAGGGGTTGAGGCCAAGAATACCAAGCCATAGAAAAGTCTCGTTGAGCCCGTCAAAGCTGCCAGAGCCGAGCAGGATCAAGCAAAAGGCCGCCAGTCCCAAACTGACTTTTGGCCTGCCAAGTATCTGCCAACCTGGAAGCCCAATTGACATCCATCCCTTTGAAAAACCAAAGAAAGATACTCGACGATAGGCGCGCATCAGCACCGTGATCGCCTCGCCCCGCACCAGCCACACCGGGCCGAAAAGCACCAGCCCGGCCAACATCGCATACCAGTAGAACCCGACCACAACGGCCAGCCGCTCCGGATAGCTTGGAGCGGGGTCGGCCAAGAGAAACCCGCAAAAGGCAAGCAATCCTAAAACGCTGGGCCAATGCCCCAATACGCGCGGATAGCGCAAGGGCGCGCGCAATCCGGTCAGGCAGTGTAGCAGAACCCCAACACCCACCCACGGATTGATCCAGCGCCAGACATCCCCGATCAACCCCTGAACGGACACGATCCCGATCCAGAACACCACCCAGATGGCCAGAGGCAACGGATTGACGCCCGGATCGCCCGGCCCCACAAGCCCACGCCAGACCAGCCAGCCGAGCAAGACTGCAGCACCGAGGTTTAAGCGATAACGGAGGATCGCCGGGGGTCGCAGTGGAAAAATTCCGGCAGACCGAAACAAGCCTTCTGCCATCTGTTCCGGCAGCACAGCCAAGAGCGCCAATGTTACGGCAACGGTCACACCCCCCGCCGCGATATATGCATCCGTCGGGAGAAGAAGCACGAATCCCTGCTCTCCGGCATGCGCCCAAAGGTCGCTTGCGGTCAGCGCAAGAAACGCCCCGCCAAGCAATATCGCTCGCATGCACTTTGTCCCCTCTCCAGTCTCTCAGAACAATCCTGACCGCTCTGCGAAGCGCGGGAAAGAGACAAATCGCCACGCGAACGAAAACCCCCCTCGCCTTATCGGACGAGGGGGGCATCACCGTTTGCCGCACCAAACCTTGGCACTTAGCTGGCGTGTCTGCGGCCGGTCGCGCGAAATTCTGTCTCTTCAGTGACCGCAAACCGACCGCCCGCCAACTTTTGCAGCTTGCCTTGACGCAGGAGCTGCCCAAAGGAACGCAAGCCATCTTCGCGCGAAAACCTCTCTTTCTCGACTTCCTTGAGCTTGCCCATCAGCATCGGCCGCGAGAACTGTGGACGACCCTCGACATCGGACAGATAGGCTGCCGCCGCCTCGAGCAGATCCGGAAGGCTGCTTGCGCCCATCTCTTCGGCAAAGGCGCCAAAGCTTCCGGCTTGGCTTTCGATAGAGACCTCAGCTTCGACATCGGTCGAGGAGATGCGGCGCGGACGGATCGGAGCGCGTGGCGTATCTATGCGTTGTTCCGCCACTAACTTGAGCGGCGCAGGACGGCTTTCCTCGGGGCGCGCAGAACGCTCGGTGGGGGCCGCAATCTGCGGGCGGCGGGGCCGCACAACGCTGGCCAGATCGCTACGGTAGGGGCTGTCATCCACGTTCTCGCGCAGGCTTGATCCGGCATTGTGCTCTGCCCGCGTTGCGGCAACGGCGGCGCGCAGGTGTTGGATGGCATTGCGTCGTTGACTAGAGGCGGGTGCCTCAAGGTGCGTATCGGTTTTCTCAAAGATCCGCGTCAAATCGCTTGAACCTTCCGCGCGGCCAAACCGGTTTGCGCCCGGTTCTTCCGCGACTTCCGGCGCCGCGTTGTCCTGCGGCGTTACCGCTGTCGGCGTACGCTCGGCTTCGGCAATCTCTTCTTCGGCATCGGTCTCAAGGTCCGCCTCAGACTCTGCCGCATCCTCAAAAGCCAACTCGGCCTCAACTTCGGCCAATTCGCGCTGCAACTCCGCTTCTTCTTCTGGGCTCAGTGCGGCTCCAGTCGCACCAAAGAAGTTATCGTCGTCGTCGTCGAATTCGTCTTCGTCGCTCTCGTCTTCCTCAAAAATACCATTGGCCACCGCCGCCTCAAATTCCGTGCGTTTGACCTTGATAACGTGTGCAGTTGGTTGCTCTGCGGCTTCCGTTTCTTGATCGATCGTGGCTGTGTCATCGCGGGTCAACGGCTTGGGCTGCGCGTCGGCCATCAGTGCAGCGAGAGTATCTTCGAAATCGTCAGCCGCGTCATAGATCTCTTCTGGCTGCATCGCTTCTGTCGACTTCGTTTCATTGGTGCCGGCGGCGGACAGGACCGCAGGCAGCGCAGCCTCTTCGTCCGGATCCTCCCGGTCAAAGTCATTCTCGTCCAGGGTATCCTCGATCAGATCATCTTCGATCAAATCGGCCTCGACGCGGTCATCCTCTGCGAGAACGCTGCTTAGGTCTTCTGCGACGCTGTCCAGAAAATCCTGCGCGTGTTCATCTTCGGTGTACTGATCTTCGGTGGCCTCTTCGGATTGCGCCACAACCGACCGGATGCGGCTCAGCTTTTCGGCAATGCTCTCGCTGTCAAAGACGGTCTCGGTCACCTCTGACTCAGCCTGCATCGCGCGAGGCTCGTCTTCCAACCCTTCGGGCAAGTCTTGTGCGACATCTTCCGCAACGGGCGCTTCGATCTCAGTCTCGGCTTCCGCCATGTCTGCCAGGGTTTCAAGCTCTGCCGCAGCTTCGTCAGTATCGAACGACTCTGGTGTCACCTCTGCCACAGGCTGCGGCGTGGGTATTGGCTCCGCTGCTTTGACGGAGTCAGCAGCTTCTGTCGCTTCTGTCGCGCGCTCCGGTCCCGGCGCAGGGTTTGCCGATCTCGTCTCTGCTATGTCCGTCCGGGGCATCAGCGCCTGACCGGACCCGGCCCGCAGCACGATCTTGCCGCGCTCTTCATGCGCGTCGACTCGCCGGGCGATTTCCCGTTCCGCGATTCGCGCCAGCATCTCTGCATCGGGAGTCGGCGGCTCTGCTCCAAAGTATCGGTCATCCGCCGCCAGATCGCGAAAATACTCCGCAATTGCCTTCATTGTATCAAATGAATCGTCAAAACCTTCCAACGTGCACGAAAACGTGCCGTAGGAGACTGTCAGTATCTTACTTGAACCAACCATAATATGCGCTCGCTTTGCTTGCCTGCAAAGATAAGGTTTACCATGACGCCAGAGACCAAAGCGGCCCGATTCTTAGATCTTTACCGTATCATTTCGTGGCTAGAATGTGACATCAGGTTAGTTAAGGCAACGATAACAGGCAAAAGTGATGATTGTCCGCGAATCTGAACCAGTGATCTTGATCGGCGGGGCTGCCGTTCCGGAGGGGCTTGTTAACCATGCGCTCACACTTGCCCAGATCGTGATCGCTGCCGATAGCGGTGCCGATACCGCGCTGGAACATGGCATCATGCCACGGGCGGTGATTGGCGACTTCGATAGTATATCGCACTCCGCCCGCGCGAACATTCCAGATGGGTCACAATATCCAGACCGGGATCAGAACACCACGGATTTCGAGAAGTGCCTTGCTGCGATTTCGGCACCACTCATTCTAGGTCTGGGGTTTTGTGGTGACAGGCTTGATCATCAACTGGCCGTCTGCAATGCGCTGACGCGCCATTCGTGGCAACGCTGCATTCTGCTGGGCTCGAGCGATTTGATGTTTCTTTGCCCGCCATCTTTGAGCCTGCCTTTACCTGCGGGTTGTCGGATCTCGCTCTTCCCAATGGCTGCGGTAGAGGGCGTGTCGGAGGGGCTGCACTGGCCGATCAACGGACTCAACCTCGCCCCCGACGGGCGTGTCGGGACGTCGAATACTGCCCTGGGTCCGGTGCATCTCGCCGTAACGGCCCCAAAGATGCTCGTGATCCTGCCGCTTGAGATGCTCGAAATCGCGGCCCCCGTCTTGACCGAGACCACCGCCCGCTGGCCTGACCCCATCATGTCGCGTCCCAACGCATGACCCTGACAGAGCGTCTTGTCAGATGGGTTGACGCCGTTGTCTTCGATCTTGGACGACAAATGCGTTGGACGTTTCTACCGCCCTTGATGATCTATTTCGCGGCGGGGTTTTCCGGGCTTACGATGATCGTGGGCACCTTCTTTGTGAAGGAGTACCTTGATCTCTCTGCTGCCTACCTTGCCGGTCTTGCCTTTTGGGCGGGACTGCCATGGGCACTCAAAATGCCACTGGGTCATCTCGTAGACATCATTTGGCGTTGGAAATGGCTGCTGGTCTATGTCGGAGCCGGGATGATCGGGCTGTCGGTGTTCATCATGTATCTGCTCTTGGCCCGGACCGAAGCGATGACTGCGATCATGCCGATGGGCGCGTGGTATGTGACCTCTTACATTTTGGCCCCCTGCGGATTGGTCATTCAGGACGCGGTCGCCGATGCGATGTCGGTCGAGGCGGTGCCGCGCATGGATGCAGACGGCACCCCGATCCCGCAAGACACCGCCCGCGCGCTTCATACCACCATGCAAACGCTAGGCCGGTTTGCGCTGATTTCCGGCACAGTCGCGGTGGCAGCCCTCAATATCTACATGTTCGCGGGAATCGAGGCGCTTGATCCAGCGGCCAAGCGCGCCACCTACGCGCTGATCTATCTCGCCGCTCTGACAATCCCGCTGGTCTCAGTGTCGGGCGTTCTCTTGGCGGCGTGGCAGAAACACCGCCTGCACAAGCGGCTGCGCCACACCGGGCTGAGCGAGGCGGAGGCGGACACGCTCTTTGAGCGTCCGGGCGAGAAGACGCGGGCGAACCCGTGGTATTTCATCGGCGGCGCCGGGTTTGTTGCGCTGTCGTTGACCATTGGCCTCAGCGATATCCCCTATGGGCAAGAGATCATTTTTGCGGGCTCCATGGCGATTGTGCTCTTGCTGATGCTTCAGCTTGTGGCGGTCTTGCCCGTGGCGCAGGCGCGCACGCTGGTCGGCACGGCAGTGATTATCTTCATGTTCCGCGCCACGCCGCGTCCCGGGGATGGCTACACTTGGTTTTCCATCGACCTCTTGGCGTTCGATCAACAGTTTCTGTCGGTGCTGTCGCTCATCACCTCGCTCTTGACGCTGGCGGGGATGGTCATTCTGCGTCCGCTGATGGCGCATCGCAGTATCGTCTACATCGTGGTTTTGCTCACGCTGATCGGGGGCGTTCTGTCGCTGCCCAATATCGGGCTCTATTACGGGGTGCAGGAGATCACGGCCGCCCTGACTGGTGGCATCGTCGATGCACGATTCATAGCGATTCTCGACACGGCCATAGAGTCGCCATTGGGGCAGGTTGCGATGATCCCGATGTTGGCCTGGATCGCCCGCAATGCGCCTGACAATCTCAAGGCAACCTTCTTTGCCGTGATGGCGTCTTTTACAAATTTGGCGCTCTCGGCCAGTTCCTTGCTGACCAAATACCTGAACCAGATTTTCATAGTCACGCGCGAAGTTCGCGATCCCGCTTCTGGGCAGATTACAACGCCTGCAGATTACAGTGAGCTTGGCTTGTTGCTTCTCACAGTCACGCTGGTCACGGTCGGTTTGCCGCTTCTGACCGTCTTCCTCATCCAGCGCACGGCCCTGCGGAGTCGCGACTGACCCACTCCAGGCGGCTAGGGTAGGTCATGCTCTGGGATGATCCTGAAAAACTCGCCTCCCGACCAAAGCCCAAACCAGCCATCGACCCGGTCACCAATCTCGACCAAACGATAAAAGCTTTTGCGGTCGATCAACGCTTCAAGATTGGCGCGGATCAACACATAAGGGGCGGGCTCTCCAGTCTCGGGATCACGCTCGACCCGGATGGGATGCTCGGGGCCCGCGTTCGCGTGATCGCCGACATTCGTCTCAAACCGCAAACTCTGCTCCGGTCCGGCGCCATCGACCTCGAAATCCACGGCGATGAAAGGCGCGTCATCGACGGTGATTCCGACCTTTTCGACAGGGGTGACCAAAAAGTAATCGTCCCCATCGCGGCGCAGGATGGTGGAAAACAGCCGAACCAGTTCGGGCCGCCCGATCGGGGTTCCAAGGTAGAACCATGTGCCGTCCCGTGCGATCCGCATATCCAAATCACCGCAGAATGGTGGGGTCCACAGATGGACGGGCGGCAGACCCTTGCCTTTCGCGCGAACGGCGCGCGCAGTGGCTGCAAGTCCCTCGGCTGACGGGGTTGTGACGGAATCTTTGCTCATTGCTTTTGCCATTTCTGTCTCAAGCTATACACTCTATCTATAAGATATAGTTCTGACAGGAGTTTTGCCATGACCGATGACACCGATCTCTTGGCTGGGCTAGAGACGCTCGAAGGGAAATTGGCCCAAGCACGCGATTCGATCACCCGACGGTTCATCGGGCAAGAGCGGGTCGTCGATCTCGCCCTGTCAGCTCTCCTGTGTGGTGGGCATGGGCTTCTGATCGGCTTGCCCGGTTTAGGCAAGACCCGTCTGGTCGAGACTTTGGGCACGGTTATGGGCCTTCATACCAATCGGGTGCAGTTTACGCCTGATTTGATGCCTGCGGACATTCTCGGCAGCGAAGTTCTGGAAACCGCCGAAGACGGCAGACGGGCGTTCAAATTCATTGAAGGCCCAGTTTTTTGCCAGCTTTTGATGGCCGATGAGATCAATCGCGCCAGCCCTCGGACCCAATCCGCCCTGTTGCAGGCGATGCAAGAGCGGACGGTGACGGTGGCAGGTGTAAGCCGCTCGCTCGGAACCCCGTTTCATGTGTTGGCCACCCAGAACCCGATTGAACAAGAAGGCACCTATCCGCTGCCCGAGGCACAGCTTGACCGCTTTTTGGTGCAGATCGAGGTGCCATATCCGGACCGCGACACAGAACGTGCAATCCTCCTGGCCACAACAGGCGCAACCGAAGAAACCGCTCACGGTGTATTTACCCCATCCGAATTGATCGCGGCGCAGCAGATGTTGCGGAGAATGCCGGTGGGTGAAAAAGTGATGGAGGTTATTCTCGATCTGGTGCGCGCTTGCCGTCCCGAAGATACAAGCGCCGCCGAAACGGTGCGTCAGAGTGTGGCCTGGGGTCCGGGGCCGCGTGCCGCACAGGCGCTGATGCTGACAGTGCGTGCACGGGCGATGTTGCAAGGGCGGCTTGCACCGGATGCCAGCGACGTGGCCGCCATGGCGCAGCCGGTTCTTGGGCACCGCATGGCACTTAATTTCGCGGCCCGCGCGCGTGGCGATAGCCTTGCGCCGTTGATTTCCCGGACGGTCGAGGACGTAACCCACGTGCAGGCTGCCGCCTGAGATGAACGCCCCCTCCCCAAACACCCTGCGCCCGCGCGCCGAGGCAGAGGCCGCCCGCCTGCCCCCATTATTGGCGCGCGCAGAGCTTTTGGCGCGCACGGTGCTCTTGGGGGAACATGGCCGCAGACGGGCAGGGGCGGGTGATGATTTCTGGCAATACCGCCCGGTACAGCCCGGTGACAGCCGTCGGATGATCGACTGGCGGCGTTCGGGGCGCTCAGACGTGCAATTCGTCAAGCAGAGGGAATGGCAGATCGCGCAGAGTGTGATGCTCTGGGTCGATCCCGCCGCATCAATGCGCTTTTCCAGCGATAAAAGCCTGCCCGACAAGGCAGACCGCGCGCGCCTTCTGGCTCTCGCGATGGCCTTGCTCTTGGTGCGCGGTGGCGAGCGGGTTGGTCTCACCGGGACCGCCCTGCCGCCCCGGCGTGGTCAGGCGCAAGTGACGCGGTTGGCCGAGGCGCTCTTGCACGAAAGCGACGAGGATTATGCCAGCCCTGAGATGTCCGGGCTTATCCCGCATGGTCGCGCGCTCCTGATATCGGATTTCATGGGTGATCTCTCACCACTGCGTGGCGCACTGACTGCTGCGGCGGATCGGGGTGTGCGCGGACTGCTCTATCAGGTGCTCGACCCCGCAGAAGAGGCCTTTCCGTACACAGGCCGCACGATTTTCGAAAGTGTCGGAGGCACTTTGGCGCATGAGACTCTCAAGGCGGGGGATTTGCGTGCGCGCTATCTCGAACGCCTCGCACAGCGCAAAGACGAACTCGCCGCGCTCTGCACGGCGACAGGTTGGCGCTATGGCTGTCATCACACCGGAGAGAGCGCTCAATCGGCGCTCTTGTGGCTGCATGCCGCGATGGCCGGGGGGACGGGCGCATGATCCTGGGTCCCATCGGTTTTGCGGCACCTTGGCTTCTTTGGGCACTCGTCGCCCTGCCGATCCTCTGGATCATCCTGCGCGCAGTGCCGCCCGCGCCGATCCGGCGCCGATTCCCCGGTGTTGCGCTTCTCTTGGGTCTCAAGGACGAAGATAGTGTCAGTGATCGCACGCCGTGGTGGCTCTTGCTTCTGCGGATGTTTGCGGTCGCGGCTGTGATCGTAGGGCTGGCCGGGCCTGTGCTTAATCCGCGCGACGAAGGTGAGGGGCGTGCGTCGGGGCCGCTCTTGATTCTGCTCGATAGCAGTTGGGCCAGTGCGCGGGACTGGGCGGCTCAGATGGGTGTGATTGACGCGATGCTCGCCGAGGCTGGGCGCGACGGGCGACCGACGGCGTTGATGCAACTGAGCAAGGCCGAAACGCCCGTATTTCAGGCTGCCGAAATCCTGCGCAGCCGGGTACCGGGGCTGACACCCGCTCCCTGGGCAATTGAAGACGACGTTATAGAGCGCGCCGCGGACATGTTGGGCGACGGTCAGTTCGAGACGCGCTGGTTCTCGGACGGGCTGGCGCAACCGGGACGTATTGAATTCCTGGAGGTCCTGGAGGCGCGTGGTCCGGTGACTGTGCATGAAAGCGCGCGCCCCGTACTTGCGCTCACCCCACCCGTGCTGGAGGACAGTCAGATCGTGCTGCGCGTTCTGCGTGCCGCGCCAGCACCCGAACGCGACATCACGGTGAACGCCCATGGTCTTGACCCCGCGGGGGTCTCGCGCATTCTGGCGAACCTGCCACTGCGATTTGACGAAGGGGCAGTCGAGACAACGGGTGCATTGTCCTTGCCACCGGAACTGCGCGCCCGCGTCACGCGCTTTGAGATTGCGGGCGAGGCACAGGCCGGTGCCGTGACCCTGACCGACGACGGTTTGAAACGCCGTGAGGTGGCCCTGATCGCAGGCCGCGAAGATCGTGAGGGCCTGGAACTCTTGTCGCCGCTTCACTACCTCCAGCAGGCGCTCAGCCCGACGGCCGATTTGTTGGAGGGGGGGTTGATGGATATTCTGCCTGCGAATCCGGACGTGATCGTTCTGGCGGATGTGGCAACGCTGTCGGGTGCCGAACAGGCGGCTCTGCTTGAGTGGACCAACGATGGGGGGCTTCTCCTGCGGTTTGCCGGGCAACGGGTGGCCGCGAGCGACGTGTCGCGCAGCGACGAAGATCCGCTCATGCCCGTACGTTTGCGGGCGGGTGGACGTACGGTCGGTGGCGCGATGAGCTGGGGGGAACCCAAGGCCCTTGCCCCCTTTGTCGAGGGAAGCCCGTTCCAAGGACTTGCCATTCCGTCCGATGTCACCGTGAGCGCGCAGGTCATGGCGCAACCCGATCCAACTCTGGCGGACCGGGTGATTGCGCAATTGACCGATGGCACGCCTTTGGTCACGCGCAAGCGCATCGGCGCGGGGCAGGTGGTCTTGTTTCACGTCACTGCCAACGCAGAATGGTCGAGCCTGCCGCTCTCTGGTCTCTTTGTCCAGATGTTGGAGCGGTTGGCGGTTTCTTCGGCCATGGCCCCGCCTGATGCAGCAGAACTTGAAGGCACGATTTGGCAACCGCTTGAAGTGCTCGACGGGTTTGGACGACTAAAGGATGCAGACAATCGCCCCGGCGTGCCGGGAGAGAGATTGCTTGAGGCACCGCTTGGCCCCGATCTCTTGCCGGGTCTCTATGACGGGCCAGAGCGAAGCGTCGCACGAAATGTGATTGCGCCAGACACGGTGCTGACCCCGATGGAGTGGCCCGCTCGCGTGACGGTCGAGGGGCTTGAACGTGCGCCGGAAACACCTCTGGCGGGTTGGCTCTTGGCCGCAGCGCTCCTTTTGCTGACGGCGGACATTCTGGCTTCGCTGGCCCTTTCAGGGCGACTTTGGCCTGCGCGCGCGGTCGCTCTGCTGGCACTCACGCTCAGCCTTGGTACGGTGCAAGAGGCGCGAGCGCAGGATGATGCCCGCGCAATCCTCGCGACAGAGGAACTGGCGCTCGCGCATGTCCTCACGGGTGATGCGCAGTTGGATGACACCGCCCGCGCCGGGCTGCGTGGTCTCGGACAGGTGCTGAATTTCCGGACCTCTGTAGAGCCAGCAGAGCCGATTGCCGTCGATCTTGAGCTGGACGACCTGACATTCTACCCGATCCTATACTGGCCGATCAGCGCCAATCAGCCGACTCCCTCAGCGGAGGCTTATGTCAAGTTGAACGACTATTTGCGAAATGGTGGCCTAATTCTCTTTGATACGCGGGATGCTGATATCGCTGGATTTGGTGCGGCCTCGCCAAATGGCGCGCGTTTGCAACGATTGGCGGCACCCTTGGATATTCCACCCCTCGAGCCGCTTCCCGAAGATCATGTTCTCACACGGACTTTCTATCTCTTGACCGACTTTCCCGGCCGTCACATTGGTCGCGCCGTGTGGGTAGAGGCGGCACCTCCTGATGCCGAACAGATCGAAGGCATGCCATTTCGGAACCTGAACGATGGTGTGACGCCTGTAGTGATCGGTGGCAACGATTGGGCCGCTGCCTGGGCGGTGAGCGAGCGAGGCGATCCGATGTTTCCGGTGGGCCGAGGCTATGCGGGTGAGAGGCAAAGGGAACTGGCCTACCGCTTTGGTGTCAATTTGGTGATGCATGTGCTGACAGGTAACTACAAATCCGACCAGGTTCATGTGCCTGCCCTTCTCGATAGGTTGGGCCAATGACCGCAAGTGTGATCTTTGATCCTCTTCTTCCGGTTTGGCTGATTGCAGGGCTGGCGGTCATCGTGGTCGCGGGTCTGGTTTTGGCGATTTGGAAGGGGCTTGCCGGTTGGCCGCTTCGGGCGCTCGCGGGACTGGTGATACTCGCTGCCCTTATGGGCCCCGCCTATCAACAAGAAGAGCGCAATCCGCTCAGTGATATCGTGCTGATCGTCGAGGATGAAAGCGCCAGTCAAGGACTGGCGGACAGGGCGGAGCGTACACGAGAGGCCGCAGAGACGCTTGCAGCCCGTCTTGAGGCGCGCAACAACACGGAAGTACGCCGCGTTCGGGTGCCTGACGCCCCGGACAATGGTGGCACGCAGGCCATGACCGCATTGGCACAGGCGATGGCCGAAGAACCTCTGGGTCGAATCGCCGGAGTGATCATGCTCTCGGATGGGCGCATTCACGACGCAGAGCGTGCGCCGGATATTCCCGCGCCGCTGCATCTTTTGCACACGGGTCGCGAGGGCGATTGGGATCGGCGGCTGAAGATCGACAACGCGCCCGCCTTTGCCATTCTAGGCGAAGAGGTGCAGATGACGCTGACCGTAACCGACGAGGGGGCTGCGCCGGAGGGCGTAACCAATGTTCCGCTCGATATCTCGGTGGATGGCGAGGAACCGCGCCGCTTTGAGGTACCTTTGGGTGAAGAAATCACCTTGCCGTTGATCCTCCCGCACGGGGGCCGCAACGTGCTGCAATTCTCGACACCTGCTGTGCCAGGTGAGTTGACTGAGCGCAACAACACCGTGCTGGTGCAGATCAACGGAGTACGCGACCGGCTCAGCGTGCTCTTGGTCTCGGGTCAGCCGCATCCCGGAACCCGTACCTGGCGCAATCTTCTCAAATCCGACAGTTCGGTTGATCTGGTACATTTTACCATCCTGCGGCCACCGGAAAAACAGGATGGCGTGCCGGTGCGGGAACTGTCGCTGATCGCCTTTCCGACCCGAGAGCTGTTTCTGGAAAAGGTTGACGATTTTGACCTGATCATCTTTGACCGATATCGGCGGCGCGGTATTTTGCCGAACGTCTATTTGGAGAATATCCGGCAGTATGTCGAAAATGGCGGCGCCGTCCTCTTTGCCGCCGGTCCGGATTTCGCCGGGGCCGAGAGCATCTATCGCGGTCCGTTCGAAGCCATTGTGCCCGCTCGCCCAACGGCCCGTGTAATTGAGGAAGGGTATTTGCCCAAGGTTACGGATCTGGGCGCGCGGCATCCGGTTACCGCAGGGTTGGAGCAGGAGTTTTCCGGTGAATGGGGTCGTTGGCTGCGCCAAATCGAGGTCAATCAGACCGCAGGTGATGTGGTGATGTCTGGCGCGGATGATCGGCCCTTGCTGCTGTTGGACCGCGTGGGTGAGGGGCGCGTGGCGCTCTTGGCCTCGGATCACGCTTGGCTCTGGGGGCGCGGCTTTGAAGGCGGTGGACCGCAACTCGAATTGCTACGACGTCTGGCGCATTGGATGATGAAAGAGCCGGAACTGGAGGAAGAGGCGCTCTGGGCAGAGGCGACAGGTCAGCAAATGCGGGTCATTCGCCGCTCGCTTGAGGACAGCGTTGGTCCAGTGACCATTACAACACCCTCGGGTGAAGTCATCGAACGCTCGCTTGATGAAGTGTCGCCCGGACGGTTCGAGACCGTCTACGATGGACCAGAGATTGGTCTCTATCGGTTGGCGAACGGTGATCAACGCGCAGTCATTGGCCTTGGCCCCGCGTCGCCGGTGGAGTTTGAGCGTACAATCGCCAGCGCCGAAGTGCTGCAACGCTCGGTGGATGCCACCAATGGCGGGGTGTGGGCATTGCAGGACGGCGTGCCTGCGATCCGTGAAGTACGCGAAGGGCGTCCGGCTGCCGGGCGCGGTTGGATCGGTATCACGCCACGCGGTGCCTATGAAACCCAAAGCCTGCGCCAGATGGACATCTTGCCGCCTTGGCTTGTTCTGTTGCTGGTGTCTGGGCTGATTCTAGCTGGTTGGCTAAGAGAGGGTCGGCGGTGAAGCCTAGGTGAGCAATGGCGGTCAAGGCTCCAACGCGACACGAAATATCTCGCTGTTCCATCCATCAACCGAGCAATGGGCCCGCACAAAAATTTCTTGCGAGCCGTCTGGCAATGCCAAGTCATTCAACGACCGGGTAAAGGGCTGCTCGTCGACATGCGGATGATGCAGCAGGCGATAGCCCAACCGATTTCCCGCGGCGTCCAGCACTTCCCATCCATCAACGTAATGATCCCATCCGGTGTCGGGGTGCATGATTGTGACCGCCACCTCTAGACCCGTGCCGGATTCTTCGACACGCACGCCCAGAATTTCTGGCTCATGGGCGAGTACGGGACCGGCAATTAGAACGGCGGCGAAGGTTAGGCAAACATGTCTCATGCAGGAGAGTATAACTTGCCCCGCAGCAAAACACAGTCACGTCTGAGTGTGGCGGTCCGTCACATCCGGTTGCATGAGCACCGCGCGGGACTGAGAGGCGAACTCCCGCCGCAACAACACGAGGCAAGTCACTGTCGTGGCCCCAATGAGCGCAATCGGGCCGAGCAGCCAAGCCGCCGCGGTCAATGCGAAATAGATCGCCCTAAGGCCACGATTGAAACCTCGCGCCGCCGTGATGTTGATCTCTGCGGCCTTGCGCGCACGCGGCAGAGCGGCGGGATCGGCGGGGTCATTGGGCACAGCGGCCATGATCACGGCGCAATAGCCAAAGAGGCGATTGGACCAGACAAACTTTAGAAAGGCATTGGTGAGAAAAATGAGGATCACGAGGATCTTCACCTCCCAGACAATGACCGGAACGGTTGCCGGGGTCAGATCGTCTGCAATCCCCATCACCCGATCCAGATCGCCCAGCATCGCAAGCGCCCCGCCGATGGCGATCAGTGTGGCCGAGGCAAAGAATGCAGTGCCCTGTCTCAGGCTCGCCAAAAGCTGAGCATCAAAGATGCGCGCGTCGCGGGCGACCATCTGCACCATCCACTCGCGCCGGTACTGAGCCATGAGCGTCGTGACTGACGGGCGTCTGCGGGGCGGGTTCTCGATCATCAGGCCAAGCAGAAGCCATCCCCCGACCAATACCCCGAGTGCTACGGCATCCAGACCGTTGAAATGTGTCAGTTGATCCATCCATATCATGCGCGCAAGCTATCCTTGTGAGGTTTGACTTGCCAGATGCAAAAATTGGTTATATTTTATTACCAATCAGAGAGGAACATATCATGGAAATGCCCGTCCCCCGTCCAGAGATTCTGGCGCGCAAGGCTGAACTTGTTGAACGTTTGCTCGAAGTTCTGCCCGCAGATGCGGTGATTTCCGATCCGGCCGAGACACGGGCCTATGAATGCGATGCCCTCACTGCATATAAGTGTCCACCACTGGTGGCGATTCTGCCGGGATCGACCCAAGAGGTCGCATCCGCCTTGCGCATCTGTCACGAGATGGGTGTGCCTGTGGTGCCTCGTGGTTCAGGCACATCGCTGGCAGGTGGAGCATTGCCGACCGCCGATAGTGTGATTCTAGGGGTGGCGAGACTGAACGAGGTTTTGGAAACCGATTACGAAAACCGCTTTATCCGCGTGCAGACCGGGCGCACCAATCTTAGCGTGACGGGGGCAGTCGAAGAGTATGGTTTCTTCTATGCACCTGATCCGTCTAGCCAACTGGCGTGTGCAATCGCGGGCAATATTGCGATGAATTCGGGCGGGGCGCATTGTCTGAAGTATGGGGTCACAACCAACAACCTGATGGGTGTGACCATGGTGCTGATGGATGGCACCGTGCTGGAACTGGGCGGCGCGCATCTGGACGCCGAGGGGCTGGATCTCTTGGGGATTGTCTGTGGGTCCGAGGGGCAATTGGGCGTCGTGACCGAGGCCACGCTGCGCATCCTGCGCAAGCCCGAGGGCGCGCGGCCTGTGTTGATCGGGTTCGATTCGAACGAGGTGGCGGGGGCTTGCGTGAGCGACATCATCAAGGCGGGCGTGCTGCCGGTGGCGATCGAGTTCATGGACCGTCCCTGCATCGAGGCGACCGAGGATTTCGCCAAGGCAGGCTATCCGATGTGCGAGGCGCTGCTGATCGTCGAGGTTGAAGGCTCGGCTGCCGAGATCGACGAGCAATTGGGCCTGATCGAAGAGATTGCGCGGCGGCATGATCCGGTGGAATTCCGTCAGAGCCGTTCGCCCGAGGAAAGCGCCGCGATCTGGCTGGGGCGCAAATCGGCTTTTGGGGCGATGGGACAGATCAATGATTACATGTGTCTGGATGGCACCATCCCGGTCAGTCAATTGCCGCATGTTCTCAAGCGGATTGGCGAGCTGTCAAAGCAGTTTGGCCTTGATGTCGCCAATGTGTTTCACGCGGGCGACGGCAATATGCATCCGCTGATCCTGTTTGATGCCAATAAGCCCGGCGATCTCGAACTGTGCGAAGATCTGGGTTCCGAAATCCTCAAGCTTTGTGTCGAGGTGGGTGGATGCCTCACCGGCGAGCATGGGGTGGGGATCGAAAAGCGTGATCTGATGACGCATCAATATGCGCCCGAAGATCTGGAGGCGCAGATGGCCGTCAAGGATGTGTTTGACCCCAGATGGTTGCTCAATCCGGCCAAGGTCTTTCCGCTGGCCTCTTCTGACGCACGGCGCGCGGCCTGACTGATCGACTCGGGCGCGCGCGGCTCCCGGTTCCCCAAAGTATTTTGACCAAGAAGTAGCAACATGACACCGAA
Source organism: Roseovarius sp. MBR-51 (assembly GCF_053628575.1). Lineage (NCBI taxonomy): Bacteria > Pseudomonadati > Pseudomonadota > Alphaproteobacteria > Rhodobacterales > Roseobacteraceae > Roseovarius > Roseovarius sp. MBR-51. The sequence goes on from NZ_JBRJGQ010000008.1 coordinate 92,426, forward strand.
CACCGAGGCGGACCTCGCCGAGATTATCCGGGGTGCTGAAGGCCCCTTGCGCATCGAAGGCGGCGGAACGCGTCCTATTGGCGCGCTGTCAAACGGCGCACGGTTGAGCACTTCCGCATTGCGCGGAATCGAACTCTATGAGCCCGGCGCGCTAACATTAGTGGCACGAGCGGGAACGCCACTCTCTGAGATCGAAGCAGCATTAGAGGCTGAAGGACAGCGGTTGGCGTTCGAGCCGATGGATCATCGGGGACTGTTGGGCACGTCTGGGACACCTACAATTGGGGGTGTTGTTGCCGCCAATGTTAGTGGGCCGCGCCGGATTCAGGCAGGTGCGTGCCGCGACTTTCTGCTGGGCGTGCGATTTGTCGATGGGCGTGGGCAGATCGTAAAGAATGGCGGTCGGGTGATGAAGAATGTCACAGGCTATGATCTGGTCAAACTGATGGCGGGTAGTTTCGGCACGCTAGGGGTGCTGACCGAAGTCGCGCTCAAGGTCTTGCCGCGCCCGCGCAGCATGGGAATGCTGCGCATCGAGGGGCTGAGCGATGCCGCTGCCGTGGCGGCGCTTTGCCGCTCTCTGGCGTCGCCCTATGAAGTAACAGGGGCCGCGCATCGGCAAGAGGGGCCGGATGGCACGTCGGTGACGATGATCCGGCTGGAAGGTTTCGAGAATTCGGTCGCCTACCGCGCCGAGGCGCTGACACGCCTTTTGGCCGAGTTCGGCGCTTGCAGCTTTGAGGCGGACACCGATAGGACCGCTTCTGAGTGGGCATACATCCGCGATGTTGGAGCGTTTCAGGACCAATCCGGCGATGTCTGGCGGTTGTCGGTAAAGCCCACCGATGCGCCGGGGATCGTGGCCGATCTACCGGGGGCACATGCGTTTTATGATTGGGGTGGCGGGCTGATCTGGTTGTTGGCCGCCGAGGGATCGGGGCTGAGTGCCGCTAAGATCCGCAGCGCAGTGGCGGCGCGCGGTGGCCATGCTACGCTGATCCGCGGGGATCGCAGCCAAGGTGCATTCCCACCGCTGCCTGCGTCGGTTGCGGCGTTGCAAGAAGGGCTGCGGCTCAAATTTGATCCAAGGCAAATTCTGAACCCCGGCCTGATGGCCACGGGTGCAGCCGTTTGATTGGCGGGAAAGTAGAAACAGATGAAAACCGAATTCACCGCTGAACAGCTTGAAAATCCCAAGATTGCCCGCGCCAACGAGATCCTGCGCTCTTGTGTGCATTGCGGATTCTGCACCGCCACCTGCCCGACCTATCAGGTGCTGGGGGATGAGTTGGACAGCCCGAGGGGGCGGATTTACCTCATCAAGGACATGCTCGAGAACGACCGCGTGCCGGATGCCAAGACGGTCAAGCATATTGATCGTTGCCTGTCCTGTCTGGCCTGCATGACCACTTGCCCCTCTGGCGTGCATTACATGCATCTGGTGGATCAGGCGCGGGAATATATCGAAGAGCGCTACAAGCGGCCCTTGGGGGATCGCGCGTTGCGCTGGATTCTGGCGCGTATCCTGCCCTATCCGATGCGGTTCCGGGTGGCGCTGCTAGGTGCCAAGATCGGGCGGCCCTTTGCGCGGCTGATGCCCGATGCGCGGTTGCGCGCGATGCTGGAGATGGCGCCCAAACAGGTGCCGCCCGTGAGCCGCAATGACGATCCGCAGAGTTTTGCGCCGCGAGGTGCGCGCAAGAAACGGGTGGCGCTGATGACGGGCTGTGCGCAGCGTGCGCTCAACACCGACATCAACGATGCCACGATCCGCCTGCTCACGCGGCTGGGCTGCGAGGTGGTGGTGGCCGAAGGGGCGGGCTGTTGCGGGGCGCTGACGCATCACATGGGCAAGACCGATGAGAGCCACTCGACGGCGGCCAAGAATATCAGGGCCTGGGCGCGCGAAATGGATGGTGCCGGGCTGGATGCCATCGTGATCAACACCAGCGGCTGCGGCACCACGGTCAAGGATTACGGCCATATGTTCCGGCATGAATCGCTGGCGGCGGATGCCGCGCGCGTCAGCGCCATTGCCATGGATGTGAGCGAAATCCTGATGCAGCTCGACCTGCCGCAAGGCGAGGACAAGGAGATGCTGATCGCCTATCACGCCGCCTGTTCGCTGCAACATGGGCAAAAGATCAAGACCTATCCCAAGGACCTCTTGAAGCGGGCAGGATTCGCGGTGGTGGAACCGGCGGACAGTCATCTCTGCTGTGGGTCGGCGGGCACCTATAACCTGATGCAGCCCGAGATTTCGAAACAGCTCAAGGCGCGCAAGGTGCGCACGCTGGAGGCCAAGAACCCCGATGTGATCGCCGCGGGCAATATCGGCTGCATGATGCAGATCGGATCGGGCACGGGTATTCCGGTGGTCCACACGGTCGAGTTGCTGGATTGGGCCACGGGGGGACCGAAACCGCCCGCCATGAGTCGCGCGGCCCAAGGGATGACCGGGGTTCCGATCCTGCGCTGATCCGGTCATAATCTGGCCCAAAACGCTTGCTATCCCGCAAGTGTCTGGACCCGGTCGGAGACCTCATGCTGCGCCTTATCATCACCCTTCTGTCAACCTGCATCGCGGGTGCGTCGATGGCGCAGGACAGCCGATTGCAACGCTTGGATGTCGGCGACGAGGCCCGCCAGTGGGAGGCCGTCGGACGGCTGGAACTGGGCGGGCGCGGGTTTTGTACCGGGGCGCTGGTGGCACCCGATCTGGTGCTGACGGCGGCGCATTGCCTCTTTGACAAGGAAACCGGCGCGCGGCTCGATCCAGGTCGGATCGAGTTCATGGCCGGGTGGCGCAATGGCCGCGCGGCGGCCTACCGCTCTGTCCGCCGTGCGGTGACACATCCCGACTATGCACCGGCGACCGATGTGACCGCAGATCGCGTGCGCAACGACGTCGCGCTGCTCGAATTGTATCACCCGATCAACAACACGCGCGTGACCCCGTTCGAGACCGACGAGCGCCCGCGCAAGGGACAAAAGATTGGCGTTGTCAGCTATGCCCGCGACCGATCCGAGGCGCCTTCGCTGCAAAATATCTGCGAAGTTCTGGCGCGTCAGGATGGTGTGCTGGTGATGTCCTGCGACGTGGATTTCGGATCGAGCGGTGCTCCGATCTTCAGCTTTGAGGGGGGCGTGCCGCGGATTGTATCGGTTGTGTCGGCTATGGCTGAGGTCGAGGGGCGCAAGGTATCGCTTGGCACGCAATTGACCGATCCGTTACGGGTGCTGCGCGCGACGCTGGATGAGGGCGGCGGCGTGTTTCAGGATGCAGCGCCCAAGATGTTCACCTCTGGCGTCCGGCGCAACACCGGTGCCAAATTCTCGAAACCATGAAGGTGTGGCGCATTTCTCTGAAGGCGCTCGCGGCGCTGCTAATTCTGGCACCGGGTGCTATGGCCCAGACCAGTGGTCTCATTCGGCTCACAGATCGCGATGATCTCTTTGGTTGGGAGGCGGTTGGACGTGTTGACCTTGGGCGAGATGGATATTGCACCGGGGTCCTGATTGCCCCTGATCAGGTCCTGACTGCGGCGCATTGTGTCTATGACCCTGCGCAGCGTGGGATTAACCCCGACATCATCCGGTTTCGTGCTGGTCTGCGCGATGGCGTCGTCATCGCCGAATCCGGCGTGGCACGCTATGTGGTTGCACCCGGATATGACCCGGCGGCGGGGATGCAGGCCGAGAATGTCCAGCGCGATCTCGCCCTGATGCACCTGACCACCCCAATTCCTGCGGCCCTCGCGTCGCCGTTTCACCTTGCGGCCACCCCTGCGCCCGGACAGCGGGTCAGTGTCGTTTCTTATGGCCGGGACCGAGACAAGGCACCGTCATGGCAGCGTGATTGCGGTCTCTTGTGGCGGTCCGAGGGGGTCATGGGGTTTGATTGCGTAGTGATCAACGGCTCGTCCGGCGCGCCGGTCTTCGCGCGGGATGGTGGGCGGGCGCGTATCCTGTCGCTGGTCAGCGGTGGCAATTGGCACGGCGGCGAAAGCCGCGCCTATGGCATGGACCTGCCCGACCTCGTGGCGCGGCTGAAACAGGATCTGCGTGCGGCGGCCTCGCGCCCGCTTGCGGCAAACCCGGGGTTTCGGCGCGTGACGGTGGGCGGGGATGCGGCGACCTCCGGGGCGAAGTTCGCGCGACCCTAAGCGCGCGGCCCGGGGTCTTGACAGCCGCTCGAGCACTTCCCAAATCACACGTGTTCCGGTGCCGCAGGACGGGCCGGACGCATAGCCTGTCCCCACAGGGGAAGGCGCAACTTTGGTATCGCTCAATGGAGGATGACCCATGCGTAATTTTGACCTAGCTCCGCTTTATCGTGCCACGGTCGGTTTCGACCAGATCGCTGATCTCTTGGACCGCGTGATGGCCAGCGATGTGACACAGCCGACCTATCCGCCTTACAACATCGAGAAAACCGCCGACGATGCCTATCGTATTTCGATTGCGGTGGCTGGATTTGCCGCTGATGATTTAGGCGTCGACGTGAAGGATGGTTCGCTTGTCGTCTCGGCGCGCAAAAGCGACGAAACTGAAGGCCGAACCTATCTGCATCGCGGCATCGCCACGCGGGCTTTTGAGCGTCGCTTCCAACTCGCCGATCATGTGCGCGTGATGGGGGCCACACATGCCGATGGGATGCTGCACATCGACCTGCGCCGCGAAGTACCCGAAGCACTCAAGCCGCGTCGCATCGCGATTGCCAGCGGCGACATTGTGACCAAGGATGTGGTGGACGCCGACAAGGTGAACTAAGCGCCTCAATCCACGCTCGGTCAGACCCCTCTGGCCGAGCGTTGGCGGTTCAGGGACGCCGCGCTTCGATCAGCACGCTGTCTTCGGACCCACCGATCAAGTGCAATGCGCCATCCTCGGTGATATCGAATCGCGTCACCTGTTCCAGCGCATCGAGCATGCGGCGCTCTTGGTCCATCAGCGGTTCAGGGCAGGCCATCAGTGTGCTGCCCATGGAGCCAAATTGCAGCCCCTCACCAGTCAGTGTGTAGCCCCCGACCAAACGGTTGCAGCCTGTGCCGCCAGCCACCCGACCCGGTGAAGTGAAGTTCAGGGATAGCTGCTCTGGCTCGATCAGCTCTGCATCCCCCAAGGACATGACCTGCCAGGTTGGCCCGATCAGCAAGCCCTCAGGCGCACCACCGCAGCCTTGGAACGTTCGTCCGCCAAGGTCCAGGGCCGCCGCGTCTGGATGCGGCATGCCAGTGGCATCGTCCCTGCAAATCCCCTCGCGGATTGTCAGGCGCGCCTCGACATCGGGCATATCAAACACATAGGCGCCGGGCAGGACCTGCACATCGGGACGAGGAAGAGTGTGGGTGATCTCGCCGTAATCTGCGGTGATTATGGCGGTATCGTTTAACACGACGGACCACCCGGGCTCATTGCCTCCGGCACGATAGCTCTGCTGTTGCGGTGGCGGTGCCTCCTGACATTCAGGCAGATCCCGTCCTTCTAACCGGACCATGGCCGTGTCGCCCTTGTTCCAAAATTCCGTATCCCGGTCTTTGATGCCCTCAAATCGCGCGCCAGAGGCGGATACCGCCTGTTTCATAGGAATATCTCGTCCCTCGGCGCGCAGGACAATTTCATCCCCCAACATGCCAAAGGAAACCGTTGTATCCCCACAGATAAAATCGACGGCAAAGGCCAGTGCCGTGACCGGCTCCAGAATGAGTGTGCCGAGGTCGACCGGTTCTGTCCCAGCCGCAAAGGGCAGGTGCCGCAGAATCCACCGTGGTTGGTTATGCACCCGAATTACCGCGCTCAGCCGTCCCGACAGGTCGGCAGGCACCGTCATTTCAAACGGTAACGGTACCTGTTTGCCATCCGCGTCAATCGTCACTTCACCCAGCATGGTTCCGAAACGGCCTTCGGCCACGACGACGGCGCGAGCATTGGGAGGCAAGGCGATGCGTTGAAGATAGCCAAGCCCGCCGGACACTGTGCGCGTCTCGTCCTGTGCCTGTGCCACGACCGCGGACAAGAAGGTCAGAAAACTGGCCAAAAGGATCGAGCGGGGCATCGCCTGCCTCCTTTGCAACTAGAGTTGCGGGCATCCTAGCGATTGCCCCGCCTTTGGTCGAGTACCGCTTTGGTCAGATGCTCATGCAAATGTATTTCATTTCGAGGAAGTCCTCGATCCCGTGATGACTGCCTTCGCGGCCAAGCCCGGATTGCTTGACGCCGCCAAAGGGGGCAACTTCGGTCGAGATAATCCCGGTGTTGACGCCGACGATCCCGTATTCAAGCGCTTCGGCCACTTTGTAGACGCGGCTGAGATCCTTGGCATAGAAATACGAGGCCAGTCCAAAGATCGTGTCATTGGCCATGGCGATCACATCGTCCTCTGTCTGGAACTTGAAGAGCGGTGCCAGCGGACCGAATGTCTCGTCAGTCGCAAACTGCATATCTTGCGTGCAACCAGTGACGATGGTGGGGGGCAGGAAATACCCCGCACCCTGCGTCGGCTCTCCACCACCGAGAATGACGGTGGCACCTTTGGCCCTGGCGTCGGCCACATGTTCCTGAACCTTGGTAATGGCATCGGCGTTGATGAGCGGTCCCAGGGCTACGCCCTCGTCCATGCCGTCGCCCATCTTGAGCTTTTCGACCGCTGCCTTGAGCTTGGCGGCGAAGGCGTCGTAAACTCCCGCCTGCACATAGATGCGGTTGGCGCAAACACAGGTCTGACCATTGTTGCGGAATTTGCAGAGGATCGCACCCTCGACCGCCGCATCGAGATCGGCATCGTCGAACACGATGAAAGGCGCGTTGCCGCCCAGTTCCATCGAGCATTTCATCACTTGATCAGCGGCCTGGCGCAAGAGGATGCGCCCAACCTCGGTCGAGCCGGTAAAGGTGATCTTGCGCACGGCTGGGTTCTCGCAGAATTCCTTGCCAATCTCGGAGGCACGCGACGAGGTGACGATGTTGAACACCCCCGCCGGAATGCCTGCGCGCTCTGCCAAAAGGCCCATCGCGGTCGCAGAAAGCGGCGTTTCCGCAGCCGGGCGGCCAACGAAAGAGCATCCCGCCGCCAGCGCCGGGGCCGCTTTGCGGGTGATCATCGCGTTGGGGAAGTTCCATGGCGTGATTGATGACACGACACCGATCGGCTGTTTGATCACCGTGATCCGTTTGTCACGCTGGTGGCCGGGGATCGTCTCGCCATAGATCCGCTTGGCTTCTTCGCCAAAGAATTCAATGAACGCCGCGCCATAGGCGACCTCGCCCTTGGCCTCGGCCAGTGGCTTGCCTTGCTCTGAGGTCAGGATAACGCCCAGATCGTGCTGGTTCTCCATCATCAGGTCAAAGAAGCGACGCAGAACGGCGGCGCGTTCCTTGCCGGTCCATTTCGCCCATTCCTTTTGTGCGGTCTCTGCGGCGGCAATCGCGCGCGCTACCTGCGCGCGGCTGAGGTCGGCCACATGCGCGATGACCTCACCGCGTGCCGGGTTGGTCACCTCAAAGGTGCCATTGTCGCCATCAACCCACTCGCCATTGATATAGGCCCGTTCGCAGAGCAGGCTGGGGTCCTTGAGCATGGATTTCAGGTCGGTCTTGGTCATGGCGTTTCCTTCTTGGCATGGCTTTTGGTCTCGCAAACACAGACCAGCTTGGGCTAGGAATGTCTAGGGCCAGATAAGGGAGAATGCGCTGTGGAACTGGACGATGCCTATGCCAACGTGCCTTATATTCCGGGTGGGGCTCAGTATCCGGCGCGCTGGACTGTCGCGGCCGAGGCGTTCCGCGCCAAGCTGAGCGCCGAGCGGCGCGCGGAACTTGGCCTGCCTTACGGCGATGGGGCGCGGCAGGCGTTTGACCTCTTTCACCCCACCGGCGCGGCGCGTGGGCTATGTATATTTGTGCATGGTGGCTATTGGATACGGTTTGACCGCTCGCTCTGGTCGCATCTGGGGGCGGGGCCGCTCGCGCGCGGCTGGGCGGTGGCGATGCCGTCCTATGACCTCTGCCCGGAGGTGCGGATTGCCGATATCACGCGACAGATTGCGCGGGCGATTTGCGTTCTGGCGGCGCGCACGGATGGGCCATTGGCGCTGGTTGGTCATTCGGCGGGTGGACATCTGGTGGCGCGGATGGCGGTGCCGGGGGTCTTGCCCGGGGATGTGGCGGCGCGGCTGAACCATGTCATGCCCATCTCGCCGGTGTCGGACCTGCGCCCGCTTTTGCAAACCTCGATGAATGAACACTTCCGGCTGGACCGGGCGGCGGCAGAGGCCGAGAGCCCCGCACTCATGCGCCCCTTGCCCGTGCCGGTCACGGTCTGGGTCGGGGCGGAGGAGCGGCCGGTGTTTCTGGATCAGGCGCGCTGGCTGGCGTCGGCATGGAACGCTGGCCACGAGGTTGCCAAGGGGCGGCATCATTTCGATGTGATTGAGGCCCTGAGCGATGCGAATAGCCGCATGGTGGCGCAACTCCTTGGATGATGCAAAACGTGATGTGCCCCATCACAAAGCCTGAATTGACGCCCCTCGCCATTCCCCTAAGGTGCCGGGATAGCGCGCGAGGATAGAATGCCGAAATCCGCCCCCCTGATCACCCCCGTTCTTGTGGCGGGCTGCACCATCATCCTGATCTCTTTTGCGATCCGCGCCTCCTTTGGCGTGTTCCAGATCCCCATCGCGACCGAGTTCAACTGGCCGCGTGCCGAGTTTTCGCTGGCCATCGCCATCCAGAACCTCGCCTGGGGCATCGGCCAGCCGCTCTTCGGCGCTTTGGCCGAAAAGATCGGCGACCAGAAGGCGATTATTCTGGGGGCCCTCACCTATGCGGCGGGGCTGGTGCTGTCATCCTTTGCGGTGACGCCAGAGGCGCATCAGCTCTACGAAATCCTCGTGGGCTTTGGCATCGCGGGCACCGGGTTTGGCGTGATCCTCGCGGTGGTCGGGCGGGCAAGCTCGGACGAGAACCGCTCGATGAGCCTCGCTATTGCTACCGCTGCGGGATCGGCGGGGCAGGTGTTTGGCGCGCCGCTGGCGGAATTCCTGCTGTCCTTGATGACATGGCAGAGCGTGTTCCTGATCTTTGCCGCCGTGATCATCGCGGTGCTGGCCATGCTGCCGCTGATGCGCGCGCCCGAGCCGGTAGATCGCGCAGTGATCGAGGAATCGATGGGGACGATCCTGAACCGGGCCTTTCGCGACCCGTCCTTCACATTGATCTTTCTCGGGTTTTTTAGCTGTGGCTATCAACTGGGCTTTATTACGGCGCATTTCCCGGCCTTTGTGACCGAGATGTGTGGTCCGATCCTGCCCGGCGGGGCGCTGCACAATATCGGGATCACCACCACCTCGGCACTTGGGGCTGTCGCCATCTCGGTCATTGGCCTTGCCAATATCGCGGGCACGCTGACGGCGGGATGGCTGGGCAAACGCTATTCCAAGAAAAACCTATTGGCGGCAATCTATCTGGGCCGGACGCTGGTGGCGGCGGCGTTCATCATGACGCCAATCACACCGGCTACGGTGCTGCTCTTTTCTGTAACCATGGGGTCCTTGTGGCTGGCCACGGTGCCTCTGACCTCGGGCCTGATCGCGCATCTCTATGGGCTGCGTTACATGGGCACGCTCTATGGGATCGTGTTCTTTTCCCACCAACTCGGCAGCTTCATGGGCGTGTGGTTGGGTGGAAAGCTCTACGATTTGCACGGCGATTACAGCGTCGTGTGGTGGGTCGGCATCGGGGTTGGTGCCTTCTCGGCAATCGTTCACCTGCCGGTCAAGGAACGGCAGTTGAAACCAGCCTAATCGCGCATGAGATCACGCAGGGCGGCCAGAACCGCGTCGCTGTGGGTATAGGTCAGACCGTGCCCCGCGCCCTCGATCACCTCTTGGCGGGCGCTGCGGTTGACCTCGGCCAGCCGCGCCATGCTGCGCAGCGGGATAACGGTATCTTCGCGCCCCCAGATGGCCAGCACCGGCAGCCGCGTTTCAGCGATATCCGCATGCTCTTCAGTCAGATCCTCGGACACCATCCCGGCAATCGAGCGTGCCACCGCGGGCACAAAGCCACGATAGCGCAATTGGGCCTGTTGCAGATCGACGATGCCCGGCACGCTCGAGGGCAGATGCCGCTCTGCCTCGCAGCCTTTGCGAAAGCTGCGCGGGAAGCCCGCCAGCATCAGCCATTGCGCAAGCGGGCCACCCCGCGCGACCCGTTCCGCCAAGCGCCCCAGATCATGCCCCAGCCCGGCAGGCGCAATCAGCACCAGCGCCCGCAGGCGTTCGGGATGCAGCGCGGCAAAGGCCGTGGCAATCGCGCCGCCCATGGAATAGCCCAAAAGGGTGAAATCGCCCACGATACCCTGATCCTCGAGCAATTCCTCTAGCTGGGTGATGAAAAAGGCGCTGTCCTGCGGGCCATCGGGCCGGTCACTATAGCCGCGCCCATAAAGGTCATAGACCAGCACGCGGTAGCCAAGGGTGCCAAGCCCCGCCGCGATCCCCTGCCAGACAAAGGAGGGCGTGGTCAGCCCATGCACACAGACCGCTACCGGCCCGCGTGTGGCCCCCAGCCAGCGGTAATGCGTGATCCCGCGCGACAAGGTGACGAAATCGCCGGGGGCATCCCTGCGGAGTTGGTCGGTCATTGCGGGTTTCGTCGCCTCGCGCAGGAATGGGGCCGCGATGACCAGCCCTGCAAGCGCGAGCAGTCCGACCCAGATCATGCCGCAGCCCTCCAGGCATCGAGGATATAGCGGCTGGTCATCAGGTCGAGATGCGCACCACCGCCGTTCTTGAAGAGGGTGATGTCCTCGGGCGACTGCCGCCGAAACCTCTCAGGATCATAGAAATCGGCGATGAGGTGGTCGCGGCGGATCACGCCGGTTTCCAAGGGCGTCATGATCTCGCCGATATGGGCGACCGTGGTATCGAAACTGTCGACAAAGACCCGCGCCCGCGCGATAGCCGCATCATCCGCCTCGCGCATGTCGGGGCGATAGGCGCCGATCAGGTCGATATGCTGGCCGGGGCGCAGCCAGTCCCCCTTGATCAGCGGATCGGTGGACATGGTGGCAGAGGTCACGATATCGGCGGCGCGCACGGCGGTTTCCAGATCCTCGGCCACGGTCATGCCCTCACACTCTGCTGCCATCGCATCGGCATTGGTGCGGGTACGGTTCCACACGCTGAACCGCGCCCGAGGAAAGACCGCGCGATAGGCCTGCCAGAGCGTGCGGCCAACCGTTCCCGCCCCGACAATCAGGATGGTTTCGCTCTCAGGCCGCGCCAACCGCGTTGCGGCATAGAGGCTGTCACCGGCGGTTTTCCACTTGGTCACAAGATGGAAATCCACCAGCGCCTCCAGCGTGCCATCGCCATCGGAATAGAGATTGACCGCGCCATTGATCATCGGCACCCCCTGCTCTGGATTGCCCGGAAAGATCGTGGCGGATTTGACCGCCAATCCCATCCCGTCGATCCATGCCGCGCGGTTCAAGAGCGTGTCATTGCCACGATAGAGGAGCGTATCGGCAATCTCGGCCTTGGGCAGGCGATGCCCGGCCTCCAAGGCCGCACACAGACCCCGCCACTCCAGATGTGCCTCGCCTTGGGCAAAGGGAATGATCGTCAGGCTCATGCGCCTCTCCTTTGGTTAGCGGCGATAGGTCGGGGCTTTGGTGGCAACCGTCGCATCCTTGACCGACTCGCGCCACAAGAGATAGAGGCCAGAGCCCACAATCAGCGCAATTCCGATCCAGGCGGTCGCATCGGGCCAAGTGCCAAACACCGTCACCCCCCACATGATCGCCATCGGCATGGCGACATACTCGAACGGCGCGGCAAAGGCGGCCTCGGACAACCGATAGGCCTGTGAGATGAAGAGACCGCCCAACATGCCGGAAATGCCCAGCATGATCAGGATCGGCCAATCCCCCGGATCAGGCCAGACCCATGCGCGAAACAGGAATTCGAGCGAGGGATGCCCCATCCCGGCAAACCGCCCATCACCCAGGCTGAGGCCGATGATCGTGCTGGCGATAATGAAGGTGAGTTGAATGTAAAAAGCCATGGTCGGCGCACTCTCGGTGCCGCCGATCTTGCGCGCGAGGATGTGCATCACCGCATAGAGAAACGCCGCCGCGATGGGCAAGAGCGAGGCCAGTTGAAACGCCGCCGTGCCCGGCTTGACGATCACCAGCACGCCCAGAAACCCCACCGCAATCGCCGCCCATCGCCGCGTGCCAACGGTTTCGCGCAGGAACAGCACCGAAAACACCGTGATCACCAGCGGCGAGACAAAGAACACTGCCACCGCATCGGCAATCGGCATCGCCGCCAGACCCAGAAAGAGACAGGTATTGGCGCTGACCACGCAGAGGCCGCGCAGGAGGTGCATTTTCGGGCGGCGCGTGCGCAAGAGGGCGAGACCACCCGCAAAGGGCATCACGAAGGCTGCAAAGGCCGCCATACCCACAAGCGCGCGGATGAACACCACCTGATGCAGCGCATAGCTATCCGACAGGAATTTGATCCCCACATCGTTGAGGGAAAAACACAACACCGCCGCAAGCGCATAGGCGGCACCAATGAGGTTGGAACGCTGAACGGTGATGGCTGTGGTCATGGGGGTCCTTCAGATGTTACGGGCCGCAGCCCGCACCGCCCGTTCCAGAGCGTCCAGAAAACGCGAGCGGTCGGCCTTTGTAAACCCTTTGCCGCCGCCCTGACGGAACGGATCGGCGGCGCGCAGGTCGGCCATGAGGTCGCGCGTCGCCAGTACATTGCCGATATTGGCACCGGTCAGCGCTTCGCCATTGTGCTTGAGCACCAGCGCGCCAGCCGCCACGCATTTTGCGGCCAGCGGAATATCCCCGGTGATCACCACATCCCCCGGCCCCGCGCGCTCGGCGATCCACATATCGGCCACGTCGGGGCCATCCGGCACGATCACCGTCTCGACCAGCGGATTGCGCGAGGGGCGCAGACCGCCGTTCGAAACCACGAAAATCCGCAGCCCATGCCGCGTGCCGACGCGCTCGACCTCGTCCTTCACCGGGCAGGCATCGGCATCGACATAAATGGGCATGGTGTGGTCCTTAAATATAAAGTCAGATTGGAGCGTCAAGCCAGGCGCGGATTTCGGCGCTATGCTCTCCGCGTGTGGGCGGTGGGGCGACGCTTCGGCTTACGCCGTCAAAGCGTGGCGCGGCCGCGGGGCACAAGCTGCCTGCCTCCTCCTGCCAGATGTCCCGCGCCGCCATATGCGGATCAAGCGCCGCCGCGTCAGGTGACAGAACCGGCGCGACACAGGCATCAGACCCGGCAAAAACCTCAGCCCAATGTACCAGCGGTTTTGAGGCAAAAAGCGTGGTCAAAGCTGCGCGCTGTTCCGGCCATTGCGCGCGGTCTTGCTGCGCGGCAAAGCGGGGATCGCCCGTCAAGCCGAGACGCGCCAAAAACGCCGCGTAAAACTGTGGCTCAAGGCATTGCACCGAGAGCCATCCGCCGCAGGCGCAGGCGTAAACACCGCTCCAGTGCGGGCCATCAAGCAGACTCTGACCGCGTGTCATGCTGAGATTTCCGGTGGGCATCATCGACATCAAGAGCGCCATCATATGCGCCGAACCATCCACAATGGCCGCATCCACCACGGTGCCCAATCCGGTGCGCCCGGCGTGGATCAGTCCCGCCAGCATCCCCGCCACGAGATAGAGCGCGCCGCCGCCGACATCTCCCACCAGGGTCGGGGGCGTCTGGGGTGGCGTGCCGGGCGCACCCGCATACCAGAGCGCGCCGGAGGTGGCGATGTAATTGAGGTCATGCCCGGCCTCTTGCGCGCGCGGCCCCTCCTGCCCCCAGCCGGTCATGCGCCCGTAGACAAGGCGCGGATTGGCGGCCAGCATCGCCTCTGGCCCCAGCCCCAGACGCTCCATCACGCTGGGGCGAAACCCCTCGATCAGCGCATCCGCGCGCGAGACCAGCGCGCGGGCGGTGGCCACATCTTCGGCGCTCTTGAGGTCGAGCACGATGGAGCGTTTGCCGCGATCAAGGAGGTTGCGCGCGCCTGCCACGGGGTTGCCTACGCCGGGGCGGTGGATCACGATGACGTCGGCGCCCATCTCGGCCAGCATCATCGCGGCAAAGGGCGCGGGCCCCAGCCCTTCGAATTCCACCACGCGCAGTCCTGACAGCATCTCTGCCCCTCTCCCGTTTTGGCGCAGGGTAAGGGTAGCGGCGACCGAAGGCCAGAGACCTCGGACCGCTCCGACCTTCTGCTCCCTTGGCGCGGCAAGGGGCCTGCGCTAGGGTGCGGGCATCATGGAACGGGAGGGCATAACAGATGCAGATGAGTGACGCGCGCGACATCAAGGCGGATCGGGCGACGGTCTGGGCGGCCCTGCTCAGCCCCGAAGTGCTCAAGGAATGTGTGCCCGGTGCGCAGGAGGTGACGGGCACGCCCGAGGACGGTTTCGAGGCGACGGTCGTGCAAAAGGTCGGACCGGTCAAGGCCACGTTCAAGGGCATGGTCAAGGTCTCGAACATCGTCGAGATGCAGAGCCTGACCTTGACCGGCGAGGGCAAGGGCGGCGCCGCAGGCTATGCCAAGGGCGGTGCCAATGTGCGGCTCGAGGATAGCGAGACCGGCACCCGGCTGAGCTATGACGTCGAGGCCAGCGTGGGCGGCAAGCTCGCGCAATTGGGCAGTCGGCTGGTGGATGGCTTTGCCAAGAAGATGGCGGATCAGTTCTTTGCCCGTCTGGAAGAGGTGCTCGAAGGTCCATCCGAAGACGACCCCGAACCCGAGGCGGAAAAGAAAGGCTGGCTCAAGCGGTTGATCAGCTAAAGCACATTACGTCTGTTTGGGTTACATCGCCCCGGCCCTCGAGCCGGGGCCTCCAAGTTGCCTAGGCGAGGTCCCGGGCCAAGCCCGGGACGGCTGTGATTTCAATGTAGCCCAACATGCCCTAAGGCATTCTCATTCCGTCAGAGGCCGGTTGCGAGAGACCGTGCCCGCGTCATGCGCGACAATGATCTGCGCGATGCGCTGGCCGATCTGGCGGCTGGCCTTGAACGACGGGTGAATGAGGTCGATGGCGTGATAGGAGCGGTCGCCGTGCGGCACCATATCGGCGAGGGGCAGGAAATGCACCCCCCGGTCCAGCCCCGCGAGAAGGGCCACGCGACGATCCATCTCGGCCCCTTCATCGGTGCAATGTTCCACTGGTGATGTTATACCGGGCGTGCGCAGATAGCCCACATAGATCACCTGTGCGCCGCTCTGACGTAGACGTGAAACAAACCCTGGGATCACGCCGCGCCGCCCGTCGCTGGAAATCAGGCGATCCAGCTTGCCCGCGCAGCGCATGCAGCCACAGCCAAGCCAGAGATCATTGCCGCCGCCGTTCAGCACGGCCCAATCCCAATCGCCCTGACGAAATTGCTTGGTAATATTGAGGCCAAGTGCACCGCTGATGGGCAGACGGTATAGAAACCGTGCCCCGGCAACCGACATGTCGGTGACGCGCACGCGCAATTCCCGCTCAACCGAGGAAGAGACAGAGCGCCCCAACAGTTTGTGCATCGCCAAGAGAGAATCGCCCATCACAAGAATGCGCGGTTCTGCGCGGCTAGGGGTTGGGGTCATCATCATCCCCAATACCAGCAGGCTCAGGGCGAAAATCTGTCTGATCATTCCGTCATCCTCGTTTCCGTCAGGCGCGCCACATGTCATCTCCGATACTCTAACAGCATGCCGCGAAACTATGAACAAACTCACAAAAACAGACTGTTCTCTGATCGGCAACGCCGCGCATCGGCGCACAGATGCCTATGCGGGGATGCATGTTGCGCTCAGTCACCAGCGGTTTAGGTTCTGGGTACGAAAAGAGGGGGCGGATATGGCGGCAATCGTCAAGGTCGAAGGTCTGACCAAGACCTATAAGGGCGGATTTACGGCGCTCGACAATGTTACGCTCGCCATTGAAGAGGGTGAAATTCTCGCGCTGCTTGGTCCGAACGGCGCGGGCAAAACAACGCTGATTTCTACGCTGTGCGGAATCACCACGCCCACAGGCGGGCTCGCTTCGGTTGGCGGGCATGACATCATCACTGGATATCGCGCTGCGCGGGCGATGATCGGCCTCGTGCCGCAGGAAATCGCGTTGGAACCGTTTGAAAAGGTAATCAACACCGTCCGGTTTTCGCGCGGCCTATTTGGTAAGCCACGCGATGAAGTACTGATCGAGAAAATTTTACGGCAACTGTCCCTTTGGGACAAACGCAACAATCGGATACGGGAACTGTCAGGCGGTATGAAGCGGCGGGTGCTCATTGCCAAGGCGCTGTGCCACGAACCGCGCGTTCTCTTTCTGGACGAGCCGACGGCGGGCGTAGATGTGGAACTGCGCCGGGACATGTGGGAGGTGGTGCGCGATCTGCAAAAGAGTGGTGTGACCATCATTCTCACCACGCATTATCTGGAAGAGGCCGAGGCAATGGCAGATCGCATCGCGGTCATCAATCGAGGGGAAATCCTGCTGATTGAGGACAAGACGGCATTGATGCGCCGAATGGGCAGCAAGTCGCTGCGCATTGAGCTTGTGACCCCTCTCGACGCAATCCCTGCCAGCCTTGCGATCTATGATTTGGAACGCGCCGAGGATGGGCAGTCGCTCATCTACAACTACCAAACGCGTGCTGAGGGCACGGGGATCACCCGGCTCTTGCAGGCATTGGCCGAAGAGGGACTATCGGTGCGTGACATTGAAACGCGGCAGAGCAGCCTCGAAGAAATCTTCGTAGGCCTCGTGCGGGAGGATGCGGCATGAACCTGCATGCGATCCTCGCTATCTACATCTACGAGATGAAACGGTTTTTCCGCACCATTCTTGAGAGTCTGCTGTCACCGGTCATTTCCACCACGCTCTATTTCGTGGTCTTTGGCGCAGCCATTGGGGGCAGAATCGAAGAGGTCGAAGGTGTGAGCTATGCCGCTTTCATCGTGCCGGGTCTTATCATGCTCAGTGTGATGACGCAGGCGATCAGCAATGCGTCTTTCGGAATATATTTCCCGAAATTCATTGGCACGATTTTTGAGTTGCTTTCGGCCCCGGTCAACTTCCTCGAAATCGTTCTGGGCTATGTTGGGGCCGCTGCCACCAAAGCACTCATGATCGGCGCCGTCATCCTCATCACGGCCAGCATCTTTGTCGATCTCGACATTCAGCATCCGGTCATCATGGTTGTCTTCCTGCTGATGATCTGTGTCTCCTTTGCCCTGTTTGGGTTCATCATCGGGATTTGGGCCGAGAATTTTCAGCAATTGCAGCTTATTCCGCTATTGGTGATCACCCCCTTGGTGTTCCTCGGCGGCGCGTTTTACTCGGTCTCAATGCTGCCGCCTGCGTGGCAAGTCGTTACGCTCTTCAACCCGGTGGTTTATCTCATCTCGGGTTTCCGCTGGTCCTTTTTTGGTGTGGCGGATGTGGGCATAGGCTACAGCCTGCTGGCGGTCGGCCTGTTCTTTGGCCTTTGCCTCGCCGTGGTCTGGCTGATTTTCAAGACCGGCTACCGGATAAAATCCTGAGTGTCGCCGCGTGATCTTTTTCACGCGGCGCGGTCTGAAATGTTCATATGTAGTGGAGTCAGTTGCGCGGCCTGCCTTGTTTGTCTTGGCTCAGCACTCTACATCGGGCTGCATGAGACAATTGATCCCATTTATCAAACGCAAGCCAACCGTGGCTGTCATTCGACTCGCGGGCATGATCGGCTCCGGCTCGCGCGCGCCTCTGAGTGACGAGACCATCGGGCCGGTCATTGAAAAGGCATTCTCGCGCGGCAAGCCAGTGGCGGTGGCGCTGGTGATAAATTCCCCCGGCGGATCGCCGGTGCAATCCTCGTTGATCGCCGCCCGTATACGGCGGCTGGCCGAGGAAAAGGGCATCCCGGTTCATGCCTTTGTCGAGGATGTTGCTGCCTCTGGCGGCTATTGGCTGGCGGTGGCTGCGGACGACATCTGGGTCGATGCCTCGTCGGTGCTGGGCTCTATCGGGGTGATATCGGCGGGCTTTGGCGCGAACGAGTTTCTGACCCGGCAGGGGATCGAACGGCGCATCTACACGGCGGGCAAATCCAAGAGCACGCTTGACCCGTTCACGCCGGAAAAGCCCGAGGATGTGACCCGGCTCAAGAGTATCCTAGAGCAGATCCACGAGGCCTTTATCACCCATGTGAAGTCTCGGCGCGGAAGCAAGCTGGCGGACGATCCCGATCTCTTCACCGGCGAATTCTGGCTTGGCGCGCGCGGTATAGAATTGGGGCTCGCCGATGGAATTGGCCATCTGGTCCCCAAGATGAAAGCGCTCTACGGCGACAAGGTCCGGTTTTCCAAATACGGCCGCAAGCGCGGTCTCTTTCAAAGGTTTGGAGCGTCTCTCACACAGGATGCTCTGTCAATTGTCG
The DNA here is from genome assembly GCF_053628575.1 of Roseovarius sp. MBR-51. Classification (NCBI taxonomy): domain Bacteria; kingdom Pseudomonadati; phylum Pseudomonadota; class Alphaproteobacteria; order Rhodobacterales; family Roseobacteraceae; genus Roseovarius; species Roseovarius sp. MBR-51. The sequence continues at coordinate 110,887 of NZ_JBRJGQ010000008.1, forward strand.
AGGAACGGGCAAGCTATGCCAGGTTCGGCCTCTGACGTGTTGGTCAAGATCGTCATATTGTTTCTGGTTGCCATGGGCGTGCTGGCGATGTTTGGGCGCCTGCGATTTCCGGGGCAGAAGCGGTTGAGCGAGGCCAAATGCCCAAAATGCGGCCGCTACCGCATCGGAAAAGGCCCTTGTTCATGCGAAAAAGGTAAGTTGAAATGATGCCATGGCTCTTATCGGCGCTCGGGCTTGTGATCCTTTTGCTGGCCGGTGACGCACTGGTCAAAGGCGCGGTGAACCTTAGCCTGCGGGTGGGAATTCCTGCCCTCATCGTCAGCCTCACGGTGGTGGCCTTTGGCACCTCCGCGCCGGAACTGCTGATTTCTGTGAATGCGGTGCTGGATAACAAGCCCGGATTGGCGCTTGGCAATGTTGTGGGATCGAACACCGCCAATATCCTGCTTGTATTGGGCATACCCGCCATTCTCTCGGTTCTCCACACCAGCGGCTGCAGCTGTTCTAAATCCTATCTCCAGATGCTCGCGGCAACTTTGCTCTTCATCCTGCTGGCCTTTCGCGGCACATTTGATTGGATAGCTGCTCTGATCCTTTTGGCCGCCTTGGCGCTCATGTTGGTGGACGCGTTTCGTGATACGCTTGCCCATCGCCGGGATGCTGCCATTGCCACGCTGTCCGATGCGGACGGGATTGAAGATGTGGAAGGTGCTGATCCAAGTATGCCTTGGTGGCAGATCATTACCTTTCTGGTGCTTGGTTTGGTAGGTCTTCCGCTTGGTGCCGACATTCTCGTGGATAATGCCTCGATCATCGCTGAACGCTATGGTGTGAGCGAGGCAGTGATTGGCCTAACGCTGGTCGCGGTGGGGACATCTCTTCCAGAGCTTGCAACCACGGTTATGGCGGCCCTGCGCAAACAGGCGGATGTGGCGCTTGGCAATGTAATCGGCTCGAACATGTTCAACCTCTTGGGGATCATAGGGGTGGCCGCTTTGGTCGGAAACATTCCGGTGGACCCACAGTTCCAAAGATTTGACCTCTGGGTCATGTTGGGCACAGCTCTCCTGATCATTCCCTTTGTATTCTTCAAGGTCGACATCAATCGCTTTTGGGGCATCGTCTTGACCTTCACCTACGTGGCCTATGTCTCGTTCATCCTGATATGATTGGAGAGACTGAATGACTCGAGCTTTGGTGACGGGTGCAGGCAAACGCCTGGGCCGGGCGATGGCACTGGAACTGGCGCGACAAGGTCATGATGTTGCGGTGCATTTTGCCTCTTCGAGCGACGAGGCCGAGGGGGTGGCCCAAGAAATCCGCGCTCTGGGGCGTCTTGCAGTGACACTTCAGGCCGATTTGCTCGAAGAAGCGCAAGTGACCGCGTTGGTGGCCCGCGCCGCCGAGACGCTTGGTGGACCGATCACGACACTGATCAACAACGCCTCAATTTTTGAGTATGACAATATCCAGAGCGCCAGCCGACAGAGCTGGGATCGGCATATGGAGAGCAATCTGCGCGCGCCCTTCGTGCTGACGCAGGAAATGGCACGGCAGGTGCCTGACCCCGTTCCTGATGCGCAGGGTGAGCCGTTGGCGCAGGGTTTGGTGATCAACATGATCGACCAACGTGTGCGCAAACTGACCCCCGAGTTCATGACCTACACCATCGCCAAATTAGGCCTATGGGCCTTTACACAAACCGCCGCACAAGCCCTTGCGCCACGCATTCGAGTCAATGCGATTGGGCCGGGCCCCACTTTGCAGGGCCATCGCCAGAGCGATAGCCATTTTCAGAACCAGCGCCAAGCCACCGTTTTGAGGCGCGGCGCGAATGGATCCGACATCACCGGGGCGGTCGCCTATTTCCTCAATGCGCCGGCTGTGACCGGTCAATTGCTGTGCGTGGATGGGGGCCAGCACCTTGGCTGGCAGACCCCGGATGTCCTTGGTGTGGAATAAAGGACCCGTCCTGCCGGAAAAGTTTTGCACTGGTCATCGGCTCGTCACATGGCCGTTACAAAAACGCTAATGTTATCAGTGTTTTGTTCGCGGCCTTTATTTTTCTTTCATGAAATCAAAGACTTGAGAAACTGCTTAAAAAGTAGGCAACTCAACGAAGCCAGCCGAATTCAAGGGAAATTTCCACTTTATTGAAACTTATCTCCAGACTTATCCACAAGAATCGTGGACAGCTTCTCTCTTGCTCTCGGTTCGGTATCATTGCAGCACCCTTTGGGAATCATACTTGGACGACAATGCCTGACACTGACCCCACCACCACACCGAAAACCGGCTGTGAGGTAATCCGCGACTACCTGCGTTCTCTGGATGCCTCACCGGGGGTCTACCGGATGCTCGATGCGCAGGCGCGGGTGCTATATGTCGGCAAGGCGCGCAATCTGCGCGCCCGCGTGTCGAGCTATGCCCGCCCCACCGGCCATACCGGGCGCATCGCGCGGATGATCTCGGAAACCGCGTCGATGATGTTTCTGACCACCTCAACCGAAACCGAGGCGCTGCTCTTGGAGCAGAATTTGATCAAGCAGTTGAAGCCGCGCTACAACGTGCTTTTGCGCGACGACAAGAGCTTTCCCAATATCCTTGTGACCGGCCATGATTTCCCGATGATCAAGAAGCATCGCGGGGCTAAGCGCGAAAAAGGGTCCTATTACGGGCCCTTTGCCAGTGCGGGTGCCGTCAACCGGACGCTGGCGCAGTTGCAGCGCGTGTTTCAGTTGCGCAATTGCACCGATGCGATGTTCGAGAGCCGCACGCGCCCCTGTCTGCAACATCAGATCAAACGCTGCACTGCGCCCTGCGTGGGCAAGATCAGCCGCGCCGACTATGCGGTGCAGGTCAGCGATGCCGAGCGGTATCTGTCGGGCCGCTCAACCGAGATTCAGGAAAAGCTGGCGGCACAAATGGCCGAGGCCGCCGAGACGATGGAGTTTGAGCGTGCCGCGGCGTTGCGTGACCGCATCAAGGCGATGACGCAGGTGCAGACCGCCCAAGGCATCAATCCCCGCACCGTGGACGAGGCCGATGTGATCGCCCTGCATCTGGAAAACGGGCAGGCCTGTGTGCAGGTGTTCTTTATTCGGGGAGGCCAGAACTGGGGTAATCAGGATTTCTACCCCCGCGTCGGCGTGGATGTTGAAGAGGCAGAGGCGCTCGAGGCCTTTATTGGCCAGTTCTACGACAGCAAGGAACCGCCGCGCGCCCTGCTCTTGTCGCATCCGATCGAGAATGCCGATCTGATGCAGCAGGCGCTCAGCGACAAGCTGGGGCGCAAGGTGACGCTGACGGTGCCACTGCGCGGGGAAAAGGCCGAGTTGATCGACGCCGCGATGCGCAATGCCCGCGAAAGTCTGGCGCGCAAATTGGCCGAGACCGCCACCCAAGGCAAATTGCTGCGTGGTCTGGCCGAGGCCTTCGATCTGCCCAGCCCGCCGCAGCGGATCGAGGTCTATGACAACAGCCATATCCAAGGCACCGATGCCGTGGGTGCGATGATTGTCGCAGGCCCAGAAGGCATGATGAAGAACCATTATCGCAAATTCAACATACGCGGTGATGCCCTTACCCCCGGTGACGATTTTGGGATGATGAAAGAGGTGCTGACTCGCCGCTTCAAGCGCCTCTTGAAAGAGGACGCAGACCGCAGCCAAGGCCAATGGCCTGATCTCTTGCTGATCGACGGGGGGGCGGGGCAAGTGAGCGCCGTGGCCAGTATCATGCGCGAGATGGGGGTTGAGGATATCCCAATGGTGGGCGTCGCCAAGGGCGTGGACCGCGACCACGGCAAAGAGGAGTTTCACCGGGTGGGCAAGCATCCCATGGCGCTGCGCCATAATGATCCGGTGCTCTATTTCGTGCAGCGCCTGCGCGACGAGGCGCATCGCTTTGCCATCGGCACGCATCGCGCGAAACGCGCCAAGGCGGTGGGGGCCACGCCGCTGGATGAGGTGCCGGGCATCGGGGCCGCGCGCAAACGCGCGCTCTTGGCGCATTTCGGCAGCGCCAAGGCAGTGAGCCGCGCCAATCTGGCCGACCTGCGCGCAGTTGAGGGGGTTTCGGACGCGATGGCGCAGAAGCTCTATGATTTCTTCCACGAACGAGGTTGAGTGGGGCAGTGGCTATCCGGGTTGACAGGCTGGGTTCTAAAAATGAATATGACGTCAGTTTCATTTTGAGTCGCCATGCAATCACCCGCCGATCAAACGAGCTATCCCGCGTTCCTTGCCGTGCAGGTCGAGGGCGAGTCCAAGGGCATCCGCACCGCGCAGGCGCTCCGCATCGCGGCCTGCGCCCTTTTGGAACGTGCGGCGCTCACGGATTTGACCATCGCCGCGATCTGCAAGGAGGCGGGCGTCGCCAATGGCACCTTTTACCTCTACTTTCCCGATCAGGCGCATCTGCTCGATGATCTGCTGCAAGGGTTCGCCGCGTTTCTGCAAGCGGGGATGATCCGCGCCAGTCAGGCTAGTTCCGAGCGGAGCATGCGCCCCGCGACCGAGGCCTACGCCCGCCTCTTCGAGGCCAATCGCGGGTTGATGAAATGCCTCATCCACCATCTTGATGCGTTTCCGGCGGCCCGCGCGGCTTTTCATCGGCTTAATCGGGAATGGATCGACACCGTTGTGGCCGCTACCCGCCGCAGGCTGGCGCGCGAGGGGCGCGATACGTTGAGCGAGGCCGAACTCACCCGCCGCGCCTATGCGTTGGGGGGCATGACGGATCAATATTTCTCCAGCCTTTATCTCTCCGGCGAGGCGGGGCTGGCGGAGGTATCAACTGATCGCGCGGCGGTGATTGCTACGCTCACAACCATCTGGGAACGAGGATTGCAGCCATGAGCCTGCTGAACCAAGCCGAATTTGCCAGCCCTGACCGCCTGCACGCGCATCAGGCCGCAGCATGGGCTGTGCAGAGCGCCTATGTCGCGACAGAGTCGGAATTTTACCGCGATCTATGGCAGGGGCGCACACCCCCCGCCGATCTGCGCGACCTGCCCGAATTGCCTCTGTCGGACAAGGCGCAGCTACGAATTTCGCAGGCGGACCATTCCCCCTTTGGAAACTACATGGCTGCACTGAGGCGCGACGCAGTGCGCCTGCATCGCACCTCTGGCACGACCGGGCAGGCGATGAATCTGGCGCTCTCGGCCCGAGATTGCGCGGTGACAGAGGCGGTGGGCGGGCGCTGTCAATCCGCCGCTGGCCTTACGCCTGAGGATACCGTGGTGCATTGCCTGAACTATCAGATGTGGATGGGGGGGCTGACCGATCACATGACCTTACAGGCCACCGGCGCGATGGTGGTGCCCTTTGGTGTGGGCTCCACCGAGCTATTGGTGCGCACCATTCAGGAGGTGGGGATCACCGCGATTTCCTGTACGCCCTCTTATCCATCTGTGTTGGAGCGGGTGATTGCCGAGAAGTTTCCGGGGCTTAGGCCACGTGATCTGGGCCTTCGGCTCGGGCTGTTTGGTGGCGAGGCGGGGTTGGACGATCCGGCTTTCCGCGCACGGCTGCGCGATGTCTGGGGGATGGAGCCGCGCAATGCCAATTACGGCGTCTCAGACGTGTTCTGCAATTTTGCGGCGCAATGCGAACAGGACACGCGCCTGCATTACATGGCCGCCGATGTGCTTTACCCTGAACTGATCGACCCTGACACCGGCGCGCCTCTCCCACTTGAGGCGGGGCGGATGGGCGAGTTGGTGCTGACCCATCTCTTGCGCGATTGTCAGCCGCTGGTGCGGTTCCGCAGTGGCGATATCATCGCGGTGGATGAAACCGCGCCCTGCACCTGCGGGCGCACCGGGTTTCGGTTCCGGGTGGTAGGGCGGTCGGATGACATGGTTGTCGTGCGCGGACTCAACCTCTTTCCCACAATGGTTGCGGCGGTCATCAATGAATTCGTCGAGTTATCAGGGGATTACCGGATCACGCTCAATGCGCCGCCGCCTTATGACGCCTTGCCGGTATCTGTGGAACTGGCCAAGGGGCAAGGTGCGTCAGACGGATTGGCCGAAGCTATCGCCTCTGAGATCAAGGCCAAACTTGGCGCAACAGCGCGGGTCAAAATCCTGCCACACGGCACATTTCCCCTGACCGAAGGCAAGACTAAACGCGTGGTGAGGGCCCATAAATGACTGATTTCATATACAAAACTGTGCTGAGCGAAATCTTGGAGGATGGCGTCCGCTGTATCACGCTGAACCGTCCCGGCAGTCTGAATGCCATGAACCGTCAGTTGATCGACGATGTGGCGCGGGCGTTCGAGGATGCGAATGCTGATCCCAAAACTCGCGCGATCATTTTTACCGGGGCAGGCACGGCGTTTTGTGCCGGTGATGACCGGCGTGAACATGTGCATCCGACCTGTGAAGAAGAGGCGCGCGATCTGGTTTGCGCGATCCAGCGTGTCACCTATGCCATTGTTTTAAATAACAAACCTGTCGTCGGCGCGATCAACGGATGGGCCGTGGGAGGGGGGTTCGAGTGGGCGATCAACTGTGACTTTCCGATATGGGCCGAATCGGCGCGTGGGTTCTTTCCCGAAGTGTCGCTCAATGTCTTTGTCACCGGCGGGGTGAGCAGTCTGCTGCCCGCGCTGGTCGGTCTTAACACAGCGCGCGAAATGCTGTTCTTAGGAGGGCGCTACGATGCGACCGAGTTGCGGACGATGGGGGTGGCATGGAAAACCACTCCGGATCAAGAGCTTATGAAAGTTTCACTGGATACGGCCCGGCGTCTGGCCGCTCTGCCGCCCCTTTCGGTGCGGGCAATGAAACGTGTCTTGAACGCCACTGCATTAACCGATTTGCGCCGCGCGATGGATCTGGAAACAGAGGCGACGATCGCCGGATTCATGGACCCGGAAACCACCCGCAGGCTGAGTGATTTCTAGGTACCAAGGGCGCTTTCCCTCTGCTCTGGGACAGGATAGAACAGTGGCCATGACGTGGACCTTGCCCAATATACTGACCACGCTCCGCCTGCTCGCCGCCCCGGCAGTTGCGGTTATGTTTCTATATTTTACAAGACCTTATGCCGATTGGTTTGCCTTGATCCTGTTCGTAAGCGCCGCAATCACCGATTGGTTCGACGGCTATCTGGCGCGCAGCTGGAAGCAAGTGACCAAGCTGGGCACGATGTTGGACCCGATTGCCGACAAGGCGATGGTGGTGATCGCGTTGATGGTAATCGTGGGCTATTCGAGCATGTCGCCATGGTTGGTGCTGCCAGCCACGATGATTCTCTTTCGCGAAGTTTTTGTGTCCGGCTTGCGAGAATTTTTGGGTGATACCGCCGGAACGCTGAAAGTGACGCAATTGGCCAAGTGGAAAACCACTGCGCAAATGGTTGCAATTGCAGTCTTATTTGCCCAAGGCGTGTTCGAGCACTACTTTGGTATGACGGTCTTTGGCATGGATGATCAACTGGTGATCTCCATTCTGGATGGGCGTGAAGATGACATTCACGGACTGATGTGGAAATATACCGGTATGGTCTGGGCCGGACATGTGGGCATCTGGCTCTTGTGGTTCGCGGCGGCCCTGACCCTGCTGACTGGGTTTGATTACTTCAATAAATCAATCCCTTATCTAAAGGATGATGCATAATGGATGTGCTCTATTTTGCGTGGGTGCGGGAACGGATCGGCCTTCCGAAAGAGCGGATCGACACGCCGCCTGCGACGGTGATGGATTTGGTTAACGAGTTGCGGGCCCGCGAAGAGCGGTATGAGGCGGCCTTTGCCGATCTGGGCGCGTTGCGCGTGGCGGTGGATCAAGAGTTGAGCGATTTTGACGCCCCTCTTGCTGGAGCACGGGAAGTGGCGTTTTTCCCACCGATGACAGGGGGTTAGCCTATGGATGTCCGGGTGCAGGAGACTGCCTTTGATCTCGGTTCCGAAGCCAATGCATTTGTTGCCAAACAATCCGGTATCGGCGCGGTCGTGACGTTTACCGGGATTGTGCGCGACCTTGATGGCGCGCGGCTGAGTACGATGGAGATCGAGCATTATCCCGGCATGACTCAGAAGGCATTGGAGAATATTGCCAATGAGGCCGCAAGCCGTTGGAATCTTGGGGATATTTTGATCATCCATCGCTACGGCATGTTGCATCCCGATGAGCTGATCATGATGGTTGCCACCGCGGCACGGCATCGGGCAGACGCCTTTCAAGCGGCTGAATTTCTTATGGATTTTCTGAAATCCCGCGCGCCGTTCTGGAAGAAGGAAGTGACCGAGGCAGGCACCGATTGGGTTGCCGCGCGGGACGAGGACGAAGACGCGCTGTCACGCTGGTGAGAGGTGTACAGGGCGTACCTTTTGTACGCGGCTATTGTACACAGGGGCGACTGACGCGCGGTTCCGCTTGCGTAGGGCGGCGTTCCGGCGAAGATCACCCCCGCAAGAAACCACAAGTGAGCACCCCATGAGCGCGATCATCGACGACTATGTTACCACTCTGACCCCCAAGGCGCGTGGCCGGATCAAGGGGCTGGCCAAGCTGGTGATCACCGATCACGGCAGCGTCATGTTGAGTGAAGAGGGCGCGCGGGCCGGGGATGACGCGGCCGATGTGGTTCTGAGGGCGAGTGATGAGGTCTTTCGCAACATCCTGTCCGGGGAGCAGAATCCGATCATGGCCTATATGTCGGGCAAATTGAAGGTCGAGGGCAATGTGCAACGTGCGCTCAAGGTCAGCGCGATCCTGACGGACGAGGCATAGCGCGACATAACCGAAAAAAGAAGCGGCGGTGCCAATGTGGCCCGCCGCTCTGATCTGTGTCCAGAAATCCCGGATCGTTTACTTGCAGCGTTTCTCAGCCTCTTCGACGGCCGCTGTATAGCCCAAGAGCGAGAACGTATCCTTGGTCACTGTTCCGCGCCCGGAGCGGGCGGTCAGCACGGCGTCGGCCCCGCGCTTCATCGCGGCGAGAACCTTGGCGTCATCGTCGCTGCTGGCAGGCCATGCCCATTCACCTTCGGTGAAAAGCTCGAACTGGCTGCCGCCGATATTGAGGTTGACGGTAGACCCCCCGGCAAAGGGATAGCCGCCCGTAAAGGTGATCTGCCCCTGAACGCCGGCACCGGGGCGGAAAAAGGTCATCAACAGCACATCGCCCCGCCGAACCGCAACGACGCGCCCGTCTTTGGTGTTGACCGACTCTGTCGGCGCCGACACGGCCCAGCATTCCCGGGGATCATTATCCTCGAACACGCTCCATGCGGTGCTCGTTGCCACCTGATTGGTGCTTGTGCCCTGCGCCTGCGCAGCGGGTGTGACCAGCATAGCCAGTGCGATGGCCATGCTGCCTGCAATTCGTGATACCATATGTCCAGCCTCCAAGCTGTCCTGAGCCTCAAATTCATGGGTCGCCAGTCACCCTTTACGGGAATATTTTTATATGCGACCAGTCCCGTCTCGACATTGCAATATTAGCCTGAAACAGGCGAGAAGTGAAAGACGCAATTGGCGGATTTTCGCACATCCCGCCCAGACCCTCGTTATGCCGGAGCAAATCAATGAGCCAACCTGTCCCCTTGACCGAAATCTGGCGCGGCCCGATGGCCGAAAGCGTGCACTTGGGTCATGCGGTGATTTGTGACGCAGGCGGTTCTATAGTCGAGGCTTGGGGCAATCCCTCTGAGACCATCCTGCCGCGGTCGTCCTCCAAGATGATCCAGGCCCTGCCTTTGATCACCAGCGGTGCCGCGGACGCGCAGGCTCTGACGACCGAGCAACTGGCGCTTGCCTGCGCCTCGCATAACGGGGCGGCGATCCATACAAGCCGTGTCAATCGCTGGCTTGGCGATCTGGGTTTGACCGATGATGATTTCCGTTGTGGCGCGCATGATCCGCAGGACAAGGAGGCGCATAAGGCGCTGCTGTGTTCCGGCACGTCGCCCTGTCAGGTCCATAACAACTGTTCCGGTAAACATGCCGGGTTTCTGACTCTCAACCGACATCTGGGCGGAGGGCCGGACTATATCGCCCCTGACCATCCGGTACAAAGAGCGGTGCTGGAGGCGTTCGAGACGGTGACGGGGGAAACCTCGCCTTTTTATGGCATCGACGGCTGTTCCGCGCCCAATCATGCCAGCAGCTTGCACGGGATGGCGCGGGCGATGGCGTGGTTTGCCGGGGCCTCTGAGAGTGGCGATGCGGCCGAGCGGGCAGCGGTGCGGCTCTGGCAGGCGATGGTGGCCCATCCGGCGCTTGTGGCCGGGGAGGGGCGGGCTTGCACCGAATTGATGCGGGCCTGTTCCGAGCCTGTGGCGCTCAAGACCGGGGCGGAGGCGTTCTTTATCGCGATTCTGCCGCAGCGCAAGCTGGGCGTGGCGCTCAAGATCTCCGATGGCGGCACGCGCGGGGCGGAATGTGCGATTGCCTCGATCCTTGTGCGGTTGGGGGTTCTGGACCCGGCGCATCCAACCGCGCTCAAGTATCGCAATGCACCGATTGTCAATTGGCGCGGGGTCGAGACGGGTATGATCCGGCCTGCCGCTGCCATAGCCTGACCCGACTCGGCTCTGGTTCGGGTGGGGTCCGTCTGGTCCCCAGCGGCAACCGTTTCGGCGCTGCATCGCTCAAAGGGGGTCTGTCCATGCGCCACTTCTCGCCAGCCCTCAGGGAGCGGCGTAGGTCCGCGCATGCAACCCCCTGAGTCTGGCTGAATTTCGCGCCTTTTGGCCCGGTTTCAATCAACCCCGCGACAGCGCGGCAATGTGGTCCCATCTTATGGTCATGGCGGCGCAACCGCGCCCCCTGAACCTGAAAGAAGGAAGACCGACATGACCAAGGAATTCGTTGCAGCCAGTTTTGCGATTGCCATGAGCCTGCCCGCTGTGGCCCTCGCTGGCGAATTTTCGTCGATGGATGCGGACGGAGATGGCTATGTAACCATGTCCGAGTTCCAGCAGGCGATGCCTGAGGCGACGGCGGATACCTTTACGGCAGTGGATGCCGATGCCGATGGCGCGCTGACCGAGGACGAAATGGCCGCTGCCAAGGATGCGGGCGTATTGCCCGCCACGGAAGGGTGATCGGGGCCTGAGCGCCTCTCCTCTTCCCCTCTCGAGGCGGGGGCCATCAACCCGCCTCGGGACATCCCGATTTGTTCGATCAGGCAAATTCGTCCCGCGCATAGCCTTGGATATAGAGCAGCGCCGTAAGATCCCCGTGATTGATGCGGATGTCGCATTCGGCGGCGACGCTCGGTTTGGCATGGAGCGCCACGCCCGCGCCTGCGCGCCCCAGCATACCCAGATCATTGGCCCCATCCCCGACGGCGAGAACGTCGGCCTCTGTGATCGCGAGCCGCGCACTGATTTCTTCGAGCGCCTGCACCTTGGCCGCGCGCCCAAGGATAGGCCGGGCGACATCGCCGAGCAGACGGCCATTCTCAGCCAAAAGCGTGTTGGCCCGGTTCTCGTCAAATCCGAGATGCGCCGCGACCGATTGGGTGAACGCGGTAAACCCTCCCGAGACCAGCGCGCAATAGGCTCCGTTGGCGCGCATGGTTGAGACCAAGGCGGAGCCGCCCGGCATATAGGTGATCCGGCTTGTCAGAACGTCCTGGATCACCGTTTCGGGCAGATCCCGGAGCAGCGCCACACGCTCGATCAGCGCACCCTCGAAATCCAACTCGCCATTCATCGCGCGCGCGGTGATGGCGCGGACATGCGCGCCGACGCCTGCGACTTCGGCGAGTTCGTCAATGCATTCCTGTTGGATCATGGTGCTGTCCATGTCGGCGAGCAGCATTTTCTTGCGCCGCCCCTCGGTGGGCTGAACCACCAGATCAACGGCTTGGTTTTGCAGTTCCGCCCAGACCTCCCACCGGTTGCCCGGCACCTCTGGCATGTTGAATTCCGCCGCCTCGTCGGGGGCCAGCCATTGCACGGCGGCGCCCCCCCAGGCATTGCGCAGGGCCTCGGCAAGAGCGGGGTCAAGCGCGCCGGGTGCTGCGATCAATGTGGTGGTGAACATGGGGCAGGTTTCCGATCGTAGGCGCGCTGTGTCGCAATTTCTCACTCAAGCGGCGTTCTAGCGTCATTTCTGCACTTGCGAAAGACCCCGGTTGGCCGTAATTCAGTCGGTGGGACACCCCTCCCCAACGAGGGGCGCTTATCTGAGAGGGTAGCTAAATGGCTATTGAAGCACCGGCAACGCGGCCGAAAAATCCGCGTTTTTCCTCTGGCCCTTGTGCCAAGATCCCCACATTCACGCTCGACATGTTGTCTGACGCCCCCTTGGGTCGTAGCCATCGGGCCGCCGTGGGCAAGGCCAAGCTGAAGGCCGCCATCGAGAATACCCGCGCGATCCTCGGCGTGCCTGCCGATTACAAGATTGGCATCGTGCCTGCCTCTGATACCGGCGCCGTGGAAATGGCGATGTGGAGCCTTTTGGGCGCGCGTCCCGTCGAGATGCTGGCGTGGGAGAGTTTCGGCGCAGGCTGGGTCTCGGACGTGGTCAAGCAACTCAAGCTCGATGCCGTGGTCAAGACCGCAGATTATGGTCAGATCGTCGACCTGGCTTCGGTCGATACCGACAAGGATGTGGTCTTTACTTGGAACGGCACCACCTCTGGCGTGCGCGTGCCGAATGGCGACTGGATCAAGGCGGATCGTCAGGGTCTCACCATCTGCGATGCGACGAGCGCTGCCTTTGCGCAGGATCTGCCGTGGGACAAGCTCGATGTGACGACCTTTTCCTGGCAAAAAGTGCTGGGCGGCGAGGCGGCGCATGGCATGCTGATCCTGAGCCCGCGCGCAGTGGAACGGCTGGAGAATTATACCCCCGCCTGGCCCCTGCCCAAGATTTTCCGCCTGACCAAGGGCGGCAAGCTGATCGACGGCATATTCGTGGGTGAGACGATCAACACCCCCTCGATGCTGGCGGTCGAGGATTACCTTGTTGCGCTCGATTGGGCGTCGTCTGTGGGCGGTCTGACGGGTCTGCAAGCGCGCGCCAATGCCAATTTGGCGGCGGTCGAGGATTTCGTGGCGCAAAACGATTGGCTGGCGTTTCTGGCGACTGATCCCGCGATCCGCTCCAACACCTCGGTTTGTCTGACGTTCGAGGATGCGCGGATCAGCGATGGCGCAGCGTTCGCCAAGGCGGTTGCCAAGCGGCTGGAAACGGCAGGTGTTGCCTATGACATCGGTGCTTATCGCGATGCGCCTGCCGGTCTGCGGATTTGGTGCGGTGGCACGGTCGAGACCGCCGATGTAGCGGCGCTGATGCCGTGGATCAAATGGGCGTTCGAGACCGAGATCGCGGCGCTGTCCGTATCGGCGTGATCCCGATTTCTTGAAAAGAAATCGATCCGGACTCTTTGAAAGAGTCCGGGTCTTCCCCCTCTAGATTTTCAGTCAAGGAGCCCAGCAATGGCCCCCAAGGTTCTCGTCTCTGACAAACTCTCTGAAACCGCCGTCCAGATCTTTCGTGATCGGGGCATCGAGGTGGATTTCCGCCCCGAACTTGGCAAGGATAAGGATAAACTCGCCGAGGTGATCGGTGAGTATGATGGTCTTGCCATCCGCTCCGCGACCAAGGTCACGGAAAAGATCCTTGCCAATGCGCACAAGCTCAAGGTGATCGCGCGTGCGGGTATCGGCACCGACAATATCGACAAGGAAGCGGCGAGCAAGAAAGGCGTGATCGTGATGAACACGCCCTTTGGCAACATGATCACCACCGCAGAACATGCCATTGCGATGATGTTCGCTGTGGCACGGCAAATCCCCGAGGCGAGCGCCTCGACCCACGCGGGCAAATGGGAAAAATCTGCCTTCATGGGGGTGGAACTGACCGGCAAGACCCTTGGTGTGATCGGCGCGGGCAATATCGGCGGCATCGTCTGTGACCGGGCGCGGGGCCTCAAGATGAAGGTGATCGCCTATGATCCTTTCCTCGGTCAGGAAAAGGCCGACAAGATGGGCGTGGAAAAGGTCGAGCTCGAGGAGTTGCTGAAGCGCGCCGATTTCATCACCTTGCATGTGCCGCTGACCGATCAGACCCGCAATATCCTAAGCCGCGAGAACCTGGAAAAAACCAAGAAGGGCGTGCGCGTCATCAATTGCGCGCGTGGCGGTCTGGTGGATGAGCAGGCATTGGCGGACCTCCTGAAATCCGGCCATGTGGCAGGCGCGGGGTTTGATGTCTTTGCAGAGGAGCCGGCGGTTAACAATCCGCTCTTTGGTCTTGCCAATGTGGTCTGCACGCCGCATCTGGGGGCAGCCACCACCGAGGCGCAGGAAAACGTGGCCCTCCAAGTGGCCGAGCAGATGTCGGACTATCTCCTGACCGGGGCTGTCACCAACGCGCTCAACATGCCGTCGGTGACGGCGGAAGAGGCCAAGGTGATGGGGCCTTGGATCAAGCTGGCGGATCATTTGGGCAATTTCATCGGTCAGATGACCGACGAGCCGATCAAGGCGATCAACATTCTTTATGACGGGGTGGTCTCCGAGATGAACCTTGGCGCGCTCACCTCTGCCGCTGTGGCGGGGATCATGAAATCGGTCAACCCCGAGGTCAACATGGTCTCGGCCCCCGTTGTGGCCAAGGAACGCGGCGTCAAGATCAGCACCACCAAGCAGGACAAATCCGGCGCTTTTGAGGGTTACATCAAGATCACCGTGGTCACGGACAAGCGCGAGCGGTCGATTGGCGGCACGGTGTTCTCGGATGGCAAGCCGCGTTTCATCCAGATCAAGGGGATCAATATCGACGCCGAAATCGGCCGCCACATGCTCTATACCACCAACGAGGATGTGCCGGGTATCATCGGCACCTTGGGGATGACCATGGGCGAGAACGGCGTCAACATCGCGAATTTCACCCTTGGCCGGTCGGACGCAGGCGGCGAGGCGATCGCGCTCTTGTATGTCGATGCGCCGGTGCCCGAGGCGGCGATCAAGGCACTGCATGCCACCGGCAAGTTTCAGCAGATCCGCGAGTTGAAGTTCGACGTTGCGTGACGCGTGAGCCGGGCCGCCCTTTTGGGCGGCTCTTTGCGAATCCTTCTGGACATCCACGACACGCAGGAGTTCAACGGGCCATGACCGATCCGATCTATGCCATTCCCGATATTCACGGGCAGGACGCCTTGCTTGATGCGGCACTTGATCTTGTGGCCCGCGATGGCGGGGCAGAGGCGCGCATCGTGTTTCTGGGCGATCTGGTGGACCGGGGGCCGGATAGCCGGGCGGTGATCGACCGGCTGATGACCGCACAGGCGCAAGGCCGCCCCTGGACCGTGCTGCGCGGCAATCACGATCAGATGTTCATGGATTTCCTCGATACTGGCGTGATCCACTCGGATCATATCCGCTCTGGACTCAGTTGGCTGAATCACCGTCTGGGCGGGGCCGCGACGCTGGCCTCCTACGGGCTCGAGGTGACAGAAGCGGCCCCGCAGTGGGACGCTGCCCGCCGCATGGTCCCGCAGGCGCATCGCGACTGGCTGGCGGGTTTGCCGCTCTGGCAAGAGGTGGGCGAGGTGCTCTTTGTCCATGCCGGTATCCGGCCCGGCGTCCCGCTGGAGTCTCAGGATCCGGCGGATCTGATGTGGATCAGGGAGGGGTTTCTCGACCATGAGGATGCACATTCGTGGTTGGTGGTGCATGGGCATACCGCGCTGGAGATGCCCACCCATTTCGGCAATCGCATCGACCTCGATGGTGGCGCTGCCTATGGTCGGCCGCTCTGGCCAGCGGTGTTCGAGGGGCGCGACGGTTGGCTCTTGACGGAAAGAGGACGCATCGCGCTCTGTCCCTGAAGATTGATGCGTCTGACGACACGTCCCCGTTGCCATGAGCGTGCCCGTAACGCTAGGCTCGCCGCAATGTAACCCGGGGAGAGGATACCCATGACCGACATCGTGATTCTGGACGGCTGCCGCACGGCAATTGGCACTTTTGGCGGCGCGCTTGCGGGCACACCACCCACCACGCTTGGGGCCATCGTGGCGCGCGAGGCACTGGCGCGCTCTGGTGTCGAGGGCGGGCAGATCGGTCACGTGGTCTTTGGCCATGTCATCAACACGGAACCGCGTGACATGTATGTGAGCCGCGTGGCGGCGATGGAGGCGGGTATTCCGGATACGGCACCGGCGATGAACGTCAACCGCCTCTGCGGCTCTGGCGCGCAGGCGATTGTTTCGGTCGTGCAATCCCTGATGCTGGGCGATGCCGATTTCGGCCTTGCGGGCGGGTCCGAGAACATGAGCCGCTCGCCCTTTATCATCCCCGACCAACGCTGGGGTGCCAAGATGGGCGATGTGAAAACGCTCGACATGATGCTGGGGGCGCTCAACTGTCCCTTTGGCACCGGGCATATGGGTGTCACTGCAGAGAATGTCGCGGCGGAACACGGGATCTGCCGTGCGGATCAGGATGCCTTTGCGCTCGAGAGCCAGCGGCGTGCCGGTGCGGCGATCAGCGAGGGGCGGTTCAAATCCCAGATCGTGCCGGTCGAGGTGCGGGTGAAACGCGACATGGTGGCGTTTGACACTGACGAGCATCCCAAGGCGACCACCGCCGAGGCGCTTGCCGGTCTTAAGACCGTGTTCCAGAAGGATGGCACCGTGACGGCCGGTAATGCCAGCGGTATCAACGATGGGGCCGCCGCCCTAGTGCTTGCGCGTGCCGATGCCGCAGAGGCGGCAGGTCTCAAGCCGCGTGCGCGCATTCTTGGCTACGCTCATGCCGGGGTGCGCCCTCAGGTGATGGGCATTGGCCCGGTGCCTGCGGTGGAAATGTTGCTCAAGCGGATCGGCCTGACAGCGGCGGATTTCGATCTGGTGGAGTCCAATGAGGCCTTTGCCGCGCAGGCGCTTGCGGTCAACAAGGGGCTTGGTCTTGATCCGGCACGGGTCAATCCCAATGGGGGGGCCATCGCGCTTGGCCATCCGGTTGGGGCGACTGGCGCGATCCTCACGGTCAAGGCGCTCTATGAGTTGGAGCGGACCGGGGGTAAGCGCGCGATCATCACCATGTGCATCGGTGGCGGTCAGGGGATTGCCTTGGCGATTGAACGTCTCTGAGCCGGTATTTTCAGCGGCCTTAACCGCTTGTTCACGACGATGCCGGATTGTGGGACGATCACGATCCGGCATGTCGGAGCACGGGCATGAGCCTCGCGAATAAGTTGGCAGAAGAACGGCGCGCCAGACTGGCCGCTGAACGCCTGCTGGAACAGAAACAGGCCGAATTGCAGGCCGCCAATCGCAAGCTGGGTAAGCATGCGCTTGCCCTCTCGCATGAGATTCATGAGACGCGGGCCGAGGTACAGACCGTCCGCGACGAGAACCAGCGCGTCAAATCCGATCTGAACGACGCCTATCAAAAGGTCGAGATTGCCGAACGTCGGCTCTGGCATTCGATCGAGACGATTCAGGATGGGTTTGCGTTCTTCGATGCTGATAGCCGGATGATTGCCGCCAACAATGCCTATCTCGCGGTGTTCGACGGGCTGGAGGCGGTCAAGCCCGGCGTGAGTTACATCGAAATCCTCCAATTCATCACCGAAGAGGGGATCGTCAATATCGGGGAGCTCAAGCCGCATGAATGGCGCGAGAAGATGCTGGATCGTTGGCAGAGCGCGCAGCCCGAACCAGAGGTGATCCGGCTTTGGAACGGGCAATACATCAAGCTGATAGATCAGCGCGGGAATAGCGGTGATCTGGTCAGTCTGGCGCTCAATATCACCGACACGATCCGCCATGAGAAAGAATTAACCGAGGCGCGTCGCCGGGCCGAGGCGGCCAATCGCGCGAAATCCTCGTTCCTTGCCAATATGAGCCATGAAATCCGCACGCCGATGAACGGGGTTGTGGGCATGGCAGAACTGTTGATGGAGACCGATCTGACGGAAGAGCAGCGGCTCTTTGCGTCGACCATCAAGAATTCCGGTGAGGCGCTCTTGGTGATCATCAATGATGTGCTGGATTACTCCAAGATCGAGGCCGAAAAGCTGGTGTTGCACGTCGAGCCCTTTGATCTGGAGCGGTGTATTCACGAACTGGTAACGCTGATGCAGGTCAATGCCCGCGATAAGGGGCTAGAGTTGCTGGTGGATTACGATCTGTTTCTCCCCACGCGGTTCGTGGGTGATCCGGGACGTATCCGGCAAATCATGACAAATCTGTTGGGCAATGCGGTGAAGTTCACGGAATCGGGCCATGTTCTGGTGCGGGTGACGGGCGTTCATCCCGATGCCGAGGGGCGGGCGCGCGTGCATGTCACGGTCGAGGATACCGGCATCGGGATTCCGCCGGATAAGATCGACCATATCTTTGGCGAGTTCAATCAGGTCGATGACGAGCGCAACCGCAAGTTCGAGGGGACCGGCCTTGGCCTTGCCATCTCGCAAAAGCTGATCCGGCTGATGGGCGGCACAATCTGGGTCGACTCTGAGCCGGGTAAGGGGTCGACATTCGGCTTCTCGGTGTCTTTGCCAGTGGCGGAGATTGGCGAGGCGGATATGCCCAATCTGACCAACGGCCAGTTCAGGGCGCTGATCGTCGAGCCGCAAGCGACAAGCCGTGCCATTCTGGAGCGGCAGTTGGCGCAGTTGGGCATCGCGGGGGTCAGTTGCCAGAACGCGGCAGAGGCCTTGGCGCAGGTGGGGGCGGGTTTTGATCTGGTGGTGTGTGATCACAACATGGTCGGGATGGACGGGCTGGAGCTGGCCGAGGCGCTGCGCGAGGCAGGGCATGGCATGCCGTTTCTCCTGCTGAGCCACAACACCGGCTATGCGGAGCAAGACCCGGCTCGCGTGCATGTGCAGGCGGTGCTGCAAAAGCCGGTGGCGCGGCGGGATCTGTTTGGCGTGTTGGCCGCGTTGATGCCATCAGACCCTGTGCAAGCACGACCCATGCGGGTGTTGGCGGCTGAGGACAACAGGACGAACCGCCTTGTGTTTTCCAAGATGGTCAGGGGGTTGGATATCGAGTTGAGCTTTGCCGAGAATGGGCGTGAGGCGGTGGAGCTGTATCGCGCGCTCGTGCCGGACGTGGTTTTCATGGACATTTCCATGCCCGAAATGGATGGCAAGGAGGCCACGCGCGCCATTCGCGGGATTGAGGCGCAGAGTGGGCAGCATGTGCCCATTGTGGCGATGACCGCCCATGCGATGACCGGGGATGACGCGGAAATTCTCGCAGCCGGGTTGGATCACTATATGACCAAGCCGCTGCGCAAAGAGATGATCCTTGCTCACATCATTGCTGCTTGCCCCAAAGGCGTACGCGCGCCCGAGGGGGCGGTTGAGCCGGTTCAGGCGGTCGGTTGATCGCGCAGGAATACCGGCTGATCGGGTTTTGACAGGCTGGCGTCATGGCGATAGCCGCCGCTGTCGAAGTCAAGGATCGCGTCGGGATCCGTCAGGCGGTGCTGGATGATGAGCCGCGCCATCGCCCCGCGCGCACGTTTGGCGTAAAAGCTGACGATCTTTGGCGTGCCTGCCTTGAACTCCATGAAGACCGGCGTGACGACCCGCAGGGTCAGCGCAGCGCGATTCACCGCACCGAAGTATTCCTGACTGGCACAGTTGATGAGCGTGTCGGTGCCAAGCGTTTGGGCCTGTGTATTCAGAGCCTCGGAAATCTGCGCGCCCCAATAGTCATAGAGCGTTTTGCCACGCGCGGTCTTCAACCGGCTGCCCATTTCAAGACGATACGGCTCTATCGCGTCAAGCGGGCGCAGAACACCGTAGAGCCCGGACAGAATGCGGAAATGATCCTGCGCCCAGGCCATTTCCTCTGGATCGAGCGACCCGGCCTCGAGCCCCTGATAAGTGTCGCCTGCAAAGGCGAGGGCGGCGGGCTTCTCTTCCATCTGCCCGAAATTGGCAAAGCGGTCGACGTTGAGGCGGGCAAGGTTTTCGCTGATATGCATCAGCTTTTGCAGGTCGCCCACTTTAAGCCCCTGTGCCACCTGCGCCAGTTCTTTGGCCTCTTGGGTGAATATGGGGCGGGTGGGCGTGATCCCCTCGACCGGGGCCATATCCAGTTTTTTGGCGGGCGAGACGACGACGAGCATTCAATGATCCTTTGTGCAGCGCTTTGCGTGATCTAGGACGCGGCGTGCAGAACGTCCAGAAAGGCAGCACCAAAACGGTCGGCATATTTTTCGCCAAGCAAGCGCTGCATTTCCTGAGGGGTGCGGGGTTTCTGGCTGGCGACTTTGGCGACCAATGACGCAGAGCAACTGAGGGGGCGGTCTATGCCGGTCTCGCCTCGGCTCAGATCGGCCTGAGCCTGCATCAGCCGGTCGTAAACCTCGCCTGCGGTGCTGCCGGCGAGTTTGCGGCGCGTGGGATGCACGGGATCGGCCGCCCCGGTGATCACTTCGAGGAAGTCCGCGCCATAACGCTCTAGTTTCTTCGCGCCGACGCCGCTGATCCGGGCCATTTGATCGAGGGTTTCAGGCCGGGTTTCGGCCATCTCGATCAACGTCCGATCATTGAACACGATATAGGCGGGGACGCTGGCGGCCTCTGCCAGCGCACGGCGTTTGGCCTTGAGTGCCGAGAGGAGTGGTGCGTCTTCGTCTGACACAAGGGCGCGCACGGCGGGGCGCGGGGTGTGGTCGATTGTGTCGCGGCGCAGGGTGACGCTGTCTTCGCCGCGCAAGATCGGGCGGGCGGTTTCGGTCATCACCAGCGCGCCATGGCGTTCGCGATCCGGGCGGATCAGGTCGCGCCCCATCATCTGGCGAAACACGCCCTGCCAGCCGCGTTTGTCCATATCGCGCCCGACGCCAAAGGTGGGGAGCGCCTCATGTCCGCGTTGGCGTATTTTGTCGGTGGCGGTGCCCGTGAGAATGTCGATCAGATGGCCCGCGCCAAAGCTCTCGCCGGTGCGCAGGATCGCCGAGAGCGCCTTGCGCACGGCCTCGGTGCCGTCAAAGGTTTCGGGTGGGGTGTCGCAGAGATCGCAATTGCCGCAGGGCGTGGCACTCTCTCCGAAATAGCGCAAGAGCGTGGCGCGGCGGCATTCCAAGGCCTCGGCCAGACCCAGAAGGGCGTTGAGCCGCCCGTGATCGGCCATGCGCCGGTCTGGCGGGGCCAAGCCTTCGTCGATCTGCGAGCGGCGCAGGCGGATGTCATCGGGGCCAAACAGCGTGAGGGTCTCTGCGGGCGCGCCATCGCGCCCGGCGCGGCCGATTTCCTGATAATAGCCTTCGATGGATTTGGGCAGGTCGGCATGCGCGACCCAGCGGATATCGGGCTTGTCCACGCCCATGCCAAAGGCGACAGTGGCCACGACGATCAGCCCATCCTCGCTGCTGAAGCGGCCTTCGACGATGCGCCGGGCCTCGGGCTCCATCCCGCCGTGATAGGCGCAGGCAGAATGCCCGGCGTCCAAGAGCGCCCGCGCGAGGGTTTCGGTCTTGGCACGGGTGCCGCAATAAACGATGCCCGACTGCCCCTTGCGGGCGGCGGCAAAGGCCATGATCTGCGCGCGCGGATTGTCCTTGGCGGCAAAACCCATGTGGATGTTGGGTCGGTCAAAGCCTTGCAGGAAAATCTGCGGCGGCTGTCCGTCAAACAGTTTCTCGACGATCTCGTCGCGGGTTTCGGCATCGGCGGTGGCGGTAAAGGCGGCGAGCGGCACGTTGAGCGCGCGGCGCAACTCGCCGATGCGCAGATAATCGGGACGGAAATCATGGCCCCACTGGCTTACGCAATGGGCCTCGTCCACGGCGATGAGGCCCACACCGATGCGGCGCAACATACCGAGCGATGATCCTGCCGCCAGCCGTTCAGGGGCGATATAGAGCAGGCGCAAGCGGCCCGCCTCGAGCGCCTGCCAAACCTCGGCAGTTTCTTCCTCGGTATTGCCGGAGGTGAGGGCACCCGCCTCGACGCCTGCGGCCTTGAGAGCGCGGACCTGATCGCGCATCAGGGCGATGAGGGGGGATATGACGACCGTCACACCCTCGCGCATCAACGCAGGGATCTGAAAACAGAGGGATTTTCCGCCCCCCGTGGGCATAATGGCCAGCGTGTTGCAGCCGGTGGCGACGGTGTGAATGATCTCTTCCTGCCCTGGACGAAAGGCATCGAATCCGAACACATCGCGCAAAAGCGTCACAGCGCCTAGCATGGGGGTTTCCTGTAAGATTTATCTATCTGCTCTTACAGAAAGTTTTTCATACTAAGATTCGGTGAACAAGCCCCGGACATCAGTAAAATGCAGCGGCGTTGTTGATCAGCACGATCCGCAACGCATAGACTGCAACCAGAACAACCAGCGGGGCCAGATCAATGCCGGACATGGGCGGCAGGATGCGCCGGACACGGCTATAGATCGGTTCCAGCAACCGGTTGAGACCATACCAGATTTGCGCCACGAGCTGTTGGCGCAGGTTCAGGACCTGAAAATTGATCAGCCACGACATGATCACATGCGCGATGATGAAGAACCAAAGGATATCGAGCAGGAGCATCAGGATTTGAAAAAGCGATTGCATGGGTGGGCGTCCTCTGGGGTCTGAGCCACTATGACCTATTAAACGCCATCGCAAAGCGCAAGTCTGACGCGTGGTCGCGGTTGACGCCTGCTGGCGAGGATGCCAAGCCGCCCAGTGAAGGAGAATGCCGATGTATCCCGTTCTGCGCCTGATGTGGCAGTTGTTTCTCTATCGCAAATCCCCGCGTCTGCCGCTGACGGGAACGCATGTCTCGCAGCATTATTGCATGCCTTGGGACATTGATCTGTGGCGGGAACTGAACAACGGGCGCACGCTCACGATCTTTGATCTGGGGCGGATTCCGCTGGCAGGGCGGGTGGGCCTGATCGGGGCGCTCAAACGCAATCGCTGGGGGCTGGCGATTGCCGGGGCGAGTGTGCGCTATCGCCGCCGGATCACCATGTTCGAGCGGATCGAGATGCGCTCTCGGTTGCTGTCATGGGATGATAAATTCGTCTATGTCGAGCAATCCATGTGGAAGGCGTCGGGTGAATGCGCCAATCACATCCTGCTGCGTTCCGCCATCACGGGGCGCGACGGGATCATCGCGCCGGATCGCGTGGTGGCCGAAATAGGACAGGACATGAGCGCGCCCGCCTTGCCCGATTGGGCCGCCGCGTGGATCGCAGCGGATGCCACACGCCCCTGGCCGCCCATGCAGGATACTCAGGAATAGCTTGCGCAAACGGCGCAACGGTTGTCATATCCCTTTGAAACCAAAGGGGTTGAGGCATGACAGGCGTATCGCGGCGCAAGCGGATCTGGGGCTGGTATTTCTTTGACTGGGCAAGTCAGCCGTATCACACGCTGCTCGTGACCTTTGTCTTTGGTCCTTATTTTGCCTCGGTCGCGTCCGAGTATTTCATCGGAACGGGTCTTGCTGAAGAGGTGGCGGATGCTCGTGCTCAGGCGATGTGGTCGTGGTGTCTGACGGTGACGGGGCTGATCATCGGGCTGGGCGCGCCGATCATGGGGGCCTTTGCCGATACCTCGGGGCGGCGGTTGTCGTGGGTTGTCGTGTTTTCCATGATGTATGTCGTGGGGGCCACGGCGGTCTGGGGCACGATGCCGGACGGATCGAACCTCTGGTGGGGGCTGATGGCCTTTGGGTTCGGGTTCATCGGCGCGGAATACGCGCTCATTTTCATCAATTCGCAGCTGCCCTCCCTGGGGACGGCGGAGGAGGTCGGAGATCTGTCTGGTTCAGGCTTTGCCTTTGGCTATGTCGGCGGGGTGGTGTCGCTCTTGATTGTTCTGGCGCTGTTTGTCGAGCAATCGAACGGGAAAACTCTGATCGGGCTTGATCCGGCCTTTGGGTTGGATGCCACGCTGCGCGAAGGCACGCGGGCGGTGGGGCCGTTCACGGCGCTGTGGTATTTGATTTTCATGGTGCCCTATTTCCTCTGGGTGCGTGACACCGGCCCCAAGGGGCATGGCCGGGGCGTGTCGGATGCCCTTGCGACATTGCTCAAGACCCTCAAGAGCTTGCGGTACCGGCTGAGTCTGAGCACCTATCTTGGATCGTCGATGTTTTACCGCGACGCGCTCAACGGGCTCTATGGCTTTGGCGGGACCTATGCCATTCTGGTGCTGAACTGGTCTATCACCTCTGTCGGCGTGTTCGGGATCATCGGTGCGATTGCCGGGGCGGTGTTCAGTTGGATTGGCGGTAAGGCGGACAGGCGGTTTGGCCCCAAGCCAGTGATCAAGGTGGCGATCTGGGCGCTGATGGGGGTCTGTACTATCGTTGTCGGTATGGATCGGAGCCAGATTTTCGGGGTACCGCTGGCCGAGGGGTCCAAGCTGCCGGACATGATTTTTTTCGGTTGTGGCGTGCTGATCGGCGGCTTTGGCGGGGTGTTGCAATCGGCCAGCCGGTCGCTGATGGTGCGGCACACAGATCCAGCCTTACCCACTGAAAACTTTGGGCTTTATGGGTTGTCTGGGCGGGCGACGGCGTTCATGGCGCCGGCGTTGATCGGGATAGTGACAACGCTGAGCGGGTCGGCGCGCATCGGCGTGTCACCGGTGATTTTGCTTTTCGTGATTGGACTCGTTCTGTTACGCTGGGTCAAGGCGGAAGGGGACAAGGACACATGGGTCGGATCATAGTCATAAGCGCACTTGTGCTTGGGTTGGCAAGCTGCACGCCATCCAAACCAGCACCCGAGCCAGCCGGTATCCTGTCGAGCCAGAGTATCCCGGCGGCGATGCAAGGGGTTCAGGCCAAGCGACTGTTCGGTGCTGAGGCGCGCGGGTCTGAACACAGTCCCGCAGCCTATGGCAGCTATGCCAAGGGCTGTCTGGCAGGGGGTGTCGCCTTGCCCGAGACAGGACCGACATGGCAGGCGATGCGGCTCAGCCGAAACCGAAATTGGGGGCACCCGGAAACCATTGATCTGGTTCAAAAGCTGTCGCGCGTCGCGGCGCAGCAGCCGGGGTGGAGCGGCCTGTATGTGGGGGATATCAGCCAGCCGCGCGGCGGGCCGATGCTGACCGGGCATGCCAGTCACCAGATGGGGCTGGACGCCGATATTTGGCTGAGACCGGCGGACAATCTCAATCTGACGGCGGTTCAGCGAGAAAATATCTCTTCAATTTCAATGCAAAGGGCGAATGGCGCCTATACCAACAGCAGCTGGACCCGCGCCCATCACGAGATTGTCAAAGCCGCCGCGAAAGACCCCCGCACAGCGCGAATTTTTATCTTTGCCGGTGCCAAGGCGCAGATGTGCAGGGATGAACAAGGCGGTGACAGAGCGTGGTTGGGCAAGGTGCGACCGTGGTACGGGCATCACTATCATTTCCATGTCAGGCTGAATTGCCCAGACGGAACAAGGGGCTGCGTGCCACAGGACGCGCCACCACCGGGGGATGGCTGTGCCGAAGCGGAACAGTGGGTGCGCAATATTCTGAATCCTCCGCCGCCTGATCCCAACGCGCCCAAGCCTGTGCCCAAGCGGGAATTGACCATGGCGGATCTGCCCGGACAGTGCGTTGCGGTGTTGCAGGCTGATTAAATCAGCATGCTGCGGATTTTTTTGCATGGACCACATGATTTTGTTTTGACAACCGCAAAATCTGTGGCAACCTGTGGATAAGTTCAACAAGCGAAAGGAGGTGGTCCAGTGTCTATAGAGGGATTGGAGCGAGGTGTCGGAACAGTTTGGGAGATGATCGCCTAGGGCAGCCCCGAGGCGAAAGCCAACCGAATTGGTGCGCCTAACCGGCCCACCTCCGCGACTTCTAGAGGGCCGTTTCCGCAAGGAACGGCCCTTTTTAATGCGCAGGTTTGTGAGATCTGTAGGGTGAGGCGTCGCGCTCACCCACGTGGCAATCCCCTGACAGGGTCAGCGGGAATATTTGATGAACGGCGTCACAGTGGCGATGCGATCGTAAAGCTGGCGCGCGGTGGTGTTGAACTCTTGCGTCATCCAGTAGACCGCCGGGCGACCATCGGTGTCGGCGCGGGCATAGACCGCCTCGATCAGGGCGCGGCCCACGCCAAGGCCCCGCGCCTCGGGGGCGGCGTAGAGATCCTGAAGGTAGCAGACCTGTTCCACGCGCCAGTTATGGGCGTGATAGATGTAATGCACCAGACCCACGGCGCGGCCACCAAGGAGCGCGATCAGCCCGTTCTGATCCGGGTGATCGGGCGAGAGGAGGCGGCCAAAGGTGGTGTCATAGACCGTATCCGGCAGGGTGGTTTCGTAGAAATCGAGATAGGCGCGCCAGAGATCGCCCCAGGCGGGGCGATCGGCGGGTTCTATCGGGCGGATGGTGAGGGCATTTGTCATGCTTCACCTAGCCACGCGGCACAGGATTCGGCAAGGGATACAGAGAGCGCCTATTCCGCCGCCACGGCCTGCGGATCGACCAAGGTGACGATATCCATCATGATGGTGTTCAGCTCGAAATCCTTGGGGGTATAGACCCGTGCCACGCCCATTTCGCGCAGGCGGCGGGCGTCATCCTCGGGGATGATGCCGCCGACGATCACCGGCACGTCGCCAAGGCCAGCCGCGCGCATGCGCTCCATCAGATCCTCGACCAGCGGCATGTGGCTGCCTGAGAGGATCGAGAGGCCGACGACATGGGCGCGCTCCTCGAGGGCTGCATTGACGATCTGTTCCGGGGTGAGGCGGATGCCCTCATAGCCGATGTCCATGCCGCAGTCGCGGGCGCGGAAGGCGATCTGTTCGGCGCCGTTGGAATGGCCATCCAGCCCCGGTTTTCCGACAAGGAACTTGAGCCGGCGGCCAAGCCGGTCCGAGACCGCATTCACGGCGTCGCGGATATGATCCAGACCTTCGGTCCGGTTCGAGGGGCTGGCAGACACACCGGTGGGCCCGCGATATTCGCCAAAGACCGCGCGCATCTGTGCGGCCCATTCGCCGGTGGTGACACCGGCGCGCGCGCAGGCGATGGAGGGCTCCATCACGTTGCGCCCCTCAGAGGCGGCGGTGCGCAGGGCGGCAAGGGTGGATTTGACAGCGGCCTCATCGCGGGTGGCGCGCCAGTCCTTGAGTCGGGCGGTCTGTTCGGCCTCGACCGCGGGATCGACGGTCATGATGCCGCCATCCTCGGTTTGTAGCGGCGAGGGCTCTCCCTCTTGCCAACGATTGACGCCGACGACGATGGTCTCGTTCCTCTCGATCCGGCCAAGGCGGTCGGCGTTCGACTCGACAAGGCGGGATTTCATATAGGCGATGGCAGACACCGCGCCGCCCATGGAATCGAGATTGGCCAGTTCGTGGCGCGCGCCGTCCTTGAGCGCCTCTACCTTGGCATCGACGGCGGGGTTGCCATCGAAGAGATCATCGAATTCGAGAAGGTCGGTTTCATAGGCGAGGATCTGTTGCATGCGCATCGACCATTGCTGATCCCACGGGCGCGGCAGGCCCAACGCCTCGTTCCAAGCCGGAAGCTGCACCGCGCGGGCGCGGGCGCGTTTCGAGAGGGTCACGGCCAGCATCTCAATCAGGATACGGTAGACGTTGTTTTCCGGCTGCTGTTCGGTCAGGCCAAGGGAATTGACCTGCACGCCGTAGCGGAAGCGGCGGTATTTGGCGTCTTCGATGCCGTAGCGCTGTTCGAGGATTTCATCCCAGAGATCGACGAAGGCGCGCATCTTGCACATCTCTGTCACGAACCGGATGCCCGCGTTGACGAAGAAGGAAATCCGCGACGCGAGCGCCGGGAAATCGGCGGCGGGCACGCGGGGGCGCAGTTCGTCGAGCACGGCTATGGCAGTGGCAAGGGCAAAGGCCAGTTCCTGTTCGGGCGTGGCACCCGCCTCTTGCAAGTGGTAGGAACAGACGTTCATCGGGTTCCATTTGGGAACGTGGGTGTAGCAGTATTCGGCCACGTCACCGATCATCTTGAGGCTAGGGGCCGGTGGGCAGATATAGGTGCCGCGGCTGAGATATTCCTTGATGAGGTCATTCTGCACCGTGCCTTGCAGGGCGGTCACATCGGCGCCCTGTTCCTCGGCCACGGCGATATAGAGTGCCAAGAGCCAAGGCGCGGTGGCGTTGATCGTCATCGAGGTGTTCATCTGATCGAGCGGGATTGCGTCAAAGAGCGTGCGCATGTCGCCCAAGTGGCAGATGGGCACGCCGACCTTGCCCACTTCGCCGCGTGCTAGGATATGGTCGCTGTCATAGCCGGTCTGGGTGGGCAGATCGAACGCCACGGACAGGCCGGTTTGCCCCTTGGCGAGATTGGCGCGGTAGAGCGCGTTGGATTTCGCGGCGGTGGAATGGCCCGCATAGGTGCGGATCAACCAAGGCTTGTCTTTCTGCGGCTGCGACATACGGGGCCTCGTGAATCAGGGTGCGCAATTTTGTTACGTCTCGAGGCAGGGTATAGGCAAGAAGGTTGCGCTGTCAATTCGCTGCGTTGCGGCATGAGGGCATTTACCGCAGTGGCAAACCCTGATTTGGTGCGGTCATGGGACAGACCGTGGAAATGCCGCTCTGGGCGTTGGTGTTGTTGGTGGGGTTTGCGGCCGTCACCTTTGCCAGTCATTTTCTCTTTCCCTCTGTGCGGTGGTTTCTGCGGCGCAGGTTGGAGCGGGCGGTGGCGCGGCTGAACACGCGGTTGCAGCGCCCGATTGAGCCGTTCAAGCTGGCGCGGCGCTATGACATGATCCAGCGGTTGATCTATGATCCCGAGGTGAGCCGCGCGATTGCGGCGCATGCGCAGGCCGAGGGCATCCCAGAGAACGTGGCCTTTGAGCAGGCCAAGCGTTATGCGCGCGAGATTGTCCCGAGTTTTTCCGCCACCGCCTATTTCGGCATTGCGATCCGTCTGGCGAAATGGCTGAGCCGGTCGCTCTACCGCGTGCGCCTCGGGCATTTTGACGAGGCGGCGCTGGCGGCGGTAGACCGCGAGGCGACGGTGGTGTTCGTGATGAACCATCGCAGCAATATGGATTATGTTCTGGTGACATGGCTGGCGGCGGAGCGGTCGGCGTTGAGCTATGCGGTGGGGGAATGGGCGCGGGTCTGGCCGCTGAGCCGGTTGATCAAGGCGATGGGGGCCTATTTCATAAGGCGCAAATCGCGGGGTGATCTCTATCGGCGGGTGCTGGCGCGCTATGTGGGGATGGCCACGGATGGCGGCGTGACGCAGGCGATGTTTCCCGAGGGCGGGCTGAGCCTGAGCGGCGGGTTACAGCCGCCCAAACTGGGCCTCTTGAAATATCTGGTGGAGGAGCGCCGCCCCGGTGGGCGCGATGTGGTCTTTGTGCCTGTGGCGATCAATTACGACCGGGTGTTCGAGGACCGGCTGTTGGTGGCCGCAGGACAAGCGGGCGGGCGGCGGTTTCCGGCGCGGATTTCCGTGGTGGCGGGCTTTGTGCTCCGGCAGGTGTGGTTGCGTCTGCGGCGGCGCTATCATCGGCATGGCTATGCAGCGGTGAGTTTTGGCGCGCCGATGTCGCTGGCGGAGTTCGAGCGCGATCATCCGGCGGCGGGGGTTGAGGGGCTGGCGCAGGCGCTGATGGCGCGGATCGGGGCCGAGGTGCCGGTGTTGCCGGTGCCCTTGGTGGCGCGGGCACTGATGCGGGCCGAGGGGCCGCTTACGCGCGAGGGATTGGATGCGGCGCTGGCCGAGATGCTGGCAGAGGTGCCGCGTGCGCATGTGCATCTGCCGCGCAAGGATCTGGGCTATGCCGCGCGGTTTGGGATACAGGTGCTGCGCAAGCGCGGGATGATCGAGGAACGGCACGGCGCCTTTGTGGTGACCGAGGCGGAGCGGCCTGTGGTGGCCTATTATGCCGCCTCGATTGACCATCTCTTTCGCGAGTGCAGCGGGGGGTGAGAGGATTTTCTGCACCCGCTCGGTTATAAAATTACAAAATTGAGCCAAATGCTATTGCAATATTACCACGCGGTTTGTATTCCGGGGCAGACGCGCGCGATTCTGCATCGCGGCAATTGCTGAGACAGGAGGTTGAACATGGCTCTGGATACCAAGACGGGCATCGCGCCCTATCACGCCCCCGAGAAGGACCTCTATGAGGTCGGTGAGATGCCACCTTTGGGCTATGTCCCCAAGCAAATGTACGCCTGGGCCATTCGCCGCGAGCGGCATGGCGAGCCGGATGTATCATTTCAGAAAGAAGTGGTTGATGTCTGGGATATCGACAGCCAGGAGGTTCTGGTCCTCGTGATGGCGGCGGGCGTCAATTACAACGGTGTCTGGGCCGGTCTGGGCCAGCCGATCAGCCCCTTTGACGTGCATGGGCAGGACTATCACATTGCCGGGTCCGATGCCTCGGGGATCGTGTGGAAGGTGGGTGACAAGGTCAAGCGCTGGAAGGTTGGCGATGAGGTGGTGATCCACTGCAATCAGGACGACGGCGATGACGAGGATTGCAACGGTGGTGATCCAATGTTCTCGCCGACGCAGCGCATCTGGGGCTATGAGACCGGCGACGGATCATTCGCGCAGTTCACCCGCGTGCAGGCGCAGCAATTGATGCCGCGGCCCAAGCATCTGACATGGGAAGAGAGTGCCTGCTATACGCTGACGCTCGCCACGGCCTATCGGATGCTGTTCGGCCACGCGCCGCATGATCTCAAGCCCGGTCAGAACGTGCTGGTCTGGGGCGCGTCGGGCGGTCTGGGCTCTTATGCGATCCAGTTGGCGAATACGGCGGGGGCCAACGCGATTGGCGTCATTTCAGATGAGAGCAAGCGGCAATTCGTGCTGGATCAGGGGGCCAAGGGCGTCATCAACCGCAAGGATTTCAATTGCTGGGGGCAGCTTCCCAAGGTGAATTCGCAAGAATACAACGACTGGCTGAAAGAGGCGCGCAAGTTCGGCAAGGCGATCTGGGAGATCACCGGCAAGGGTGTGAGCGTCGACATGGTGTTCGAGCATCCGGGCGAGGCGACATTCCCGGTGTCATCGCTGGTGTGCAAAAAGGGCGGCATGGTTGTGATCTGTGCCGGGACGAGCGGGTTCAACTGCACCTTTGACGTCCGCTATATGTGGATGCATCAGAAGCGGTTGCAGGGCAGTCACTTTGCCCATCTCAAGCAGGCGGCGGCGGCCAACAAGCTGATGGTCGAGCGGCGGCTTGATCCCTGCATGTCCGAGGTGTTTCCGTGGGAGGAGATCCCGCAAGCGCATGTCAAGATGCTGCGCAACGAGCATAAGCCGGGCAATATGGCGGTGCTGGTGCAGGCACCGCGCACCGGGTTGCGCACGGTCGAGGATGTGATCGAGGCCTCACGATAAGGCGCGCCCGGTAGAGGGAGGAGGCGGCTCGCGGATCGGGAGGGGTTCGCGGGCCGATCTGTTTTGAAGGGGTTGGAGGGCGGTGGGAGAGGCCCCGGGTCAAGCCCGGGGCGCGAAGCCCTCGTGCGCGCGCCCTATTCCAGCGTGGCGATGGTGGCGCGCAGGGTGGCCAAACCCTCGGATTTCTCGCTGGAGGTGAGGATCAGTTCGGGAAAGGCCGCCGGATGGGGCGCAAGTTTGCTACGCACCTGATCCAGCACACGCTCGCGGTCGGCGGCGTTGATCTTGTCCGCTTTGGTCAGCACGCATTGAAAGGTCACGGCAGAGGCGTCGAGGAGGCTCATGATCTCTTCGTCCACCGTCTTGATCCCGTGGCGGGCATCGACCAGCACGAAAGCGCGGCGCAGGGTCTGGCGACCCGACAGGTATTGTTTCAAGAGCGCCTGCCACTTCTGGACCACGGCGAGGGGTGCGTTGGCATAGCCGTAGCCCGGAAGGTCCACGAGGTAGTGGCTTTCGCCCAGTGCGAAAAAGTTGATTTCCTGGGTGCGGCCAGGCGTGTTGGAGGCGCGCGCCAGAGCCTTGCGCCCGGTGAGGGCGTTGATCAGGCTCGATTTCCCGACGTTGGAGCGCCCGGCAAAGCAAACCTCGAGCCGGTCGGCGGGGGGCAGGCCCGACATGGCGACGACGCCCTTGACGAAGTCCACAGGCCCGGCAAAGAGCTTGCGCCCCTGTTCGGAGATGAGGTGATCGGGCTCTTCGGAAATGGGGAAGCGCAGTTGCATCACAGCACCTCGAGTTGGTCGCCAAGGGTGATGTCGCCGCCGGTGATCACCTCGGCGTAGATGCCGAAATCCTGATGGTCCCAGTTTTTATTGAGGGCCGCCAGCGTATCGAGATCGCGCAGGCCTGTCGCCGGATTGGCCGTGGTGGCCAGACAGCGGCGGATCGGTTCGCGCACGATCATCTCGGCGGTGCCGAGGCGCAGCGTCTTGCCGATGAGGTCAAACTCTGCCCAAGGGGTCAGCCCATCCAAGTGGATATTGCAGCGCCAGCGCAGCGGCGAGACATCGGCGCCCATCTTGTCAGCCAGATCGGCGTTCGAGGCGAGGTTGAGCAGACTCACCGACGGGTAATCTGTATCGGTAAAGCCGCGCCTGTCGAGCCGGTAGAGGCGAGTTGGTTGCGTGTTTTCCGCAGGAATCAGGGGGCGCACCCAATCGAGAAACGCCTGTCCGTCATGATCGGGACGAAAGGTCAGATCAGGGCGGTCGGGGTGGGTAAGTGTGACGGTCTCGGACGCCGCATCGAACCGCGCGTTGATCGCCATGATCGCGCCGGTCTTGGAGCCGCGCGAGAAGTTGACGCAGGGGCCCCATTCCCCCTCGGTCAACCGTGCGATTTCGAGGGCGACGGCCCAAAGGCGGTCGCCGGGCATGGCCTGCCCGGCGGTGAGCGTGACGGCGGTCAGCGCTTCGCGCCCGTGGCTCTTGATCGGATGCCGCCAGAGGGCGCGAACCTCTGTCATTTTTTCTTGGGCGTTGCTTTGGGTGCGGGGACAGGCGCGGGTTTCTTGCGTTTGAAGCTGGAGAGGATGTTGCCGAACACGTCCGGTTTATGGCCGTGCGAGCGCATGATCACGTATTGCTGGCTGAAGGTGATCATGTTGTTGGCGATCCAGTAGAGCACGAGACCCGAGGCAAAGCTGCCCAGCATGAACATGAAGACCCACGGCATCCAGGCAAAAATCATCTTTTGCGTGGGATCGGTGGGCGACGGGTTCAGCTTCTGTTGGAGCCACATCGAGATGCCAAGGCAGAGCGGCAGAATCCCGATGAAAATCAGCGCCAGGACCGAACCCGGCTCGGGGGCCGCCCAGGGCAGGATGCCCCAGAGATTATAGAGCGATGAAGTGTCGGGGGCCGAAAGATCCTTGATCCAGGCCACCCATGGCGCGTGGCGCAATTCGAGCGTGACGAAGATCACCTTGTAGAGCGAGAAGAAGATCGGGATTTGCAACAGGATGGGCAGACAGCCCGCCGCCGGATTGACCTTTTCCCGCTTGTAGAGCTCCATCATCTCTTTCTGGAGTTTCTGGCGGTCGTCGCCTGCGGTCTCCTTGATCTTCTCCATCTGCGGCTGGAGTTCCTTCATCTTGGCCATGGAGACATAGGATTTATAGGCCAAGGGCAGCACGAGGGCCTTGATCAGCAGGGTGAGGGCAATGATGGCCCAGCCCATGTTGCCGATCAGGGCGTTGAGCCAGTGCAGCGCTGCAAAGATCGGTTTGGTCAGGAAAAAGAACCAGCCCCAGTCGATGGAGTCGAGAAAGCGGTCGACGCCCTGCTCGTTCTGATAGGCGCGAATCGTGGCCCATTCCTTGGCCCCGGAAAAGAGGCGGGTGTCGGCGGACGCGGTTTGACCCGGCTCGACCGTCTGGGTCGGTTGCACGGTTTCGGTCTGGTAGATGCCGCGCTGCGGATCGAACTTGGCAACCGCCTTGAACGGGCTGCCCGCTGCGGGGATGAGGGTGGTCATCCAGTAGTGATCGGTAAAGCCGATCCAGCCATTCTCGGTCACTTGGGTGACTTCGGCGGGTGCCCCTTCGCGCCCGTTGAACGGATATTCCTCGACATCGTCATAGTCGATTTCCGACAGGGTGCCATCCGCCATCATGATCAGCCCCTCGTGGAGGATGAAGAAGTTCTTGAGGTCGGCGGGGCGTCCGTGGCGGGCGAGGATGCCGTAGGGCGCGAGGCTTACGGCGGTGGCGGTGGTGTTTTCGACCGACTGGCGGACGGAGAACATGAAATCCTCGTCCACGCTGAGTTCGCGGCGGAAGATGAGACCCGCGCCGTTGTCCCACGAGAGGGTAACGGGCGTGGTGGTGGTCAGCGTGTCGCCGCTCTCGATCTTCCAGAGCGTATTCGCGCCGGGGACCTGATCGGGGGTCAGGCCCGCACCGGGGGCCCAACCGTAAAGGGCGTAATACGGGGCCTCGCTTCCGACCGGGGCGAGCAGGCGCACGATGTCAGAGGCAGGATCAATCGTTTCGCGATAATTCTTGAGGAAGAGGTCATCGATTCGGCCGCCCTGCAGCGAGATCGTGCCTTGCAGGCTGGGTGTGTCGATGTTCAGGCGCGGGGCGTCCGGCTCTGTTGCGGGGGCCGCTGTCTGGGTTGTGGTCGCATCGGCCGTGCCGTCCGCAACTGGCGCGGGCACGCTCTGTGTGGCGCTCGGGACGGGAGCGTTGGGGTCAACTGCCGGGGACTCCGGGGGGGGGAACATCACGAACCAGACCAGAATCACAAGGAAACTGAGCGCAGTTGCAAAGATTAGGTTCTTGTTCTGATCATCCATCGCCGATGGCCATCCGTCTGTTACATGTCAGGGCGGTTCAACAGAGTGCGGGCCCAAACGTCAAGCGGAATCCGGGAATTTGCGCCGGTGGCGCGGGGATATATCGCAGCGATCACCCCTAGGCGCGGATAATCCGGGGCAGGTGGGGGAGTTTGGCGCGATGGGCCGCGATCCAATCCGGCGTCGCATCAAGCGGCATCGGGCGACCGATACCAAAGCCCTGAACATGGCCGCAGCCCAGCTGGGCGAGCATCGCGTGTTCGCCTGCAGTTTCGACCCCTTCGGCCAGAGTGGCGAGGTCCAGCCGTTCGGCCATGGAGAGGATGGCCGCGACCATGCGCTGTTGTTCGGGGTCGCGGTCGATTTTGGTGACAAAGGAGCGGTCGATCTTGAGCCGTCGCACGGCAAAGCGTCGGATGGTCGAGATCGAGGCATGGCCGGTGCCGAAATCGTCAAGGTCGATCAGGCAGCCCATATCCGCCAAAGTGGCGATGTTCCGAGTGATGACGTCATCGGGTGAGGTGGAAAGAACGGTTTCGAGGATTTCGACCGCCAGCCGGGTGGGCGGCAGATTGCAACGGTCCAGTTCCCACGCGATTTTGTCCGCAAGCTGTGGATTGCGCAGCTCTTCGGGCGAGAAGTTGACGCCGACATGTGGAATGTCGAGGCCAAGATTGTCCCATATCTGGAGCGCGCGGAGGGCGTTGCTCAGCATTGCATCGCCCAGCACCGCCATCCGACCAGAGGCGGCGAGCAGTGGCAAAAACTCCGCGGGGGTGATGAGGCCGGCGGTGGGATGTTGCCACCGTGCCAGCGCCTCGAATCCGCTGATTTGGCCTGTATTGGTGCAGATTTGTGGCTGAAACCAGCTGATCAACTGGCCGTTCTTGAACGCCTGTTGCAGATCGTCTGCACTGTGCTGCGGCATTTGGACCCTCGCACGCAGGTCGCGGGAAAAGGCGCGAATCGCGGAAGGCGCATGGCGGCGGGCCTCGTTTAGCGCGGTGAGCGCAGCGTCAAAGAGCGCGTCGGTTGTTTGGGTGGGCGCGTGGGTGTCAGGGCAGAACCCAAGGGAGGCCGAGATATAAACGGTCGTGGCATCCAGCGTGATCGGTTCCTCGACGGCAGATTGCAGGCGGCCGGCGAGCGTGAGGAGCGGCTCCAATCCTAAGGTGTTGACCGGAAATAGAAAAATTCCGATGCGGCCTGCGCCTAGGTCAAAGAGGTGATCGGCGGTGCGGAGCGCGCGGGCGAGGCGATCGAGGCTTTGCACTGTGAGGCGGTCTGCAGCGGATCGACCGTAACGCTCTGATAAGATGTCATAATCGTCAATCTGGAGGATGAAACACGCGGCGCGTTGACCCGTGCGGCGCGCCTCTGACAGCGTGCGGTTGAGGTGAGCGCGCATCGCAACACTGGCATCATCCCTCTGGGTAGGGGACTGTTGGCCTAAAAGAGTGACTATTATCAATAGGATAGGCAGGGAAAGCAGGAGGGCGGGGAGGCCGAGCCACTGGGTTGCGAGGCCTGCGGAGGCGAGAAAGACCAGCGATTGTGGCCCGCGACTGGCCTGAGCCAAGCCTGCCAAAACCATTCCAAGCCATTGTTTTAATTTGTAAAACATCCGAAATCCCATAGCCAGACCTTGAGCCTAGTGCAGAGGAGTTAACGGAGTTTGGGCAATCCTTCGGGATTTGCGTTGGATTTTATCGATTCGGTTGTCAGGCCCGCGAAATCGAAGAGTTTGGGATCGAGCAGATGCGAGGGCCGCGCGTTCATCAGGGCGCGGAACATGACCTGTCGGCGACCGGGGGAATTTGCCTCCCATCCGTCAAGGATCTGTTTGACCTGTTGGCGTTGCAGACCGTCCTGCGAGCCGCAGAGATCGCAGGGGATAATGGGGTAATTCATGGCGCGGGAGAAGCGCTCGCAATCCACCTCGGCGACATGCGCGAGGGGGCGGTAGAGGAAGAGATCGCCCTCTTCGTTCACCAGCTTTGGCGGCATGGTGGCGAGCCGCCCGCCGTGAAAGAGGTTCATGAAGAAGGTCTCAAGAATATCGTCGCGGTGGTGGCCAAGAACAACCGCCGTGCAGCCCTCTTCGCGGGCGATGCGATAGAGATTTCCCCTGCGCAAACGGGAACATAGCGCGCAATAGGTACGCCCGGCGGGCACCTTGTCCATGACGATGGAATAGGTGTCCTGATACTCGATCCGGTGGGGCACCTGCATGCG
The DNA here is from genome assembly GCF_053628575.1 of Roseovarius sp. MBR-51. Lineage (NCBI taxonomy): Bacteria > Pseudomonadati > Pseudomonadota > Alphaproteobacteria > Rhodobacterales > Roseobacteraceae > Roseovarius > Roseovarius sp. MBR-51. The sequence continues at coordinate 147,742 of NZ_JBRJGQ010000008.1, forward strand.
ATTGAGGAAGTCCGGCAGGACGGTGGCCGGGAAACCGGGCTGGCCCTGATCGAGATTGCAGGCCAAGAGATCGACCGGGAGCAAGCCGCGCCATTTCAGCTCATGGAGCACGGCAAGGAGGGTATAGCTGTCCTTGCCGCCCGAGAGGCAGACAAGCCATTTGCCGCCCGGCTCGATCATGCCATATTGCTCGATCGCCTCGCGGGTGTGGCGGACAATGCGTTTGCGCAGCTTTTTGAATTCGGTGCTGCTGGGCGCCCCGTGAAACAGCGGATGGATCTCGTCGGTCTCGTCTAGCATGGGCTGGCTTTAGGGGTTTTGCGGGGGGCAGGCAAGGGTGCGTGAAGGGCTGTCAAGCGTGCGGTGCGGTAAGGATTAGGCGGGATGCGGGCGCTTTAAGAGGTTCGGTTTGTTTTCTATCCAAGAACGCGGCTGGTACGGTTGTGCGGTTGGACCGTACGTTCCGGGGCAAGGGAGGGGGGCGCTACCCCCGTCGCCGCAAGCGGCGACTCCCCCGAGGTATTTTCGGGCCAGATGAAATGGGGGGTGGTGGGTGGCTTTGAGCCCATAGCTACCTTCGTTCAGCATTCATTTTTACAGCATAGCGCAACAGTAACGCAATCAACCCGAAGACGGTTACACCTCCAACACAAAGTAACATAACCGCTTTAAAATCACCCTCTTTCCAAGGCAAATGATCAAGATACAAGAAGTCGTAAGCGTTCAATGCCGCCAAAAACAGACATATTATGGTGACTAAGATTGCAGAGTAGTAAAGCATTTTCATAGTGAAATCATAATCAAACTATCGATGGTAGAATAGTCCGCAAATCCGTGACGCCCCTCAACTCTCCCCCTTGCCCTCAACCAATGCCTGAACAATCGCCTTGGCGCTGTCGCTGTCCCAATGCGCATCTCCGAGAAGGCGGGCGATTTCATGGCCCTCGGGATCGAGGATCACGGTGATGGGCAGGCCGAAGATGCCCATGGCGCGGGCGAGGGCGCTTTTGGGGTCGGTGTGCAGCGGCAGGTTGTCGACGCCGATCTCTTCGAAGAATTTTGCCATCGCGGTGGGGGCGTTGCGGCCTGTGGCGATGGTGACGACCTCGAAGGTGTCGCCACGCATCTCGGTTTGCAGGTTGGAGAGCGTCGGCATTTCGGCCCGACAAGGCGCGCACCATGTGGCCCAGAAGTTCAGCACGACATACCGCCCCTGAAAATCGGCGAGCGTGCCCGTGGTGCCATCGGCGCGGGTGAATGCGGTCTTGGGGGCGGGTGTGGGCGCAGAGTGGAAATTCAGTTTCTTCATGTCGCCGTCGCGCAGCGCCTCAAGGGCGGCGGTATCGGCGTGGGCAGTATTTGCACCAAGGGCGAGGGCCATATAAAGGACGATCTGACGAATGATTTTCATTATTCCCTCCGAAGGGCCAAAGACATGACTGACACAACCTCGAACCAGATGTGGGGCGGCCGCTTTGCCGCCGGGCCGGATGCGATCATGGAGGCAATTAATGCCTCGATCTCATTCGACAAGCGGATGGCGGCACAGGATATCGCCGGGTCGAGGGCCCATGCCGCGATGTTGGCGGCGACAGGTATTGTCAGTGATAGTGATGCGGCGGCGATGAGGGAAGGCCTGCTCACGGTCTTGTCAGAGATCGAGGCGGGGGAATTCACCTTTTCCACGGCGCTTGAGGATATTCACATGAATGTCGAGGCGCGGCTCAAGGATCTGATCGGCGCGCCTGCCGGGCGGTTGCACACCGGGCGGTCGCGCAATGATCAGGTGGCGACGGATTTTCGGCTCTGGGTGCGGGATCAACTGGATGCGGTGGATCAGGCCTTGCAGGCGCTGATGCGGGCGCTGGTTGCGCAGGCAGAGGCGGGGGCGGAGTGGGTGATGCCGGGGTTCACCCATCTCCAGACGGCGCAGCCGGTGACCTGGGGGCATCACATGATGGCCTATGTCGAGATGTTTGGCCGCGATCTGAGCCGGGTGCGCGATGCGCGGGCGCGGATGAATGAATGTCCCTTGGGGGCGGCGGCGCTGGCGGGCACCTCCTTTCCGATTGACCGGGAGATGACGGCGAAGGCGCTGGGCTTTGATGCGCCCTGCGCCAATAGTCTGGATGCGGTGAGTGACCGGGATTTCGCGCTGGAGTTTCTGGCGGCTGCCAGCATTTGCGCCATGCATCTGAGCCGGTTCGCGGAAGAGTTGGTGATCTGGTCCTCGGCACAGTTCCGGTTCGTGGCGCTGTCAGATCGGTTTTCGACCGGATCAAGCATCATGCCGCAGAAGAAGAATCCCGATGCGGCGGAGTTGATCCGCGCCAAGGTCGGGCGGATTTTCGGGGCCAATGTGGCGCTGATGATGGTGATGAAAGGCCTGCCGCTGGCCTATTCCAAGGACATGCAAGAAGACAAGGAACAGGTTTTCGACGCTGCCGACAACCTGATGCTCGCCTTGGCCGCGATGGAAGGCATGGTGCGCGACATGGCGGCGCGCACGGATAATCTCGAGGCGGCGGCCGGGTCGGGATTCTCGACGGCCACGGATCTGGCGGATTGGCTGGTGCGGGTGCTGGATATGCCGTTTCGCGAGGCGCATCATGTGACCGGGGCCTTGGTGGCCAAGGCGGAGGCCAAGGGGTGCGATCTGCCGGACCTGAGCCTGACCGAGATGCACGAGGTGCATGGCGAAATCACTGCGTCGGTCTATGATGTGTTGGGCGTGCATAATTCGGTCGCCTCGCGGGTGAGCTATGGCGGCACGGCACCCACACAGGTGCGCGCCCAAGTGGCGCGGTGGAAGGAGCGATTGGGATGATGCGGCTGGGTTTTGCTCTGCTGAGCCTCACGGTGCTGATGGGCTGCGGCGTTGATGGCGAACCGGTGCGCCCTACGGCGGGCCTGAACGTGGGCGTGGGCACACATGGCGTCAATGTCGGCGTGGGTGGCGGGGTGCGCGTGGGCGGCGTCAATGTCGGCGTGGGGGTTGGCCTGTGAGATGGGTCTTTGCCGCGCTGGCCGTGTGGGGCGCCATTCATCCGATGTATTGGTTCCTGCAGTGGTTCGGGCAGAACGGCTATGACCTGATGGGCATGGTCGATGCCTGGCATGCCAATGCGGCAAGCTCGGGTCTGGTCTGGGATCTGACGATTGCCGCTGTGGCGCTCACGGTCTGGGTGGTGGTCGAGGCCGTGCAGAACCGGCACTGGCTGGGTCTGATTGCCATTCCGGCGACCTTCGGTATCGGGGTGAGTTGCGGTTTGCCGCTCTATCTGTTCTTGCGGGCATCGCGGAGCGGCGCGCACTGAGTTTGAGTATTTTTGGAACGATGAAGCGGGGCGGGACGGCGCGTGGATCATTTTCTCTATCATAACGGTGTGTTGCAGGCCGAAGATGTGCCGCTGTCGGAGATTGCCGAAGCGGTTGGCACGCCCTTCTATTGCTATTCAACCGCGACGCTGACCCGCCATTTCCGCCTGTTTGACGAGGCGTTGGCGGGCATGGATCATCTGGTCTGCTACGCCATGAAGGCTGCGAGCAATCAGGCGATTCTCAAGACACTGGCGGCTTTGGGCGCGGGAATGGATGTGGTTTCGGGCGGGGAATATGCGCGCGCCAAGGCTGCGGGCGTGCCGGGCGAGCGGATCGTGTTCTCTGGCGTGGGCAAGACCCGCGAAGAGATGCGCATGGCGCTCGCGGGCGGTATCCGGCAATTCAACGTCGAGAGCGAGCCGGAGATGGCGGTGCTGAGTGCCGTGGCGCTCGAATTGGGCCTGCGCGCGCCGATCACCATTCGCGTCAATCCCGATGTGGATGCCAAGACCCACGCCAAGATTGCCACTGGCAAGAGCGAAAACAAGTTTGGCATCCCAATTGCGCGCGCGCGTGAGGTCTATGCGCAGGCTGCGGCATTGCCGGGGCTAGAGGTGATCGGGATTGACGTGCATATCGGCAGTCAGCTGACCGAATTGGCACCCTTTCGCCTTGCCTATGAAAAGGTCGCGGAACTGACGCAAGTTCTGCGCGCCGATGGGCATGACATTCGCCGCCTCGATCTGGGGGGCGGTCTGGGGATTCCCTATACGCGCTCGAACGAGGCGCCGCCCTTGCCCACGGAATATGGTGCGCTGATCCGCGAGGTTCTGGGGCATCTGGGCTGTGAGATCGAGATCGAGCCGGGGCGGTTGATTGCGGGCAATGCGGGGATTCTCGTGAGCCGGGTGATCTATGTGAAATCCGGTGAGGGACGGGATTTCCTGATCCTCGATGCCGCGATGAACGATCTGATCCGCCCGGCGATGTATGACGCGCATCACGACATTGTGCCGCTGGTAGAGCCCGCGCCGGGGGTCGAACAGCAGCCCTATGACGTGGTCGGGCCGGTGTGCGAATCGGGCGATACGTTTGCCAAGGGGCGGATGCTGCCGCCGCTGGCCGAGGGCGATCTGGTGGCGTTCCGCAGTGCTGGCGCTTATGGCGCGGTGATGTCGAGCGAGTATAACACGCGGCCTCTGGTGCCTGAAGTTCTGGTGCATGGGCGTGACTTTGCCGTGATCCGGGGCAGACCGACCTTTGACGAAATGATAAATCGCGATACCATCCCTGAATGGCTCTGACGCGATGGGCGCGCGTGGCCGAGATGAGGTGCCGCGCATGGCTGCGACCGAAAACCCCCTGAAAGCTCTGACCGCGCGGTTGCGGCGGCCTCTTCTGCTGACATGGGCGGGGTTGATTGCCGAGCGTGTGGTGCGCGCGTTCTGGCCGATGTGGAGCGTGATTGCGGCAGGCGCTGCGGCGCTGATGCTTGGCCTTCAGGACATGGCAGCGGTCGAGGTGGTCTGGGGCACCGCCATGCTGGCCGCGCTGGCGGTGCTGGTTTACGGCGTGCTGGGATTTATGAAGTTCCGGTTTCCGCGTCGGGCCGAGGCCTTGGCGCGGATGGATGAGGCGATGCCGGGCAGGCCACTGGCGGCGCTGGCGGATGTGCAGGCGATTGGCGCGGGCGATGCCGGGTCGGCGGCGCTCTGGCGGGCGCATCAGGCGCGAATGGCGGCACGGGCAGCGGGCGCACGCGCGGTCGAGCCGGATTTGCGGCTGTCGCGGCAGGATCCGTTCGGGCTACGCTACATCGCCCTTTTGGGTTTGGTGGTGGCGTTGCTCTTTGGCTCGATCTGGCGGGCCGGGTCGGTGGCGGAGATGGTGCCGGGGGGCGCGCGTGGCTCGGCGCTGGCCGCTGGCCCGACATGGGAAGGCTGGATCGAGCCACCCACCTACACAGGGCTTCCGAGCCTGTATCTTGCCGATCAGGGTGAGGGGATCGAGGTGCCGGAAGGCAGCCGGATTACCCTGCGATTCTATGGTGAGGTGGGGGCGCTGAGCCTGACAGAAACGGTGTCGGGTGAGGGTGCAGAGGCCGCAAGCACCGATCCGGAGCAACAGTTTGAGGTCGCGCGCGCCGGCGAAATCCGGATTGACGGTCCGGGGGGGCGTAGCTGGGCCGTTGCGGCGCTGGCAGACACAGCCCCGGAGGTCGAGGTGGTCGAGCGCGATGCGCGCACCGCCTTTGATGGGCAGATGAGCCAGCCCTTTGCCGCGCGCGACGATTACGGGGTGGTGCGCGGCGGGGCGGTCTTTGCGCTGGATCTGGCGCAGGTGGATCGGCGGCATGGTCTGGCGGTGGAGCCGGAGCCGCGCGAGGTGATCCGGCTGGATCTGCCGATGCCTTTGGCCGGGGATCGGACCGAGTTTGCCGAGACCCTGGTCGAGAACCTCTCGGAGCATCCTTGGGCGCATTTGCCTGTGACGCTGCGGTTGCAGGTTGCGGATGCGGCGGGGCAAGAGGGGCAATCCGAACCGTTCGAGATGGCGCTGCCCGCGCGGCGGTTCTTTGATCCGATGGCGGCGGCGGTGATCGAGCAGCGGCGCGATCTGTTGTGGTCGCGGCAGAACGCCGGGCGCGTGGTGCAGGTGTTGCGGGCTGTGTCCTACAAGCCGGAGGGGCGGCTCTTTCGGTCTGAGAAAGCCTATTTGCGGTTGCGGGTGATTGTGCGGCAGTTGGAGGCGATGACGCAGAGCGAGGGCCTGAATGAGGCCGAGCGCGATGAGATCGCGCAGGCGCTCTGGGATCTCGGTGTGTTGCTGGAAGATGGGGACATGGGCGACGCGCTGGAGCGGATGCGCGCGGCGCAGGAGCGATTGAGCGAGGCGATGAAGAACGGCGCCAGCGAGGAAGAGATTGCGCGGCTGATGCAGGATCTGCGGGATGCGACACAGGATTACCTGCGTCAGAAGATGCAGCAGGCCGAGCGCGAGAACCCCGAAGGCAGCGATCAGCGCAGTGCCGAGAACATGATGCAGATGAACCAACAGGATCTGCAGGACATGATGGACCGCATTCAGGAGTTGATGGAACAGGGCCGCTATGCCGAGGCGCAGCAGGCGCTCGAAGAGTTTCAGCAGATGATGGAGAACATGCAGGTCACGCAAGGGCAGGGCCAGCAGGGTCAATCGCCCGGTGAGCAGGCGATGGAGGGGCTGGCCGAGACATTGCGTGAGCAACAAGGTTTGTCGGATCAGGCGTTCCGCGATTTACAGGAACAGTTCAACCCCGATGCTCAGTCAGGCCAGTCGCAGAACAATGAAGGTCGCAGTGGTGGCGAGGGCCGGGGCGAGAGCCATGATGGTCAGCAGGGTCAGGGCGGACAGGGCGGTGAGCAGCAGGGCCAAGGCGGCGAGGGCCGCGAACAGACCGAGGACGGTCAGACCGGCGAAGGCTCGCTGGCCGAGCGGCAGGACGCGTTGCGGCAGGAATTGGAGCGGCAACGGCAGGGTCTGCCGCAACTCGGCGGCGAGGCTGGAGAGGCCGCGCGCGAGGCGCTGGAGCGGGCGGAACGGGCGATGGAAGGTGCTGAACAGGCGCTGCGCAGTGATGATTTGGCCGGGGCGATCGACAATCAGGCCGACGCGATGGAAGCGCTGCGCGAGGGCATGCGCAACATGGGCGAGGCGATGGCCGAGCAGCAAAATCCCGGTGGCCAAGGCGATGCCGAAGGTCAGCCGGGCCAGGCGCAGGCCGATCCTCTGGGGCGCGAGGCCGGACAGGGGCGGCAAGCGGGCACGCAGGACAGTCTCTTGCAGGGCGAGGATGTTTATCGGCGGGCGCGGGAATTGCTGGACGAGATCCGCAAACGGTCCGGCGAGGGCGAGCGCCCGGATGTGGAGCTCGACTATCTGCGGCGGTTGCTGGAACGATTCTGAGGCGCAGGCCGGGAACCGAAACTCAGGGCTCGGGTGATCCGGTCGGGGCAGGATTGGCAAACCCTGCCCCGCTCCGGGTGGTGATCAGTTGACGGCACCGTTGACCATTGGCCGCCAGCTGTCTTCATTTGCGGCAGCCCATTCGGCGGCGACTTCGGCCACGGGGCGACCATCACGCTCGACTGCGACCATCAACGCGGCCTGTGTGTCATTGGTGATCTGGAAATCCTCAAGAAGAAAATAAGCGGCGGGCCAGCGGGTCTTGAATCCTTTGATCACGGATTTGACAGCGCTCAGGCTCGGGAATCCACAGTCGCCCACGGCGTTGGGGTTCGGTCCCCAGCTTGGGTCTTCGTAGCAGGCCGCCTCAGCCTCGGGCAGTTCGACAAAACGCAGGTCATGAGCGGCGCCGGCCCAATGCGGTTGCCAGAACATCGCGAGTGCCGGGGTACCGTTGGTGCTTGCGCTGACGAGGACATCGACCAGCGCCTGTTCGGACGCAGCGGGAGAGGCGGTGAAGGGCAGATCGAGGGCGGTCATCAGATCGGCCCCCGGTGACTCCCAATCGGTGGGATAGTCGATCAGCACAGGCGTGCCGCCATCGCTGGCGAAGGCTGCGGCGCAGTCACGCAACGCATCGAGTGCGGGCAGGCCGGGGCAGGTGGTCTCCATATGGGCAGGATAGGCCAGCCCCTCTGTCATGGAAAGGCCCAGGTCTCCGAGATCGACAAGGCTCCGCTCCATCATCATATCGCGATAGGACGGCGCGGCGTTGGCGGGCCAGATTTCGAGGTTGGCGTCAATATTGCCCCGCCCCATCTGAAGGAAAACGGCCATGTCATCAATCGGGACGAATTCGACATTATAGCCTGCCGCCTTGAGCAGTTCGCCAGCGACATGCGCGGTGATCTGAGCCCCGGTCTGTTGGGTGAGCGCGAGCTTGATTGGCTCATCCGACTTGCCCAGATCCGCCGCAGTCGCGGGGAGGGCAAAGGCGCAGAGCGCGAGCGCGCAGCAGGTGGATTTCATATCAAACTCCTTGGTCAAAGAGAGGGCCTGCGGCCCCCATGCGTGTCAAACGGTCAGATCGGGAAACGTCATGCTGAAATGGTGGCTGTGAGTAATGGTGGGCTGCGTCCCGTTTCCCGGCACACGATACCATGTCCGGCGTAGGCTGCATCCCTTTTCGCGCGATTTCACGAGAGGGTGTTTGATGTTTCATCGCAGGGCTGCGGGCATCGGTGGTGTCAGTGATTATGTATACCAAACATATGCTTATCTGGCTTGCGTCCGCAGTCTTAACCAACTGGCAAGGGTGTTTGACCGAGTTTGTCGCCTGCGCAACCGTTCTGGAGAGACCGATGTCGGATTTATCAGCCCGCCTTGACCTGCCGTTTATCGCCCCGTCACAGGCGCAAAAGCATGTGACGCATAATGAGGCTGTGCAGCGGTTGGATCTGTTGGTTCAAATGGCTCTGGACGGGTTCGAGGCGACGGAGCCCCCTGCCGCGCCTGAGACCGGCGCGCGATTTGCGCTGGGGACGGGGGCGACGGGCGTCTGGGCCGGGCAGGATGGCAAGATCGCCGCGTTTCTGGGCGAGGCCTGGATGTTTGTGACGCCGCAAGAGGGCTGGATCGCGGCGGAGCGCGGCGGCACCGCGGTGCGCATGTACCGCGATGGGGGGTGGCGCGGGTTCCCGGACCGGACCGATGCCCTGGGGATCGCGACGCAGGCCGATGCGGTCAACCGTTTGAGCGTTGCGGCGGCGGCCACGTTGCTGAGCCATGCCGGTGCGGGACATCAGCTCAAGATCAACAAGGCGCAGAGCGATGATACTGCGAGTTTGGTATTTCAGTCAGGGTTTGCGGGTCATGCCGAGATGGGTCTGGCGGGCGATGACGATTTTTCCATCAAGGTGAGTGCGGATGGCGCGACATGGACCGAGGCTCTGCGGGTCGATGCGCAGAGCGGGCGGATCAGCGGTGCCGCGGTTCAGTCCGCACCGACCGACAATGCCGCAGAGCGATTGCTCAAAGTCGGAGCGTTCGGGCTTGGCACCGCGATCACGCTAACCGCCTCTGACAGGCTCGATACCCTGGTCTTGTCCGGTCTGTATTATAATCCGTCGGCTGGAAATACCTCAGGCAACTCCTATCCGATGTCGTCTGCCGGGGCGCTTTTGGTGATTGCGCGCTCTGCCACGAATGTTGTGCAGGAGTTCACGTCATATGGGGGCACTTCAGCGGCTTCGGCGCTGCGCAAATTCGTCAGATCCTGGGGCACGGGCGGGTGGTCACCCTGGCTTGAACTGTATCACAGCGGGCGCGTGGTGGGCCCGGTTTCTCAATCTGGCGGAGTGCCGACCGGGGCGATCATCGAGCACCAGTTCGCGGGCGGGAACGGGGAATATACGCGGTTTGCCAATGGCACGCAGATTTGCGGAACGACAGTGGCGCTCACGACCTCTGGCGAAACGACCTGGACTTATCCGGCGCAGTTTTTCTCAGCGCCGCGCGTTGCGGCGGTCTTGACGGGAAGTCAGGCCGCCTTTGCGCGCACCCTCAGCAATTCCAACCTGAGCATTCAGGTCGGGGGGTTCAACACGTCCGGCACACGGGTGAGCGGCTTTGCCTATCTCCTTGCAATTGGCCGGTGGATCTAAGGAGATGACCATGCAGATCAGATTCTCACCCATGCGCCGGGATCTCCGGCTGACGTTGGACCGGTCGGGGGATACTCTGACCATCAACGGCGAGGCGTTCGATTTTTCACCGCTTCCAGAGGGGGCTACCTTGCCGCGAGAGGCCATGGCCTCTGAGTGGTTCGCCGGACCGGTCGAGCGGCAAGACGGTGTGTTGCACCTCAGCTTGATCCTACCCCATGGGCCAAATCCGCCGCTAGGGACCCTCATGGCCGAGCCCGTCATTCTGACCGACGACGGGCCTGTGACGCTGCCGCCCTATGATCAGGAGATCCCCGATGCAGATTGATTTCAGTCAAACGATCACCGCCGAGGCCAAAGCGGTCATCGCCGCGTCGGCACGGGCCGCTGACATCAAGGCCGAGTGCCGGGCGCGCATTCTGGCGGTCGGGTCTGAGACCACGCAGATGAATATCGCACAGGCCGGGATTGTGTTTACGGCGGCGGTGCTGGACGGCGCATCGCGTGAGGTCGCGTTGAGGGCGTCCGGGCTGCGCGAAGGGGATCTGGGACTGGCACGAGATTGGAAAGCATGGGTGGCGTCGATGCAGGTCGAATGTCGCCGCTCGATTGAGAGCGGCGATGGTGCGGTCTGGCCAAAGATTCCCGACGGTGTTGTCGGCCTTGCGGCACGGTTTTGACCTGCCCGGTCGTCCTGTCCCGGAGGCAGTCGTGCTATGGTAGTGTTTTGAGCGCCCCGATGGGGCGTTCTCTTTGTCAGGCTTGCGATAAATATCTATGAATTGCAGTGTCTTGCCGTGACTCTGACTCCGTCTGAGACGTCAATTGTTGATCTGTTGAATTTTGTGGCTACCATGTGCCGAGCGGATTCAAGTCAATTTGCGTGACCTTGAAAAGAGCCGCTTTTGAATTTTGAAATTTATACGGCTTGGGAGATCAGAAATGGCAACACTTTTCACGCTCACAGGGTTCCAGTTTACCGCGTCCGGGACGAGTATTTCCGGTCTTGGACCGGCCACGCTCGACGTTCTTGGCAGTGATGATCTGGAGTTTACCTATACGTCAACGACCGTCGATCCGACTGATCCGCAGGGTGCGCTTGATGCAACTTCGGGGGATCTGTTTGAAGTGCGATTGGACGACGTTGACCCGCTCGTCTTTGACAGTCTGTTCGAAGGCATTATGGCCGAGGTCGAATTTGACGGGCAGATGGCGCAGTTTGTTGGATTTACCAACCCGTTCACCGACGAAACATTCTTGTTTCAACTGGACAATGTGCCGATTTTTGCGGGACCGGTTCCGACCGCAGCCGAAGTGGCCGCGATCCTAGGGAGCGCGTCGCTGAGCGACATTCCGGCCGGCGGACCGTTCTCGCCTGGGGTGCCCTTTTCGCTCACATCGGTTCCGGGCGTGACGACGGCGGAGGTCGACCTGTTTTCCCCGACGGCAGGCAATGACACGCTGACCGGATTTGGGTCGAATGATGCCATCAACGGGCTAGGCGGCGATGACCAGATCAGTGGTTTGGGTGGTGCAGATACCCTTCATGGTGGCGCTGGCGATGATAGCGTGTTCGGCAATGATGGCAGCGACCTGCTGATTGGCGGGGCCGGGGCAGATTCGGTTGATGGTGGTCTTGGGCTGGACATCCTTCAAGGGACATCTGCGGAGTTGAATGGCGATACGCTTGTGATTGGACATGGCGATGAGATTCGGATCACCGGGCTGACGCCGTCGTCAAATGTCATTATTGGCGGGGATGGTCTGTCCGTCGCGATTGATGCGGATGGCAATGGATCGACAGACTCGAGCTTTACGGTGCAGACCAGCGAATCGGGTGCGACACTGGTGCAGTCTATTGTGGGTGGCACGACCATCCTGCGATTGAACGAGACACCAACAGCCGGCATCGGCGTGCCGATTTCCGGCGCGTCAGGGTTCGACGGAATCCAAGACGTGCTCGTTTCTGACCCCAATCTGGTTCTCAACGATGTGAGGTTCACAGGGGGGATTGAGGGTCTCGCGCTCTTGCCTGACGGGTTCACGATCAACCGGCTGGTGGATGCCAATGACGATGGCACCAACGATAGCGTGACCCCTGTGGTGACCCTTGACCGTGGCGTCTTTCTGACGACGGGCGGTGGTCCCGGCACGAGCAACACGCAAACGAGTTTTTCCGTCTCTCTGGGCGAGCCGGGCGATCCGGATCTGGACCGGGCCGCACGCGATGCGTTTTCCGGGGCGGGGGAAACCAATGACGCGTCGGTCATTACCTTTACCTTTGACGCAACCGATCTGGGGAGCGTTCCCTCGGTATCGTTCGATCTGTTCTTCGGATCGGATGAATTCCCGGAATTCGTTGACAGCAGCTTTGTCGACATTGCCGCTGTTTTTGTAAACGGGCGGAATTTTGCGCTCTTCAACAATGACCCCGGTCAGCCGTTGTCCATCGTGGGCGAGAGCATCAACACGCCGGGCAACTTCTTTTCAAATGACGGCAACAATAATCCGGCCAACGCCTTCACCGGCGAATTCGATACGGAATATGACGGGTTCTCGCGTGTTATCACGGTGATTGCGCCGATTCAGGCCGGGGTGAACGAGGTCAAGATCGGGATCGCCGATACGGGCGACTTCATTTTCGATTCCGGTCTCTTCATCGGCAATATGCAGGCCTCCAACTTCAATTCGAGCGGGAGCTTTGTGAATGTTGGCGGCACGTCGGGCCCGGATCAGATCAATGCGACGGGTGCGCCGGAACTGATCACCCTCGGCGAGGGTGAGGACACGGTGTCCGGAACGGCGCAACAACTCGACGGGGATATCATCGACGACTGGGGTGATGACGACCTGCTAGAGTTCCTGGATGCGGTGTTCGGTCTTGAAGACATCGTTGTTACCCTCGGATCCGCCATTCTGGATGTCGATACCGATGGCGATGGCATTGCCGACAGCACGGTCACGTTGGAAGGCAATTTCACCAATGCGACCTTCAATGTCGAGACATCCGGAGGTAATACCCAGATCACCAGCACTGGGGCGCTACCGAATATCAACATCGTGAACGGAACCGCCGCGTCAGAGTTCCTGCCCGGCACTCTGGGCGATGACAGCATAACTGGCGGGGCCGGAAACGATTCCATTCCGGCATCGGACGGCGATGATGTGGTCAATGGCGGGGCTGGCAATGACAATATCGGCGGCGGTTTTGGCAATGATACGATCAACGGCGGTGACGGCGATGACATCATGGGCGGCGGCTTTGGCGATGACAGTGTCGTGGGGGCTGCGGGCAATGACGTGGTTGCGGGTGGCGCGGGCAATGACACGCTTTCGGGCGGGTCTGGCGATGACAGCATGTCCGGCAGTTTTGGCAATGATCTGATCAACGCCGGGGGTGGGGCCGATGACATCGGTGGCGGCACCGGGCAGGATACGATCAACGCCGGGGCTGGCAATGACCGGGTCGGAGGCGGCGAAGGCGATGACGTTATCTCAGGCGACGACGGCAGTGACTTCCTTGCGGGCGGCGGGCGTAATGACGTGATCGACGGCGGCGCGGGCAATGACACGATCAACGGCGGGGCTGGCAACGATCAGATGACGGGGGGCACCGGCGCCGATCAATTCGTGTTCTCGGCATTTGTCGCAGGTGAGAGCGATGTGATCCGTGATTTCGAGGATGGCACCGACAGTTTCTTCATCCGCATCATCAATCCGGATACGGGCGTGGAGAATATCACCAACGGTGGCAACGGGATTGCGGGTTTCGTCGCGGCGCTGAACATCACCGACACGGCGGCGGGCGCGCAGCTGAACGTCAACGGCCATCAGGTTCTGGTCGAGGGCGTCGCCGCGGCGGATCTGACCGTGGAGGATTTTCAGTTCCTTTGAACCGAACCGAAGCGAAGGCAGGGGCGCCATCAAGCGCCCCTTTCTGTTACGTACAACCTTTGCGTGTTTGTTGAAAACATTACAAAAAACCTTGATCGCATGAGTTCGTGATGACAAGGTTTGATCAGAAAAATCAAGATAGATTAAGGAAGGACATAGCCATGAACCTGTTTACAGTTTCGGGGATTCGCGTGCGTTACGACGGAACGCCTGAAGGCAATGCGACCCAAGTAACCCCCGCGGAATTCGAGCTTGCGATCACAGGTGATGTGCTCAACTACAGTGTCGTGGGATTCGCTGACCCGGACTCGCTTTTGCCGGAAATCGCATTGAACAATGACGCTAATCTGACAGTCGCGCGCCTTGATGGGCTGGACCTGACCGGACCGGCGGGAGAGTCATTCGAGTTGACGCTTGGGTTTGTCTCGACGTCGGCGGGGACGCTGATCATTCTGGGGCTCTTTGATGAGACCTCCGATACGGACTATATTTTCCAGATTGGGGGCGATGCCGGCGTGACATTGCCCACGACACTGGCAGGGTTCAATGCGCTGGAAGACTCGATTACGGGCGGCGGGCCCGTTACATCTGGCGAATTTGCCCCGAACCAGAACATCCCGCTGAGCGGGTTTGACAATACGGTGGTGTCCGTGCTGCCGGATGGGGAGTTGTTGACGGGAACAAGTGGAAACGACGACCTTCTTGGCGGAATTGGCAATGACGCGCTGAACGGGCTGAGCGGTGATGACACGCTTGATGGGGCGGGCGGCAATGACACGCTGGATGGCGGTGCTGGCAATGACCAACTGACCGGCGGCGCGGGCTCTGACCTGATCCGCACGGGCGAGAACAATCCCGACTTTGGCGATTTCGTGATTGGCGGCAGCGGCAATGATACCGTTGATTTCGGCGGTCTCGTCGATGGCTTTGCCGAGGTCAGCTATGAAGGTCTGGCGACACCGATCATCGCAACCGTCGATGGCGTGGCCAATACCGGCAGCGTCACCAAGGGCGCGCAGGGCACCGATACATTCGTCGATGTCGAGAACCCGATGTTCGCTGGCTTCGTCAATGGCGGGCTGCGCATCCGGGGCACTTCGGGCGATGACATCTTCAATTTCAACACGGCCTCAAACCAGTGGATCAGCGCCCGTGGCAATGGCGGCAGCGACACCTACAACCTGACTGGCGCAGGCCTGGTGCAGCTTGATTTCCGGGGCACGGCGCTCACAGCCAATTTCGTGACTGGAACGATAACGCAGGGGGGCAATACCAGCACGGTCAATGGCGCTGTGTTCGAGTTGCGCAGTGGTAACGAGGCTGACTCGATCCTCGGCAGCACGGCAGATGAATCCTTCCGCGTGGCGGGCGGCAATGATACCGTCGATGGCGGTGCCGGGTTTGACCGGCTGCGCTATGACGATTTCGGCGTGACAACGGTTAACGGCAACCTCGCCACCGGCATCGTGACGGGCACCGCTAACGGCCAGGCCTTTACCGATACGATCTCCAACATCGAATGGCTGCGCGGCAGCACTGGCAATGACATCCTCACCGGGGACGCGGAGGCCAACCGGCTTCAGGGGCGGGCAGGCGATGACCGTCTTGTGGGCGGTCTCGGGAATGACACCATCGACGGCGAGGGGGGCACCGATACCGCCGTGCTCGCCGTGAACCGCGCCGATACGCAGGTCTCGGCCATCAACGGCGGCATCCGCATCATCTCGAGCGAGGGCACGGATTTCTTCACCTCGGTCGAACTGTTTCAGTTTGACGATGCGCTGGTCAGCGCGGCCGATCTCATCAATGGGGCGGGAATTCCTGGCGAAGAGATCGTGGGCACCGATGGCGACGACAGTCTGATTGGCACGGTCAACGACGATACACTTGCCGGGGGCGCCGGGAATGACAACATCGACTCGGGCGGCGGTGGCAACAACAACATCTCCGGTTCGGATGGCGCAGACACGCTCTTTGGCGGGCCGGGTGATGACAGCATCGGCGGCGGTCTCGGCAGTGACACGATCTTTGGCAATGACGGCAACGACGTGCTCGGTGCTGGCTTTGGCAATGATTTCGTGTCGGGCGGCAACGGCAATGACGTGGTCGCGGGCGGTGCCGGTGACGACACGCTCGAAGGCGGCGAAGGCAACGACAGCATGTCGGGCAGCTTTGGCAATGACCTGATCTTTGGCAACGGCGGCGCGGATGACATCGGTGGCGGTACGGGACGCGACACGATTGA
Organism: Roseovarius sp. MBR-51; assembly: GCF_053628575.1. NCBI lineage: Bacteria > Pseudomonadati > Pseudomonadota > Alphaproteobacteria > Rhodobacterales > Roseobacteraceae > Roseovarius > Roseovarius sp. MBR-51. Next base: position 163,810 of record NZ_JBRJGQ010000008.1, read on the forward strand.
CGCCGGTGCCGGGAATGACAGCGTGGGCGGCGGTGAAGGCGATGACAGCATCGACGGCGGCGACGGCAACGATTTCCTCGCGGGGGGCGGACGTGACGATGTGATCGACGGCGGCGCGGGCAATGACACGATCAACGCGGGCGCTGGCAATGATGTGATCACCGGCGGCGCAGGTTCGGATCAATTCGTCTTCGCCTCCTTCTTTGATGGCGAGGCCGATGTGATCACCGATTTCGAGGATGGATTGGACAGCTTTTTCATCCGCCGCTTCGATCCCGACACCGGCCTTGAGAACATCAACAACGGCGGCAATGGTCTGGCCGGCTTCGTGACAGCGATGAATATCATAGACACGGACGCTGGCGCGCAAATGACCGTGAATGGCAATACCATTCTCGTCGAGGGGATCACGGCGGCGCAGATGACAGTGGACGATTTCCAGTTCCTGTGAGGCTGGTGTGGAAGGGCCCGGCCTATTGGGTCGGGTCGTTCCATCCGCCTTTGCGATGTCGACATGATGCGCGACAGGTTGCTCATCCCAAGGGGTGAGACATTTTGTTTCCTTCTCAAATCATCACCTTACCCATAAGGATAGACCTCGTAAGGATATCTGGTCCTGGGTCATGACCGCGTTGTATCCTATCCGCTCAACGCAATTATGGAGCGCGCTGCCATGCCTAACCTGAACGGCGCCAAGTGGGGTTCCCAAGGCGTGGGCACGCCCGGCGGTGTCGTGACATGGAGCATTGTCGCCAGCGGGCAGGACATATCCTGGTTTGAGAGCGAGCCGGATGGCAGCCGGCTCTCGGTCGACCCAGAGTCGGTTTATACATTCGATCTCGAAGCCGAGTTGCGTGCGGCTTTTTCGGAGTGGTCGATTTATGGAAACATCGAGTTCTTGCAGGTCAGAGACCCCGGTGGCGCGGCTGGCGATATATCAACCCCTGACATTCGGATTTTCTTTGCGCCCATTCCGGGCAACACCCTTGGGTTTGCCTTTTTCCCCCCGTTTCTGGAGGATGCAATTGCTGGGGATATTCTGCTGGATGTGGACAGTTCCCTGAATTTCGATGTTCCGCTCTTTCAGGGATTGGCCGTGCATGAGATTGGCCATGCGCTTGGGTTGGAGCATATCGAAACGGTCAGAGCGATCATGAACCCGATCCTGACCCAGCCCGATATTCTGGCGGATGACATCCAAGGTATCCGGCAAATCTATGGCGCGCAGGATAGCGACCCGGTGGTCTATACCCTGCCTTCGGGTCTGGAAACCGTGACCCTGCTGCATAATCCTGAGGTTTTGACCGTCAATGGCAACGTGTTGGGCAATGTGATCATCGGCACCGGCGCGGATGAGACAATCAACGGGTTGGGCGGAGATGACACGCTAGAGGGCGGTGCCGGAAATGATCATCTGAACGGAGGCTCCGGCACGGATTGGGCCAATCTGGACGGGGTGACACGCGCGGCGGCGACGGTCAGCATGATTGCGGGCGGGTTGCGGGTGGTCTCTGCGCTTGGGACGGATGAGTTGATCCAGATGGAATGGGTCACATTTGCAGATGAGGTCGTCGGCATTTCGGCTTTGATCGCAGAGATCAACGGGCCTCTTGGTCAATACCTGACGGGTGGCGGGTTGCCGGATCGTCTGACTGGCACCGATGACAGCGACACCTTGATGGGTCTTGGTGGGGACGACATTCTGGCGGGGGGTCTTGGCAATGACAGTCTCGACGGTGGCAGCGGCAACGATTCCATCTCGGCCTCTGACGGCAATGATGTTGTTGTCGGTGGATTCGGCCATGACCAGATCGGGGGTGGTCCGGGCGATGACGCCATCGAGGGTGGCGATGGCAATGATGTGATCGGTGCGGGCCTTGGTAGCGATCTGGTGTCGGGAGGCAATGGCAATGACGTGGTCGCGGGCGGCGCGGGCGATGACACGCTCGACGGTGGCGCGGGCAACGACAGCATGTCCGGCAGCTTTGGCGATGACCTGATGTTTGGCGGGGACGGGACGGATGATATTGGCGGTGGGGCGGGACGCGATACCATTGACGCAGGCGCAGGCAATGACCGGGTTGGCGGCGGTGAGGGCGATGACAGCATCCAAGGTGGCGATGGCCACGACTTTCTCGCAGGTGGCGGGCGGGAAGACGTCCTTGACGGCGGCGCGGGCAATGACACGATCAATGGCGGTGTTGGCAACGATCTTATGACTGGCGGTTCGGGCGCGGATCAGTTCGTGTTCAGCGCGTTCAATCCAGCGGACGCGGATGTGATCACCGATTTCGAGGATGGCATCGACCGCCTCTTCATTCGCATCGTGGACCCGGATACCGGAGCGATCAACCTTACCAACGGTGGCACTGGCCTTGCGGGTTTTGTCGATGCTTTGGGGATCGTGAACACGGTGGCGGGCGCGCAGTTTACTGTGAACGGGCATCAGGTTTTGCTCGAAAACTTTGCGGCGGCGGATCTGACGGTGGCTGATTTCATCTTTCTCTAACAGGGTTTCCCGCCTAGAGACCGGACCGATTTTCCTTTAACTTTTCGTAAATGCCGCGAGGCAGCCATATTTCGTTAAGGCCATGGCAGTCTTGCAGCGGCACTCTGTTTCTTGCGTGGGGACGCGGGAAATGGGTGGGACAGAGATGCCGGTCAGGCTGGTGCATGTCGGGACGAGTCATGCGGAGAATTTTGAGGTCGCGCGCGCAGCGGTGGCGATTACGGCCCTGCCCGAAGGGGGATTCGTGGTCGCGGATTACGGTGCGGGCCTCAGCCGGGTGGTGCGGGTTGGGGCGGGCGGGCCTGTGCTGGAGAGGCAGTGGTTTCACGAAGAAACGGCGCGCGTCGCGTTCAATGTGACGGGCACGCCGGGGGCGCTGCCACAGGCTCTGGTGGGCGATCTGCTCGAGGCTTGGGATGCGGGGGCGCGCAGTGGCAATCTGGGGTTCCTGGGTCAAGGTGCGGTGCAGACGCAGGCCGCAAGCCTTTTGGCGGCACGGGTCGAGGATCAGGATTACCTGATTATAGCCGCGGCCGACGGTCAGGGCCTGTCGGTCTTTGCACTTGGGTCAGATCAGACGGTGCAGACTGTCCGCTCGCAGGCTGATGCGGCGGATCTCTATTTGCGAAATATCTCCGATCTGGCGTTGGTCGAAATTGCCGGGGAAGTTTTCGTTTTTGCCGCCTCGGCGCGTGAGCAGGGTCTGACAGGACTGCGTCTCACTGAGGCGGCAGGCTTGGTTCCCTTCACCAGCCTTGGACGCGAAGACAGCCTGCCGGTGCAGACAATCACGGCGCTTACGCCCGCTGATGTGGCGGGGCGGTCGTTCTTGATCGTGGCATCGGCGGACAGTGCGAGCCTGACGGTGCTGCGTGTTGGTGCGGGGGGCACGTTGGGGATTGCGGATCATGTTATCGACGGGCTGTTGACGCGGTTCGCCGGGGTGTCGCATTTGGAGGTGATTGCACAGGCCGGGCATGTGTTTGTGCTGGTGGCGGGGCGGGATGCGGGGCTGAGTCTGTTCCGGCTGACCGCCGAAGGGCGGCTCTTGCATCTGGATACGCTGGCTGATGAGCGGGCCTTTGCATTGGAGGGTGTGTCCGGGTTGGCGGCACAGATCCGGGCAGGGGGCATCGACATTCTCGTGACGGCGGCGGGAGAGGCGGGGCTGAGCCTGTTTCGGGCTGATCTAGGGTCACTTGGCGTGGTGCTGCGTGGCGATACTGCGCGGATCGAGGGCGGGACCGGGAATGATCTTTTGTCGCGCGATGGGGGTGATGGCGTTCTGGAGGGCCACGCAGGAGAGGACGTGCTGAGCGACGGATCTGGCAAGGATACGCTGATTGGCGGTGCCGGGGCAGATGTCTTTGTCCTGATGGCGGATGGACAGCGCGATGTGATTGCGGATTTCACGCTGGGGGAGGATCGGCTTGACCTGTCGCTCTGGCCGATGTTGCGCAATCTCGGGCAGCTTGGTTTTGCGCCGACGAGCCAAGGGGCCGTGCTGCGGTTCGGGGCAGAAGAGCTGGAGCTGCGCAACGCCGCTGGCGTGGCCTTTGCGGCGACGGAATTGTCAGCGATGGTGTCACCCTTGCTGTCACATTTCGATGTTGTGCTTGGACCTTTGGAAATGGGGGGAATCGCCCCGCCAACGCGCGTTGAGCCGCCACCGAGCCCGGTCGTTGTATCGCCGCCTGCGCCTGTCCCGCTGGTTCTGGTTGGGGGCGAGGGCGCGGACCTGCTTGGAGGGGGCGTGGCCGCGGACAGTCTGGCCGGACATGGCGGCAATGACACGCTGCGCGGCGATGCGGGCGATGACCGGCTTGCGGGCGGAGCGGGCGATGACCTGATCGAAGGTGGCGCAGGACAGGACAATATCGGAGGAGGTCTTGGCGCGGACAGGCTCAACGGGCAGGGCGGCGATGACACGATGGGCGGCGGCGACGGGGACGATGTCCTCAGCGGGGGGGACGGTCAGGACGTGATGAGCGGCGGGCCGGGCAATGACCTGGTCGAAGGTGGCGCCGGGGATGACAGGCTGGCGGGGAGCTTTGACCGAGACACAGTGCGCGGCGGCGACGGGGATGATGTGATCGGAGGGGGGCCGGGGCGCGATCTATTGGACGGGGGGGCAGGCAAGGATCAGTTCGGTGGGGGAGAGGGGGATGATACCGTGTTGGGCGGTAGCGGCGACGATTTTCTGGCCGGGGGCGGGCGGAACGACCTGATGGATGGTGGCACGGGACGCGATACGCTCAACGGCGGCGCTGGTCACGATACGCTGCGCGGCGGAGCGGAGGCGGATCTGTTCGTGTTCAATGATCTGGTCGCCGGAGAGCGCGACGTGATCGCCGATTTCCAGATCGGTGAGGATCGGATGCGACTGAGCGGGGTTGAGGGGCCGGGGCTGATGGGTCGCTTTCTGGCGCTGGATATCTTTGACACGGTCGATGGCGCGGTTGTGCGCTACGCGGATCACGAGATTCTGTTGGAGGATGTCGCGACAAGCAGACTGTCGCTGGAGGATTTCATCTTCCTGTGAGGCGCCCCAAGGCGGGAAAGGTCCGGTTCAACGCGCCAGCCCATCCTGTGCCATGAAACCCGTCGCGCGGATCGACCGGATAGCCGAGGGTTTTGAAATCAATGTCGTAGATGCGATGGATGGCCGAGAGTGTGTCTGGGGTGATGAAATTGTCATAGTTGAAACTCATATCCACCAGATCGCGCGCCGACAGATTGCCGAGATACCCGCTGAGCGGGGTTTCGGGCAGACGGGTGCGGTTCAGCACGCGCGGTGTATACGTCATCCCAAGCTTGCGGGCGACCCGAGAGAGTTCGACATCCAGCCGCTCGACATGGACGACGAAATCGTAATGGATGCCCTCCTGCTTGTAAAAGGCGGGCACCTGCGTTTCCCAATGCCCGTTGATCAGGTTTTCGGGGCGTGGACGGGTGGCGTGCAGGTGCGCGATCGTGTCCAGAAAGGCCTCGAAGGACATGCTGTTGTCGTTGGTATCGGCACCGGTGCGCGCGCAATAGAGATCGTGGAGATCCTGTGCAAAGGGTTCCAGATCCGCGCGGCTGAGCAATTGTCGGCCGCGATAGATGCAGAACTTGTTGAAATAGGCGCTGATGATGCGGGTCGCCGGATGCCGGACCAAGATCACCGAGCGATAGTTGCGCGTCATAAGCGCCTCGGCGCAGCCACGAAAGGGCGCGCTACTGGTGTGGAAATACTGCTTTTTGGCAGGGCGCGAGGGCATGTTGTCGGCGAGAAAGTTGAACAGGGTGGTGCAGGCCGCCTTTTGCGACCAGAAGAACACGGTCCTGCTGTCATCGTGAATATATCCGCGCCAGCCCATCTGATCCTGCGATGCCTTCATTCTCTCTGACCGTTGGCTTAAAGCCCAGAGGGAGGCTTGGCAACGTGGGGTTTGCGTATTTGCGTCTTGTGTCATTTCTTGGGGAACACTAGGGTGCTGCCGACCGGTTGGTGAGGCAGTTGATCAGTATGAAGAAGCGCCTTTTCCTGCATGTCGGCATGCCGAAATGTGCGACGACGTCAATTCAGGCCTATCTGGCAGACCATGCCAACGAACTGGCGGCGCGCGGAATTCACTATGAGTTCGCACCCGGAGAGCGCATTCCCGAGCAGGGCAATGCCTTGCATCTCGCCAATGCGATGCTCGAGGGGGACACGGCCCGAGTGAAATCACTGCTCGATTTCTTTCTGCGGCGCGATGGCGATGTGATCCTGAGTTCGGAGTATCTGTTCGGTGTCTCGCGCGGCTCGATTGCTCTTGAGGTGGTCGAGCGCATGCGACAGGCCGGATTCGAAGTCGGCGTGATCTGTTATTTCCGGCGACAGGATCTGTGGATCGAGTCCGACTACAAGCAGCATGTCAAAAGTGGGGCCGACTGGCGTCGCGGCATTACCGCGCTCATGGAGATGCGGGTCGAAAAGCAGGTGCTGAACTACAATGCGATGCTGATGAACTGGGTCCGTAGCGTTGCGCGCGAGAATATCCTCGCCGTACCCCTGAGACCAGAGCAAGCCCCGGACTATGCGGTGCGCCGATTTCTGGAGGCGCTGGGCATATCGGATATGTTGCCCGATGATGCGGTGTCCCCTCTGTCGCATAATGTCAGCCCACCGACCGGGTTGATCGAGCCCGCGCGATATCTCAAGCGGGCCATGCTGGATCAAGGGGTTGCACCGCTGTTGGTGGGACAAGAGGTGGACCGCTTTTTTGCGAAGGCACCGGAGGTGGTGCGTGTGCCGTCACGACGGTTTCTGATGACGTTTCTGCGTCGGCAACGCCTGTTGCAGCAATGCGAGATGTCGAATACTGCGCTGGCTCGGAATTTTCTGAACGGCGACGCTGCCTTTGACATGACGCCCGACTATGATGAGGCCAGCGAGACCCCGCTGGGCGCAGAGGCGGCGGTCATTCTCGCGGCCTATCACGTGTGGGGACAAACCGCGCTGCATTCTCGCAGCCGGCTGCGTCGGGGACTAGGCGCACTGAAGCGGACCGTGTCGGGACCGCGCGTCAAAAATTGATGATGTCGCGGTGGTAGCGCCGCAAGAGCAGCAAGCCGAGCATCAGCGTGATCCCGGAAACCGCCAGAACATAGACTGAGGACACATATTCAGCGTCATAGGTGCTGTAGATGCCTTTGCGCACCAAACCGATGGGATGCACCAAGGGATTCCACCACAGCCAGTCCCGATAGGGCATGGGCACCGTATCATAGAGGAAAATGACGCCCGAGATCAGCAGCAGGGGACGGTTCAAAATCGCCCATGCGCGCTCCCATATCGGGAAAACGGAGAGCAGGAAGCAATTCAGAGTGCCGACGCCTATTCCCAGCGCAAATGCCAGGAGATAGCCCATCGCCAACGCCTTCATGTCGATGATCACATTCACGTCATAGAGAAACAGGATAAGGGGAAACAGCATGACGGCAATCAAGATATGCGTGAGCGCATTCAGGATGAACCTTGCAACGAGCGCGTCGATATAGGTGACGCCGGGATAGAACAGCAGTTGCTTTGAGAACCGCAACGCCAGTGACATTTTGCCGCTGATGTCCATATAGGCCATGAAGGGCAGGACACCCGAGGCGAAGAACAAGGGGAAATTGGTTCCAAGACTCGGGCTTCTGAAGGCCAATGAAAACAGGAAGGTCAGAAGCATGATGCCTGCGACCGGCTCTAGAATGGCCCAAAGATAGCCCAAGGCCGAACGACCGTAAGTCGAGGACATCTCGCGCAGGATCAGCGCCATGACGGTCTGAACAGTGCCTGTGCGCTTGCGCGGCAAGGCTGGGGGGAGGGCTATATTTGTCATCTTGATGGATGGTGTATCACCGTGTCCTTTGATAGAAAATCCCCAACCGACGCATCTGTCGGGCGGTAGCATAGTGAAGAGCTAGATTTGACTCAGACCAACTCTCCTGCGGAAAAGCTGGCTGCAACCCCGGGCAAGGGGGCTGCGCCTGAAACCAAGACGGGCCCGAACGTGGTTCAGGCTCCGGCGAATAGAACTCCTGTGCGCCCCACTGCAAAGCCTGCGCGCGTCAAGACGCGCCACGTGATCATTGGGCTTAGTTTTGTGGCCTTGGTGGTTTTACCGGTGATCGTGTCGATCTGGTATCTCTATGGGATTGCCCGCGACCAATACGCCAGCCATGTCGGATTCTCGGTGCGCACCGAAGAGATCGGATCAGCCATCGAGTTGCTGGGCGGGATCACCGAGCTGTCGGGGTCCAGTTCTTCGGACACGGATATTCTCTATGAGTTCATCCAGAGCCCGCAGATCGTGCGCGCGGTCAACGAGCAGCTTGATCTCTCGCGGATCTATCAGCGGCCCGGCGATCCGGTGTTTACCCTTGGGGACGATACGCGGATTGAGGCTCTGTCGAGCTATTGGCAGCGCATGGTAAAGATTTTCTACGATCGCAGCAGCGGTCTGGTTGAGATTCGGGTTCTGGCCTTTGATCCGCAGGATGCGCGGTCCATCGCCGAAGTGGTCTTTCGCGAGAGCAGCGATATGATCAACCAACTGTCCGCGATCGCGCGGGCGGATGCCATGCGCTATGCCGAAGAAGAGTTGGCGCGTGCCGAAGACAGGCTTTTGGTGTCCAACCAATCGCTTACCAGCTTTCGCAACCGGACCCAGATTGTTGATCCGGTGGCGGATGTTCAGGGCCAGATGGGTCTGTTGAATTCGCTCAACGCGCAGATGGCAGAAGCCCAGATCGAATTGGAACTTTTGCTCGACGGGTCTGCCGAGAGCGACCCGCGCGTGACCCAGACCAACCGCAAGATTGCGGCCATTCAGAAATTGATTGACGAAGAACGGTCGAGTTTCGGGGGCGTGAGCGGGGTCTCGGGTGTGACGCAATATGCTGAATTGCTGGAGGAATATCAGGCGCTGGAGCTTGAACGGCAGTTTGCCGAGAAAAGCTATCTGTCTGCTCTGGCGGCGCGCGATGTGGCCTTGGCCGAGGCGCAACGGCAATCGCGGTACTTGGCCACCCATATTTCACCCACTTTGGCCGAAACGGCGGAATATCCCCGTCGTCTGATGTTGTTGGGCATGATCTCGGGATTTCTGCTGATGTCCTGGTCGATCATGGTGATGGTCTATTATTCCCTGCGTGACAGGCGCTGAGCGGGCCGGGCCAATGATCGAGATACGCAACCTGTGCAAGACCTTTGTGCTCAACGGGCAGCGCAAGGTGGTTGCGGATAACATCTCGGCAGTGTTTCCAGACCGCACCGCAGTTGCCATTCTGGGCCGAAATGGCGCCGGAAAGTCGAGTTTGCTCAAGATGCTTTCAGGCTCGATGGACCCCGACAGTGGAGAGGTGACCAGCACGGGGACAATTTCCTGGCCGGTCGGCTTTGCAGGGAGTTTTCACCCCGAGATGACCGGGTTGCAGAATGTGCGATTCATTGCGCGGGTTTACGGTGTCGATACCGAGGAGCTTGCGGATTTCGTCGCGGATTTTGCTGAGCTCGGTCAACACTTCAACCTGCCGGTGCGCACCTATTCTTCGGGCATGAAATCGCGGCTGGCGTTTGGCGTGTCCATGGGCATTCATTTTGACACCTACCTCGTGGACGAGGTGACGGCGGTCGGCGATGCCGCATTCCGCGAAAAGTCAGAAGAGTTGTTTGCCGAGCGGGTCCTGAGCAGCAGTGCCATCATGGTGACGCATGGGGTTGGGCAGGTCAAACGGCTCTGTAGCCATGCAGCCGTGCTCGAGAATGGGCAGTTCAGCTTTTACTCCGATGTGGATGAGGCGATTGCGCATCATCATGCCCTGATGAAAATCGACGCGTCAAAATCTGCCTGAGCGAGGAGGTTCAGGCGATGCGGAGCGGCGGCGTCGAACGCTCCGCTGTGCCGATGCCGGGGATCAAACCTCGGTATCCTCTGGGATAATGGCGCGGTTATCAAAGCCGAACTGCGCCAATAGAGCGTCATTCTGGGGTTTGAATTGCTCTTCGAGCCACGCAATGCGCTGCGGGTTGCGGCCCATGTCGGGGTTTTGGGTGTGATGATACGCTGTGAGGAACATCTGTCGGATATCCTCGTCGGCGCATTCCGGGTCCAGCATCGCGGCGGCGATGATGTCACAATCCTGCATGCGCAGTGACGGATTGGTGTCGTGGATCGGCACGTCCCAGTTCATCCCGGTGGGATGTCCGAGCACCTCGTCGAGAACCTGCTGAATGTTGCGGTGGCTGTCGAGAATGATCGGCAGGTCCGGGAACAGCTTTCCCCAGTTGGCCAAATAGGCCGCCGGTCTCATCGTGTCGATCCGGCGTTTGGCAAAGGTCTGGAAATCGCGCCCGCCATAGGGTCTGCGCTCGGCCAGAAAGGTATCGAAATGCTGCTTCATGAACTGCGAGTAATCGCCGAAAACGAAATCGCTGAACGGACGCAAGAAAGCGAGAATCTGTACGGCGATTCCAGCCTTGGCGGTGATCTCTGCAAGAGCGATGCCGCGTTTCGAGAGCGAGTAGAGATCCTCATGGCTGAGAACAACGGTTTCCGCGCCATCCGCGAACATGGCTGTGACCTGATCCTCTGTGATCTCGGCCAGTTTGCCGGCATTGCCGGGATGTGATCCGGTCGGTGCAGGATAGCAGATGCCGTGCTGCGACAGGCAGTCTGTATTCTGGAGCATGACGCACTGTAGATAGGTCGAGCCACATTTTGGCGAGCCGATATGCAGGATGATCTTTTGTGTCATGGGGCTGTGTTTTATGTCCGTGGCAGGCGCGTGACAAGCCGATTGGCCAGACTGTCGATCATATCTTCGGGGTGGCTCCCCAGATCAAGGAGATTGATCTCGCGGTCGGATTGGCTCACCGGGGCGGCGTGCCAAGACGCGCTGAGCGCCCCCGCCAGATCCGGTGCGGTCGCTGGCACCGAGAGGATTGCCGGGCTGAGGCGGCTCAGATCCTTGGGGCCGAACGTGTTGGTGACGACCCGCACACCGGCGGCGGCCATCTCAAGAGGGGGGTGGCTGGGATGAGGCGAGTACATCAAGGAGAGACCCAGATCGACGCTGCCAAGGTAGTCGGGATAATCCTCCCATGCAAGTTTTCCGAGGCTCTTGAGGATGAGGCCGCCGGGCAGGGTGACATCGCCATGATGCTGGCCGATGGACACCAATTCGATATCCTCCGCGCCAAGCTGCTCTTGCGCGACAAAGCGGGCCAAGGCCTCGATTGCGGTGGCGTACATATTGCGCGGCACGTCCGGACGCCCGTAGAGCGCCAGACGGCGCGGTGCGCCACCCGGCGTGGCGCGTGCCACGCGGCTATAGCGCTCGATGTCGATCGAGGGATGAAAAGAGAGGGCATCATCGGTGGCAAAGCCAAAGGTCTGACCCGCAAACCAGTCGCGTAGCAGGGTGGTGTTGAACACGGGATCAAAAGCAAAATCATAGCTTGCCATGGCATCGGCGAATTCGGGGCCCCAGGCGTAGAAATGCGGTTCGTAATCCTGAATGAGATAGAGAAACCGCGCGTGGGTCATGGCATGGCGGCGGGTCAGCTTTTCTGCGACATGCGCACTCCACCATGCGGTGGCCATGAACACGTCCTGGGCATTGAGCGACAGGGTCTTGCTCTGAACGCCGCAGAGCAGGCTGATGCGGTCCGCCGCGCCTTGCAAGTCATGCGCTCTGGGCAATCGGCCCAGCACAAAGCTGCGCGAGGTGCCGGGGGACGAGAGGGGCAAGTCGGTGGCAATGAACCGGACGTGGAAGCCGCGCGCGGCAAGCCCGAGACCGATGTCGAGCGCAGTGGCGATTCCGGCAAAGATCTCGGTCGGGTTCAGCGTCGGCACAAGGATGTTCAGCGCAGGATGGGGCGCTGTGAACTCGGGGACAAAGCGCGGCTCTTTGCGCAGGTCGACGATGCTCTCGTATTTGACCGGGGGCCGGTCCTGCCGATGCGAGGACGAGGGTGGTCGGGGCGTCATGCCGGGAGAGAGCGAGTAAAGCCGGGTGTCGAACCCGTCGATCGTGGTTTTCAGGCTGGGTCCAAAGGCCTCGCGCAGGGTCCAGACCATACGCCCTGTGCTGACCACGGCAAAGCCGGCCGCGATCCGCGCCAGACCCGTGTGCCCCTGTAGGGTCAGGACGAGCGCGTCGCGCAGATGCGTGCCCATTCCGCGCATCCGCCGCAGATAGGGACGCAGCGGCGCGGCTTTGGCGTCGCCATGACTGAGTCGGCCATCGGCGATGGCATCGGTGAGCCGGTTATAGGTCGATTGTCCGAGATAGCGGGCCAGCGCATAGGCCGTGGCCTCCTTGCGCAGCCACATCGCGTCGGGGCGCTTGACGCGCAGACCTCCGCCTTGGCGGCGGTCGATTGCGCCCATCACATTGCTGTCATGCTGCCGGTAATCAACGAGGGTCTCGTCGATCATGTGGACGCCCCCGGTGGCACTCGCCAACAGTCCGAGCCAGAGGTCGTGATAGAAATGGACCCCGCTCTGTGGGGGAAAGGGAAGGGCCAGCCGCACCAGCCGGGGTCGCATGAGGGTTGTCATGCCGGTGATGTTGTTGCGATAGAGCAGCCCGCGCAGACCGGGATTGCGTTTGCGCCGCTCGGTGGCGAACATGGAGGGCTGCACGACGGTCTTGCCATCCGGCCCCACCAGCCGCGCGTCACTATGCACGAGATCGGCACCGCTGGCTGCGAGGGCGGCCACGCCTTTTTCCAGACGATCCGGATGCCAGATGTCATCTTGATCACACAGGGCGATGAGAACCGCGTCGTCGTCTAGCCCTTCGGCGGCGATCAGGCGCAGCGTCTCGCTCAATCCGGCCTCGAAGGCGCGGACGGAATCCAGCGTGACGTCGCTGGGGACAAGGCTAAAGGGAAGGTCCGCCGCTTTGGCGAGATCGGACACCAGCGTATCGGAACTGGTATCGGCAATCACGGCAATCAGGCGTCGGGATGCATGGGTCTGATCCGCGATGGATCGGATCTGTGCCTCCAGATAATCAGGCTCTGGCCGAAACACGGCCATTATGATGAAAATGCAAGGAGACATCATGTCCAGAGTGATCGAAATACCGTCAGGCGTCTAGCGGAGCGGTGGGCGCAATGCAAGCGGCGCCCCACGCGATCGGCATCATCGCGCGCGATGCCCTGTCTCACTCGACCGTGACGGATTTGGCAAGGTTGCGGGGCTGGTCGACGTCTGTGCCTTTGGCAATGGCGGTGTGATAGGCGAGGAGTTGGGCAGGCAGGGCGTAGAGGATCGGTGTGAGAATGGGGTCAGTGTCGGGCATTGTGATGGCCTGCCAGACGCCATCACCGGCCTCGGCGACACCGCGCGCGTCGGACACGAGCAGGATGCGGCCACCACGGGCCATGACCTCTTGCATATTGGACACGGTCTTGTCGAAGAGCGCATCGCAGGGGGCCATGACGATCACCGGCATTGTGTCGTCGATGAGGGCGATCGGGCCATGTTTGAGCTCTCCCGAGGCATAGGCCTCGGCATGGATATAGCTGATTTCCTTGAGCTTCAGCGCGCCTTCCAGCGCCAGCGGATACATCAGGCCACGCCCCAGAAAGAGCGCGCTGGGTGAGGTCGCAAGCTGGCGGGCGACGGTCTGGATCTCTGCGTTGCAGCCCATTGCGATGTTGAGGGTGGCGGGCAGAGCGCGCAGGGCCGACAAGAGGTCAACCAGACGTTCCGGCTCGATCTCTCCCCGGTCCTGCGCCGCCTTGAGCGCCAGCAACAAGAGCACGGTCAGTTGGCAGGTAAAGGCCTTGGTCGAGGCCACGCCGATCTCGGCCCCGGCATGGATGGACAGCGCCAAATCGCTCTCGCGGGCGATGGAACTCTCGGATACGTTGATCACCGAGATGACCTGATCTGCGCGGCCCGTCGCATAGCGCAGGGCGGCGAGCGTATCGGCGGTCTCACCCGACTGGCTGACGAAGAGCGCCACGGTGCCGGGGGTCACGGGGGGCTCGCGATAACGGAACTCCGAGGCGATATCGACCTCGACGGGCAGGCGGGCCAATTGCTCGAACCAGTATTTGGCGGTGAGGCAGGCGTAATAGGCGGTGCCGCAGGCGACCATGGTCAGCCGTTCGATGCCGGCGAAATCCGGCAGCCCCTCGGGCAGGGTGATGCGGGTGCCATCGCTGCTGAGGTAATGACCCAAGGCCGCGCCGATCACAGAGGGCTGTTCAGTGATTTCCTTGGCCATGAAATGCCGGTGGCCAGCCTTGTCGACGCGGGTGCTATCAATCTCGATGGTCTTGATGGGGCGGTTTGCCAGATGGCCATGGCGATCGGTGATGGTCAGGCTGGTCCGCGTGAGAACCGCGATGTCACCCTCTTCGAGATAGGTGATGCGGTCGGTCATCGGGGCCAGCGCAATGGCATCCGAGCCAACGAACATCTCACCCGTGCCGTGGCCTATGGCCAGCGGGCTGCCGCGTCGTGCCGCCACCAGAAGATCGGGTTCGCCCTCAAACAGAAAGCAGAGCGCATAGGCCCCTTCGAGCCGGGCGATGGTTGTGCGCGCGGCCGTGACGGGGTCCATGCCCTGTGTCATGTAGTGATGCGCCAGAAGGGCGACGGTTTCGGTGTCGGTGTCGGTCTGATGGCCGATCCCGGCGGCGGCCAGTTCGGTGCGCAGGGTGCGGAAATTCTCGATGATACCGTTATGCACCACGGAGACCGGACCAGAGCGGTGCGGATGGGCATTGGCCTCGGTCGGAGCACCATGCGTGGCCCACCGGGTATGGCCAATCCCGGCCTTGCCCGCCAGCGGGTGATGCACCAAGAGATCCGAGAGATTGACCAGCTTGCCCACCGCGCGACGACGGTCAAGACGCCCGCCATGCACGGTGGCAATCCCGGCGCTGTCATAGCCACGATATTCCAGCCGCTTGAGGGCCTCGACCAATAGGGGCGCTGCCTCGTGATTGCCAAGAACTCCAACAATTCCACACATCAGTTTGATCCTTTGTCGCGGCTTCGGGTCTTGGCGCGGAGCATTTCGAGCAGTTTGGCGGCCATTCCGGGTTTGTCCACCTGCCGCGCGCGGGCAATCGCCAGCGCATCCGGTGCGACATCGCGGGTGATCACCGATCCCGACCCGGTCATGGCCCCGTCACCAACGGTGACAGGGGCCACCAGCATGGTGTTGGAGCCGATAAAAACCCGCGCGCCGATCACAGTCTCATGCTTGGAGACACCATCGTAATTGCAGGTGATGGTGCCTGCGCCGATATTGCTCTCATCTCCGACGCGCGTATCGCCGATGTAGCTCAGGTGATTGACCTTGGCCCCCTCGCCGATCAGCGCGTTCTTGAGCTCAACGAAATTGCCGATGCGGGCGTGCTCGGACAGTTCTGTACCCGGGCGAAGCCGGGCATAGGGGCCGACCACCGCGCCGCGCGCCACATGGCAGCCTTCGAGATGCGAGAAGGCGCGGATATGCGCGCCGGTCTCGATGGTCACGCCGGGGCCGAAGACGACATAGGGTTCGATCACGCAATCACGGCCGAGCCATGTGTCATAGGCGAACTGCACCGTTTCCGGCGCGACGAGAGTCACGCCGGTTTCCAGCGCTTCGGCGCGTTTGCGGGTCTGAAATCCAGCCTCGGCGCGTGCGAGTTCGGCGCGGGAATTGATGCCCATCGTCTCGGACTCCTCGCAGGTGACGGCAGTCGCCGACAGCCCCCGCACCCGCGCCAGACCCACGATGTCGGTCAAATAATATTCGCCCGAGGCATTGGCATTGCCCACCTGTGCGATGAGGTCGAAAAGCAAAGCGGCGGGCGCCAGAACCACGCCACTGTTGCATAGGGTGACAGCGCGCTCGGCCTCGGTTGCGTCCTTGAACTCGACGATCCGCAGGAGGGTGTCGCCGTCCGTCACCAACCGCCCGTAGCGGCCCGGATCGGCCGCCTCAAAGCCCAGCACGACGATGTCACGGGTGCTGCGCGCGGCCTGCATCCGCTCCAGTGTTTCGGGCTGGATAAAGGGTGTGTCGCCATAGAGCACAAGCGCGTCGCCCGGGTAGTTCGCCAAGAGCGGCGCGGCCTGCGCTACCGCATGGGCGGTGCCCAGTTGCTCGGATTGGATCACGATCTGCGCGGTCTCGTCAAAGTCTATGGCAGCCTTTCGCACGGCCTCTGCGCCATGCCCGGCCACCACGATCACATGATCAGGCTCGAGGGTCGCGCCCGCCTGCATCGCATGCCCCAACATCGGCGCGCCGCCGATCGGGTGCAGCACCTTGGGAAGCTCGGAGTTCATCCGCGTCCCCTGACCTGCCGCCAGTATGATCAGTGCCGTCGCCATTGCGCGTCCTCTTGCTCGTCTGTGTCCGTTTTATCCGGTTGCGGCACAGGTGCAAGTGTAGGGGCTGAATGGGGAGATATTTCACCGCATTTATCAGAATTTTTAACCTTTCCTTCACGCCATCTCGGTGGTGTAGTTCTGCTGCAACCCATTGCGGCGCAAGGAGGTGAGGAAACTGAGAGAAACCGAATTTCGGAAATGGATGGTGCTGAAGCAATTTCAGGAAAAGTTGATAGACTTTTCCGGTTCGAAATTGCGACCAATCTAAAGTTGCAGCGGGGACGCTGCTCGTTGGGATCATCCGGCTCTTGATGGGGCTCTAATCCCCTGAAAGAAAAGACCCTGCGGAGTAGCCGCTCCGCAGGGTCACGTTTTCGGTGAGGACACTGAAAACCGATTTTCGGATGTCCTTTTTATACCTCAATCCCTACCAAAAAGTAAAGCTGCGCTTGCGCCCCATGCAAAACGCCGCCCCGAGGGGCGGCGTTTGTCGTATCCGTCCGGAAACAGGGTTCAGAACCCGAGACCGGCGTATTTGTTCTTGAACTTGGAGACGCGGCCACCGGCATCCATCAGACGCGAGCTGCCGCCGGTCCAGGCGGGGTGCACCGACGGGTCGATGTCGAGCGACAACGTGTCGCCTTCTTTACCGTAGGTCGAGCGCATTTGCACAACAGTGCCATCGGTCATCTTGACGTTGATGGCGTGGTAATCGGGGTGAATCTCTTTTTTCATCGTACCAATCCTTACGCGGAAGCGCCCGATTGGGCCTTGTAGGTGGAATCCTCGGCGATGCGGGCCGATTTGCCGCGACGCGAGCGCAGGTAGTAGAGCTTGGCGCGACGCACGCGACCACGGCGCACAACCTCGATATTGTCGATATTGGTCGAATAGAGCGGGAACATACGTTCCACACCTTCGCCAAAGGAAATCTTGCGGACGGTGAACGACCCTGCGATGCCCTTGCCGTTTTTGCGGCTGATGCACACGCCTTCAAAGTTCTGCACGCGCGAACGAGTGCCTTCGGTCACCTTGTAGCCGACGCGAATGGTGTCGCCGGCCTTGAAATCGGGAATGGTTTTCCCGAGCGAGGCGATCTGTTCCGCCTCAATCTGAGCGATAATATCCATCGCTTCTCTCCTGATTTACTTGCGGTTTTTCCGCAAAGATGTCTCGCGCCCTCAGAGCTCTTGGTCTTCTTCCGGGTTCGCAGTTGCGCCCGCCAGAGATCAGGTCGTCATTGTCTGTGATCCGTTTGCCGAGGCTGCCGCAGGCGACCGAAGAAGGTCTGGTGGGCCGTCGTGCCTAAAACAAACAGGCCCGGAGCCGCAAAACGATTCCAAGCAAGGCGGTGTATAGGCGCAACCGTGAGGCGGATCAAGCCTTGTCAGGATGGGTTTTGCAGTGTTTTTCCCACATATCCGGGCGGCGCTCGGCGGTCAGGCGCTCGGACATCTCGCGCCGCCATTGATCGACACGCGCGTGATCGCCCGAGGTCAGTACCTCGGGGATCGGGCGACCCATCCATTCGGCGGGGCGGGTGTATTGCGGATGCTCCAAGAGACCGGCGGAATGGCTCTCGTCTGCCGTGCTCTCGGCATTGCCCAGCACGCCGGGCAAGAGCCGCACCGTGGCGTCGATCACCGCCTGCGCCGCGATTTCACCGCCGGTCATCACGAAATCGCCCAAGGAGACCTCTTGGATGCCATAATGCTCAATCACACGCTCATCCAACCCCTCGAACCGGCCACAGATCAGGGTGACACCGGGGCGTTGCGAGAGGTCCTGCGCCATGGCCTGATCAAAGCGGCGTCCACGCGGGCTTAGGTAGATCAGCGGCCAGCCGGGCGGGGTGGCCGCCATTGCCTCGTCAATCGCGCGCGCCATGACATCGGCGCGGATCACCATGCCCGCGCCGCCCCCGGCGGGCGTGTCATCGACATTGCGATGTTTGCCCTCGCCGTACGGGCGCAGGTCGATCGCGTTGAGCGCCCAGAGGCCGTTTTGCAAGGCGCGTCCCGTCAGGCTCTCGCCCAGAATGCCCGGAAACGCTTGGGGAAGCAGGGTAATCACCCGCGCGGTCCAGACGCCCGCCAAGTCCGGCGTGGGCGTGATCAACTCGCGCGGGGTCATGGTGGCGCGGATGGATTTGCGCCCGTGCGAGCGGGGCGTGTCGCTCATATCAGACCATCGGGCGGGTCGGCGATGATGCGGCCAGAGGCCAGATCGACGGTTGGCACCGCCTCAAGCGTGAAGGGCAGCAGAACCGTGGAGCTGAGGCCGGGACCGTGGATTTCCAACAGGTCAGACGCGCCATGATTGAGCACCGCCTTGACCCGTCCCAAGAGAGTGCCGCCCGTATCGAACACCTCAAGCCCAATGAGATCGGCGTGGTAATATTCATCATCCGGCAGATTGGGCAACTGCGCGCGCAGGGCATAGAGCCGGGTGCCACGCAGGGCATCGGCGGCCTCTTTGGTGGCGATGCCGGACAGATGTGCGGTAAAGCCGTTGGTGGTCTGGCCGGTCAGGCTGATGTCAAACTGCCGCGTGCCATCCTCGGAGGTCAGAGGGCTATAGCTGGCGATATCCTCGGGCGTGGCGGTAAAGCTCTTGAGCCGCACTTCGCCGCGCACGCCAAAGGCGCCGCCGATGGCGCCCACACAAATGCGGTCACTGTCGCTCATGGCGTGGTCTCCGGTTTGACATATCGGGATATGATCCGCTGAATTCCGCGGATGTGCAATGGGGCCACACGCATGCTCAACGCACCTCGGTCGGCAGGGTGGGGCGGCGGGTTTCCCATCCGGCAAGTTCCAGTTCGGGCGTGTCATTGCTGGTCTCGGGCCAGCCGACGCAGAGATAGGCGACCAAAGCCCAGTCGGCGGGCACGCTCAGATCCCGTGAGAGTTGCTCCGGATCGAGGATCGAGACCCAGCCGACGCCAAGCCCCTGCGCACGCGCCGCGAGCCAGAAATGGGTGATCGCGCCGACAACGGAATAGCGTCGCATCTCGGGCATGGTGCCTGCGCCAAGGCCCGCGCCCTTGTCGGTGGCCTCGTCGCAATAGATCGCCAATTGCACCGGCGCCTCTTGCATGCCGGACAGTTTCAAGCCGCTGTAAATGCGTGATTTCTCACCATGATACCCCTTGAGGGCGCGGTCATTTTCAGCGGTGAAATTGGCCAGCGCCGCGGCGCGGGCCTCTGGGGATTGCACCCGGATCACGCGCCACGGTTCGCTCAGACCCACAGAGGGTGAGAGCAGGAAGGTGTCGAGGCAGTCCTGTAAGACAGCCTCATCCACCGCGTCCCGGCGGAAGCGGCGCACGTCGCGCCGCCACCGCATGAGATCGCGCAGGGCGGTCTGGAAGTCCTTGGAAAACTGTGACATTCCAGCGCCTTACCTGTCTTATTCCTCGGTCGCAGCCTCTTCCACCACGGCCTCTTCGGCGGGGGCGTTTGCGGCGGCTTCGGCCGCTTCGGCCTTGGCTGTCTTCTCTGCGGCGCGTTCCTGAGCTTTCTTGCCCGGAACGGCTTTCTTCAGGTTGGCGCGCTCTTTCTTGGCGACGATGCCGGCGGTCTCAAGCATGCGGCTGATGCGGTCTGTGGGCTGAGCGCCCTGCGCCAGCCAGTGCTGGATACGCTCGACATCCATTTTCACGCGGTCTTCGCTGTCCTTGGGCAGAAGCGGGTTATAGGTGCCCAGTTTCTCGATAAAACGACCATCGCGCGGCATGCGGCTGTCGGCGGCGACGATACGGTAGAAGGGCCGCTTTTTGCTGCCACCACGGGCGAGACGGATTTTCATAGCCATTTGATATTCTCCTTTAATGGCGGGGGGTGATGGGGTTTGATCCCACCTTACGATTGGTGTTGTTGGTGATGTCGGATCACCTCGGCGATGATGAAGTTCAGGAACTTCTTGGCGAATTCCGGGTCCAGATCGGCCGTTGTCGCCAATTCTTCGAGCCGTTCGATCTGCGCGGCTTCGCGCGCGAGATCGGACGGGGGAAGGTCGTGTTCAGCCTTGAGTTTCCCCACTGCCTGCGTGTGTTTGAACCGCTCGGCCAGCGTGAACACGAGGATTGCGTCGAGCCGATCGATGCTCTGGCGGTGCTCTTTCAAAAGCTGGGCGGCAAGGGCGGTTGCGTCAGTCATGCGAGCCTCCGACGACAGGAACAGAGTGAACATGGGTCATGCATAGGCCTCGACTGAACCGTCGTCGTCGCGGCCATCGCCGGCGCCCGGCGCGGGGTGGCGGTAGAGCAGATCGTGCCCCATGTGGATATTCTCATATTCCCGCTCGAACCATGCGCCCAAGCGTTCGGCAAGGGCGACCGAACGGCTGTTGCCCGGCACGATGTTCGAGGTCAGGGTCGCCATGCCAAGATCCTCATAGGCATAGCGGCGCGCGCGGGTCGCGGCCTCATAGGCGATGCCGCGCCCCTCGAACCCGGCATAGAGCGCCCAGCCCAATTCCGGCTCGGGCCAGCCTTCGGGGTTCCATATCCCGGCGATACCAGCGGTCTCGCCGCTGTCTTTCATCTCGATGGAGAAATAGCCGTAGCCGTGAATGTGCCAGTGGCCGACATTGAGCGCGAACCAGCGCCATGCCTCGCCCCGGTTGGGCGAGGATCCAAACCCCTCCGACCGCTCCCGGTCGAGCAGAAAGGCGATGGTGGGGGCGATATCCCGCGGCTCTGGTCCACGCAGGATGAGGCGTGGTGTTTCCAGCATGGGCGCTTGGGTCAGGGTCATGGCAAGACCCTTTCCCGCCGGGATGCCCGGCGCGCGCTGGACTCTGAGTATTTGGGGAGCGATGAAAGCACGGCGTTATTTCTTCTTGCCAAAGCCGGAGAGACCGGGGGGCAGGCCCATGCCGCCGCCAAGGCCGGGCAGACCACCACCCATGCCGCCGGGGAGTTTGCCGCCCATTGCCTTGGCCGCCTCTTCCATCGCTTTGGGATCGTTCATGTCGGGCATGCCGCCCTTGCCGAACATGCCCTTCATGGCCTGTTTCAGCATGCCGCCTTTGCCCATCTTGCCCATTTTCTTCATCATATCCGCCATCTGGCGGTGCATCTTGAGCAGCTTGTTGAGGTCTGACACTTCCATACCGGACCCGGCGGCAATCCGTTTCTTGCGGCTGGCCTGAAGCAGCGCGGGATTGGCGCGCTCTTTCTTGGTCATCGACTGGATCATGGCAATCTGGCGGGTGAGCATCTTGTCGTCGAACCCGGCCTCCTGCACCTGTTTCGCCATTTTGCCCATGCCAGGCATCATGCCCATGAGCCCTTCCATGCCGCCCATTTTCTGCATCTGCTCCAACTGGCCCTTGAGGTCGTTCATGTTGAACTGACCCTTGGCCATGCGGCGCATCATCTTTTCGGCCTCGGCGGCCTCGATGGTCTCTTGCGCCTTTTCCACAAGGGCGACGATATCGCCCATGCCCAGAATGCGGCCCGCGATCCGCTCGGGCTCGAAGGTTTCGAGCGCGTCCATCTTTTCGCCAAGGCCGACAAATCGAATGGGTTTGCCGGTCACGGCGCGCATCGAGAGTGCGGCACCGCCGCGCCCGTCGCCATCCATCCGGGTGAGGACAACGCCGGTGACGCCGATCTTGTCATCGAACTCGGTTGCGACGTTAACGGCATCCTGTCCGGTCAGACCATCGACCACGAGCAGGGTTTCGCGGGGGTTGGCGACGTCGCGCACTGCCGCTGCCTGAGCTATGAGTTCCGCGTCGATGTGCAGCCGCCCTGCGGTGTCGAGCATGTAGACGTCATAGCCGCCAAGTGCCGCTTGGGTCTTGGCGCGTTTGGCGATCTGTACAGGGTCTTCGCCCTTGACGATGGGCAGGGTATCGACGCCGATCTGTTTGCCCAGAATGGCCAACTGTTCCATCGCCGCCGGGCGGTTGGTATCAAGCGAGGCCATGAGCACGCGCTTGCCTTCCCGGTCCTTGAGCCGCTTGGCGAGTTTGGCGGTTGTGGTGGTTTTGCCCGAGCCCTGCAGACCGACCATCAGGATGGGCGCAGGCGGATTGTCGATCTTGAGCGCGCCGGGATCGCCCTCGCCGCGCAGGATCTCGACCAAGGCGTCATGCACGATCTTGACGACCTGTTGGCCGGGGGTCACGGATTTCGTTACCGCCTGACCGGTGGCGCGGCTCTCAACCGTCTTGATGAAATCGCGCGCGACCGGCAGAGAGACGTCAGCCTCAAGCAGCGCGACGCGCACCTCGCGCAGGGCGGTTTTCACATCCTCTTCGGACAGCGACCCTTGTTTGGTGAGTCGATCAAAGACACCGGAGAGGCGTTCGGATAGATTTTCAAACATCGCTTAGGCTCCTGTGCCGGTTGCTGCCATGTCACCCCCATATAGGGGCAACGGTTCAAACGATAAACGCCCCCGTGGGCGCAACGCGCTGACGGGGGGCGATCCCGACACGGGGCCGGGACCGGAAGCATTGGCCTCCGGGATTGGGAGGGCGTTTAGCTCTGCGGCGGCGCGGAGTCAAGCGTGGGGTCGGTCCTGCGCAAAGTGCCAAGCCAGTCGTTGATGGCGCGCACCACCTCGCCGGAGGAGCGGCTGCTGTCGTAGATCTCGGTGATCGGATGCAGGAGCGGGGCACCATCCGCCCCATCCCGCAACACGAGCGAGGGGCGGTGGAGTTTGCGGCGCACGCGGGCGGGGTCAATGTCGGTGGCTGAGCCTGACAAGGTGGTCTCACCCGTGGCGCGCAGCACATCGGAGAGCGCAAACACGGTCTCGCGGTGGCGAAAGATGGTGCGCAAGCGCAGCGTCGCGGTGCCCGCCCCCGCGTCGAGGATAAGTTGCAGGCGTTCGACAAAGATGCCGACACCCGCAAACCCCATGCCGCCGCCGACCAGCAGAAAGACCAGGCCGCCAACGAGGCTCTGCGGCATCACCAAAAGACCCACCCCGGCAGAGAGCATCGTAAAGAGGCTAAGCATGATCGCTATGAACCACGGCATCTCTTCGATGATCAGCAGATCCGGGCTGGTGTGTGTGACGTTCATCGGGGGGCGCTCAACGGATGGGAGCCGCTATGCTACGCGCATCGCAGGTGATTGCAACCGCCGCGCCGCCGCCGCATAGTTGCGCGGCGAACGGGACAGCGGGCAGGGTGATCGCGGTGATGGACAATTGGGACGAAGTGCGGACCGCGTATAATGTGGCGCGGATCGGCACTGTGAGCGGGGCGGCGGAGGTGTTGGGCGTGCATCATGCCACTGTTATCCGTCATATCGACGCGCTGGAGGAGCGGCTTGGCGTCAAGCTGTTTCAGCGGCACGCGCGGGGCTACACCCCGACTGAGGCGGGCGATGACCTGCTGCGGGTAGCGCAGGCGACAGATGACCAGTTCAACCAGTTGGCCGGGCGCATCAAGGGACAGGGCAATGATGTCTCGGGCGAGTTGGTCGTGACCTCGATCGGTGGGTTGAGCCATCTTCTGGTGCCGGTGCTGGCGGCGTTTCAGCAGGATTATCCCGGTCTGGTGGTGCGCTATCTGACTGGCGACCGCCTGTTTCGGCTGGAATATGGCGAGGCACATGTGGCGATCCGGGCGGGGTCCGTGCCGGATCAGCCCGACAATGTGGTGCAGCCGTTCTTTCAGCAGCAATTCACACTCTATGCCAGTGAGGGTTATGTGGCGCGCCACGGGTTGCCGAAGAGCACCGAGGATCTGGCCCAGCATCGTTTTATCGGGGCCGATGATCCCAAGACGCGCGCGCCCTTTCTGCGCTGGTTGCAGGATAATGTGCCGGGCGAGGCCATCGTGTTTCGCTCGGGCGATGTGCATGCGCAACGCAATGCGATTTTGGCTGGGGCCGGGATCGGATTCACCTCGGTGTTGCAGGCGGCAGAGATGCCGGGGCTGATACAGGTGATGCCCCCCAGACCGGAATGGGCGGCGCCGCTCTGGCTGGTCACGCATATGGACCTGCATCGCACCACCAAGGTGCAGGCCTTCCTCAGCCACCTCAAGCAGCGCGCGGCAGCGTGGCAGGCGGAATGACACCTGCCCTCAAGGGGCATTTGGCGATGCTGTGTTTCTCGGGGTTGGTGGCAGGGTCCTTTGCGCTGGGCTCGATGGCGGCGCAGCATGTGGCACCTGCGGCACTCAATGCGCCGCGTTTCCTCTTGGCGGCGGTGATCGTGGGCACGGGCGCCATGCTGAGCACGGGTATTCCGCGCGCCACTTGGGTGGCGCCCTGGCGTTACCTGTTGCTCGGGGGCGCAATGGGCCTCTATTTCGTGATGATGTTCGAGGGGCTCAAGACTGCGGCGCCGGTTTCGGCAGCGGCGGTCTTTACCCTTACCCCCATCATGGCGGGGATCGCTGGCTATGTGCTCTTGCGCCAGATCACCACGCCGCGCATGGCGCTTGCCTTGGCGGTGGGCGCGCTTGGCGCGCTCTGGGTGATCTTTCGCGCCGATGCCTCGGCGCTCATGGCGTTCGAGGTCGGGCGTGGCGAGGCGATTTATTTCTTCGGCTGTGCCGCGCATGCGATCTATACGCCGCTGGTGCGGCTGCTCAATCGCGGCGAGCGGCCGGTGGTGTTTTCCTTCGGCACCATGCTGGGCGCGGCGCTCCTGATCACGGCGGCGGGTTGGGGCGATATTCGGGCGACCGATTGGGCAAGTTTGCCCGCGATTGTCTGGATCACCATTGTTTATACGGCGGTTTTTGCCACGGCGATGACATTCGTTCTCTTGCAATATGCCAGCCTCAACCTGCCCAGCGCCAAGGTCATGGCCTATACCTATCTCACGCCCACATGGGTCACGCTCTGGCAGGCAGCGCTGGGGCATGCCTTGCCGCCGGTGGTCGTCTTGATGGGGGTGGGGCTGACAGTGGTGGCGCTGGTGTTGTTGTTAAAGGACGAGGATCGTCGGATCTGAGGTCAGTCTGCATACATGCTGGGCGACACGATCTTGCTTCACGGTCAACCAAGGGTTACGGGTGATTGCAACATGTCGCGTATGAGTGGGGTGAGGTGATGTTGAGCATGTCCAAGTCGAAATTCTGGATCAGTCTGGTGGTTGTTACGCTGCTTGCGGTGTTGCAGCCAATACATGTTGCCGCGCAGGGCGCGGACGATCCGTTCAGAAAGAAAGTCTTTCTGATGGTGGTTGCCAAATCGGGCAGCAGTGTTCGTTTCGAATCGGCTACATTCTGTCCGGTTGAGCCGAACGGCCAGCTGGATTGCGGGAAAAAATGGCGAGGCAAGCGGAATCTGAGATTCAGGGCGAATTTGAAAGATCTGTCGCTGATGGACAGTTCCGGGAAAGCGCAAAGCCTGCGTTGGAACCTGTTTTCCCATGAATTCGTTTGGCAGGGACGCTACGCGGCATCGGCCGCCACATTGAAAGGGGTGACCCCCTCGAAAAACGACTTTGGTTACTTTTTCGAGGCGCGGCCGGGTACGATCTATGTGCTTTATTCCAATGGGATGTCAAAAGAGGTCGCGATCGCCAGCGCGAAAAAGATTCTGTCCGAGGATGAACGCTTTGGGCACCGTCTGGGCGTGCTAGCGTTCGAGCCCGTACAAGCAGCGAAGATAGCGTGTGGCGCAGGTTGGGAACTTTGCCAATTGGGCCAGAAGATTGATCCTAGCGAGCTGAGCATGACCATTCGACTGCGCTGATCCGAAAGAGACGCGCGGCACAGCAACGCCGCTTGTCCCTCAGAGGAAGTCTGCGGCTTGAAGATCGGCGCGCAACTGGCGCAATTCGGTCGGTGTCGGATCATCCTCCTTGCTGGGTGCAAGCTGTGCAAGGGCGGCGGTCGTGGTCAATTCCACCTCTGAGAAGCAGGTGATCTGCCGGGCGATGGCGTCGAATGTGTCCTGACGGGTGCGGCGCTGGATGAGGCCAACCTTGGTGCCGGGGGTCATCACGAAGGCGGCCATGTGGAAGGCCGAGCCATCCGGGCCAACGATCACGCGGGCGGCGCGGTAGCGCGCAATTTGCTCGGTCACACTGTGCCGTTCCGGGTGAAAGATGTCATACCCCGCGCGGGACATCCAACGCTCGATGAGCTGTTCATGCGGCACCTGTTGCGCCGGGTTCTTGAGGCGACGGCGCGAGACATAGACCTTCTCAGGTCCAACGGGCGCGTCCCCGGCGCAGAGGTGGCGGCGCATATAGGTGCGGGCCTCGGGGGTGCCGCCGCTCCAGCGCAAATGGCCAAATCCCTGTGTCGGAAGGATCAGCTCATCGACCTGTGTCGGGATCTCGATCAGGTGCACGGGCAGGGACTGACCCAGCATCTCCAGCAGCGGGCCAAGACGGCGGCGCAGCACGGCGGCGATGTCTCGGCCCGCCATGGGCAGCAGGGCAATGCCATCCACGGTGCCTGAGACTTGATCCAAAGCCCAGAGGCGGGGTGCCGCTTCGAGCAGGAAATGACCGAAATGGTGCCGCCCCACCCCGGCAAAAAGCCAGCGCCCCGGAAGGTGCGCGGGCGCGTCGGAGGGCGGTGCGGGGTCGGTTGTGAAGCGCCCGGCAGACAGCAGCGTTCGTGCCGCAGGCAGGGGCGTGCCGTCCGGCGCGAGTGCGCCACAGGCCATGCCGGTCTCGGCGCGCAAGGGCATGAGGATGGCCCCCGGCACGATGTCGATCCGCGCCTCGGGCATATGGCGGGCGTCAGGGATCATCCGGCAATTCGCTTTGCAGGAACCGCTCGAACGCATCGAGATTGACCGCCTCGAACTGGCCAAAGCTCTGCATCCAGATTGAGGCATCGCGCAGGGCGTCCGGCTCCAGCTTGCACCAGGTCACCCGGCCGCGGCGTTCCTGGCTGATAAGACCGGCGCGGCTGAGGATGCCCAGATGTTTGGAAATAGCGGCAAGGCTCATCTCGAACGGTTCGGCCACATCCGTGACCGCCATGTCATCCTCGAGCAGCATCGACAGGATCGCGCGCCGGGTGGGATCGGCGAGGGCGGCAAAGACCATATCGAGGGCAGGGGCGTTGTGCATGGCTTCCATAAGCCCAAGCGCGCGCCTCGCGTCAACGGCAGATCCATGCCGACCGGGCTGAAATTGGTGTTGATCTGTGACAATGTCGGGCTGCGCCAGAGCCGCTAGGCTGGTTGGACGCGAAACGGAAACACGAAAGGAAAGACCATGTTCTCGACAATCCTGGTTCCGGTTGATCTGCTCCACAAGGACACATTGACCAAGGCGCTCAACGTGGCGGGGGATCTCGCCAAACGGCACGGGGCGCGGATCAAGGTGGTCAGCGTGGGCGGAGAACTGCCCAATGAGCTGGGTCACAACGCTGCCGAATTCTCGCAGACGCTCAAGCGCTTTGCCGATGACCTGCGGACCAAATACGCCGTCACGGTCGAGGCCGAGCCGATCATCAGCCACGATCCCGAGGTCGAAACAACGTCGGCGCTCATGCAGGCGATTGAACGGACTGGTGCCGATCTGGTCGTGGTGGCCAGTCATGTGCCGGGCTTTCTCGAGCACATCTTTGCCTCGCATGGCGGCTATATTGCCCAGCATGCCAAGGTGTCGGTCTTTGTCGTGCGCTGAAACTCAACCGTTCGGTTGAATATGGCAAATGGCCCTTTGGGCGGATAGGGGCGGTTGCGGCAGAATGGCCACCTCAGGCCTTTTGGCGCAAAATGCGTTCATTAACAAAGGTTTGAGCGTAGCGTTCTGATACGGTTCGGATGCTTGACTCATGCGCGCCTTGGGCCTAGCAAGTGCGCAACATCCTGAGGGGGAACTGCGTGACCGATCCCGAGCAGAGCGAGCGACTGGCAGAGCTGGAAGCAAAGATCGCCAAGCTCAAGGCCAAGGACGCGCCAAAGCCCCATCAGGACGAGCATTATTCGCAGGCTCAACTGGCATGGCGGATGGTGATTGAGTTGGTGGCCGGTCTGATGATCGGTTTTGGCATGGGGTACGGGCTGGATTCCCTCTTGGGAACGATGCCCATTTTCCTTGTCATATTTACGTTGCTGGGGATGGCTGCGGGCGTCAAGACGATGATGCGCAGCGCCGCCGAGATCCAGCAGGGCATAAACGATCCCGCACAAGGCGGGGATGAGAGGGCAAAGAATGGCGACTGAAGCGCACGGTGCCGATGAGGGTGGTCTGGTTTTCCACCCGATGGATCAGTTCATAGTCAAGCCACTGTTTGGCGAGGGCGCGGTGGGCGTGTTCACGCTGACCAACGTGACGCTGTGGATGGCGCTGACGGTTCTCGCGATTATCGCGCTCCTGGTAATGGGGACCTCTGGACGGGCGACGATCCCGACCCGGATGCAGTCGGTGGCCGAGCTTCTGTATGAATTCGTCCGCAAGATGGTCGAGGATGTGGCGGGCAAGGATGCGCTGGTGTTCTTCCCCTATATCATGACGCTGTTTCTCTTCATCCTCTTCGCCAACTTTCTTGGCCTCCTGCCGATGGCCTTTACCACCACGAGCCATATCGCGGTGACGGCGGTGATGGCTGTGATGGTGTTTTTGACGGTGACGATCCTCGGTTTCGTCAAGAACGGCCCGGCCTTTCTCAGCCTGTTCTGGGTCAGCTCCGCGCCGCTGGCGCTGCGGCCCATTCTGGCAGTGATCGAGCTGATTTCCTACTTCGTGCGTCCTGTCAGCCATTCCATTCGTCTTGCCGGCAACATGATGGCCGGTCACGCCGTGATCAAGGTGTTCGCTGGCTTCAGTCAGGTGGCGATGATCGCCCCGCTGTCGATCCTTGCGGTCTCGGCTATGTATGGGCTCGAAGTGCTGGTGTCCTTCATCCAGGCCTACGTCTTTACCATCCTCACCTGCGTGTATCTCAAGGATGCGCTGCATCCGCACCATTGAGGGTGGCGGTTGGGTTTTACCCACCCTACGAACAACCAGACTACGGTGGGTCCGCCCGCCTCACGACCAACCTCGCAATGCCAATTCCAACGTAAGGAGACATCTCATGGAAGGCGATATCGCACAATTGGGTCAATTCATCGGTGCAGGCCTCGCAGGCATCGGTTCGGGTGCTGCCGCGATCGGTGTGGGCCACGTGGCCGGCAACTTCCTCGCAGGCGCACTGCGCAATCCGTCGGCTGCCGCCGGTCAGACCGCGACGCTGTTCATCGGCATCGCATTCGCCGAAGCCTTGGGGATCTTCTCGTTCCTCATCGCGCTTCTGCTCATGTTCGCTGTCTAAGTCTCTCGGGTAGCTGATCCTTACGGCCGAGGGGTGGCGCATCGCCAGCCCTCGGTGACACGGAACTTTCCCCTAGGAGGACGACATGGCAAGCGAAACGCATGACGCCGCTGGTCAAGCCGCATCCACGCCGGGCCTGCCCCAGCTGGATTTTTCGACCTTTGGCAACCAGATTTTCTGGCTCCTCGTCACGCTGGTCGTGATTTACTTTGTCCTGTCGCGTATCGCGCTGCCGCGGATTGCGGCGGTGATCGCAGAGCGTCAGGGGGCCATTACCAACGACCTCGCTGCGGCGGAGGATCTGAAGGCCAAGGCCGAGCAGGCCGAGCAAGCCTACCTCAAGGCGCTAGCCGATGCCCGCGCCGAGGCGCAGACGATCGTTGCCAAGGCCAAGGCAGAGATCAAGGCGGATCTTGATGCCGCCACCGCCAAGGCGGACGCCGAGATTGCGGCGCGCGCCGCAGAAGGCGAACAGAAAATTGAGGAAATCCGGGCCAACGCCATGGACAGCGTCAAGGAAGTGGCCAAAGACGCCGCTGCCGAGATCGTTGCCGTCATGGGGGGCAAGGCAGACGGGAAAACGGTCAGCGCAGCCGTCAACGCCCGGATGAAAGGATAAGCGCCATGCAAAAGATGCTCTTGACCATGGTTGCCGCTCTTATCGCCAGCCCTGCGCTGGCAGCGAGTGGCCCGTTCTTTTCGCTCGCCAACACCAATTTCGTCGTGTTGCTCGCGTTTCTGCTCTTTGTCGGGTTTCTGATCTATGTGAAGGTGCCGAGCCTTGTAGGCAAAAAGCTCGATGAGCGGGCAGTCAGCATCAAGGCGGAACTCGACGAGGCGCGCGCGCTGCGTGAGGAAGCACAGACCCTGTTGGCCAGCTATGAGCGCAAACAGAAGGAAGTGCAGGCGCAGGCTGACCGGATCGTGGCGCACGCCAAGGACGAAGCCAATGCCGCCGCCGAAGAGGCCAAGGATGAGATAAAGGCGTCGATTGCACGCCGGATGCAGGCCGCTGAGGAGCAGATCGCAAGTGCCGAGGCCCGCGCCATCCGCGATGTGCGGGATCAGGCCGTGGTTGTGGCTGTCGCTGCCGCGCGCGATGTGATCGCCAAGCAGATGACCGCCGCAGACGGCAACGCGCTGATCGATGCGGCCATTGCCGATGTGGACGCCAAGCTGCATTGAACGGCTGACACAGTTGTAATTGGCCCGGGTCGGAAACGACTCGGGCTTTTTCATGTTAGATTGAGATTTGTGATCACAAATTCTTGTGTGATCAAGATTTCATCAGGGTGGCCGGCGTCCCGTCTGCCAGAGACTCAGAGGGAATGCGCCGGAAACCTTGATTCCTTTGCTTCAGTTTTGTGATCACACGATTATTTTCGTGATCACAAAAGCAAAATTTTTGCGGCCATTTGACCCTAATTGGGGGATTTGTCATGCTGGACAGGTGACAGAGCCGAGAAAAAGTATAACAAAAGGCGCAGCAAAAGACGGCTATCGCGCCGCCCGCCATCTGCAAAGGAGTTGCTCCATGGCTGAAACCAAACAGGTTGAACGCCCGCTTTCGCCGCACTTGCAAATTTACCGTCCGCAACTGACCTCGATCACCTCCATTCTGACACGGATCACCGGCAATGCGCTGGTGGTGGCGGCAGCGCTGATTGTGTGGTGGTTGTTGGCGGCTTCGACCTCTGACGATTATTTCGCAATGGCCGATGCGGTGCTGACCTCGTGGTTTGGCGACCTTGTGCTGACGCTCTCTCTCTGGGCGGTGTGGTATCACTATCTGGCTGGGCTGCGGCATCTCTATTTCGATGCGGGCAAGGGGATGGATATTCCCACGGCGGAAAAGCTGGGCTGGGCCTGTATCATCGGGTCGGTCGTGCTGACCGTCATCACGCTTTTGCTGGTTTGAGGAGAGTATCATGCGCTACCTGACCGCACGTAAACGCGCCGAGGGCAAGGGTGCCGCCGGCACCGGGACCGAACATTTCTGGTATATGAAGCTGTCCGGTGTGGGTCTTGCGCTGATCATCCCGGTGTTTCTCGTGGCCTTTGGCCGCGCTTTGGGCGGCGACCGCACCGAGGTGATGGCCGCCTTTGCCCACCCCGGCATGGCAATCCTCACCGGCCTCGTGATCTTTTTCGGGCTGCGGCACTATGCCAGCGGCGCGCAGACGATGATTGAGGACTATAGCCACGGCAGCATGCGCCGGGGCCTGATTATCGCGGTGACTGTCCTAAGTTATGGGCTGATCGCCACCGGGCTTTTTGCCCTCGCCAAGATCGCGCTGTGAGGAAGTATTAAATGGCTGCTTATGAATACGAGACGCATGATTATGACGTCGTTGTTGTGGGCGCGGGCGGGGCGGGCTTGCGCGCGACGCTGGGCATGGCCGAACAGGGGCTGCGCACCGCTTGCGTGACCAAGGTTTTCCCGACCCGCTCACATACCGTGGCGGCGCAGGGCGGCATTGCGGCAAGCCTTGGCAACATGGGCCCCGACAGCTGGCAGTGGCATATGTATGACACGATCAAAGGGTCTGATTGGCTGGGCGATACCGACGCGATGGAATATCTGGCGCGCGAGGCCCCCAAGGCGGTCTATGAGCTTGAGCATTACGGCGTGCCGTTCTCGCGCACCGAAGAGGGCAAGATCTATCAGCGCCCCTTTGGCGGCCATACCACCGAATTCGGTGAAGGCCCGCCGGTGCAGCGCACTTGTGCCGCCGCCGACCGTACCGGCCACGCCATTCTGCACACGCTCTATGGTCAGAGCCTCAAGCAGAAAGCCGAATTCTACATCGAATATTTCGCCATTGATCTGGTGATGACCGATGGCACCTGCACCGGCGTGGTCTGCTGGAAACTCGACGATGGCACCATCCACGTCTTCAACGCCAAGATGGTCGTGCTGGCGACGGGCGGCTATGGCCGTGCTTACTTTTCGGCGACCTCTGCCCACACCTGCACCGGCGACGGCGGCGGGATGGTGGCGCGCGCCGGTCTGCCGCTGCAAGACATGGAATTCGTGCAATTCCACCCCACCGGCATTTTCGGGGCGGGCTGCCTCATCACCGAGGGTGCGCGTGGCGAGGGCGGATATCTCACCAATTCCGAGGGCGAGCGGTTCATGGAACGCTATGCGCCCAACTACAAGGATCTCGCCCCCCGCGACTATGTTAGCCGCTGCATGACCATGGAAATCCGCGAAGGGCGCGGCGTGGGGGCGGATGGCGATCATATCCATCTCAACCTCAGCCACCTGCCACCCGAGGCGCTGCATCTGCGCCTGCCGGGCATTTCCGAGAGCGCGCGAATCTTTGCCGGGGTCGACGTGACCAAGGAACCGATCCCGGTTCTGCCCACCGTGCATTACAACATGGGCGGCGTGCCCACGAATTATTGGGGCGAGGTGGTCAATCCCACCAAGGACAATCCGCATGCCGTCGTCCCCGGTCTGATGGCCGTGGGCGAGGCGGGCTGTGCAAGCGTGCATGGCGCGAACCGGCTTGGCTCCAACTCACTCATCGACCTCGTGGTCTTTGGCCGCGCCGCTGCCATTCGCGCGGGCAAGGTGGTGGACGCCGAGTCCGCCGTTCCGGGCACCAACAAGGCTGAGGTCGACAAGGCGCTAACGCGCTTTGACGGGCTGCGCCATGCGACCGGGAAAATTCCGACTGCCGAGTTGCGGCTCGAGATGCAGCGCACGATGCAGGCCGACGCCGCCGTGTTCCGGACCTCGAAAACGCTGGCCGAGGGCGTCGAGAAGATGAAGGCGGTTGCCGGCAAGATGGGCGATATCAAGGTCACGGACCGCAGCCTCGTGTGGAACAGCGACCTGATGGAAACGCTGGAACTGACCAACCTGATGCCCAACGCACTCGCCACGATCTTTGGCGCAGAGGCACGGCAAGAAAGCCGCGGCGCACATGCCCATGAGGATTTCAGCACCCGCGACGATGAAAAATGGCGCGTGCACACGATTGCGCGGGTCGAAGGCAATACCGTCGATCTCAGCTATCGCCCGATCATCACCGATCCTCTGACGACCGAGGATGAGGGCGGTATCAGCCTCAAGAAGATCGCACCAAAGGAACGGACGTTCTAAGGGAGAAAAGCATGTTTCAGGTTATAAGGTTTTTCAGCCAAGGGGTTTTCGCCTCG
Organism: Roseovarius sp. MBR-51; assembly: GCF_053628575.1. Classification (NCBI taxonomy): domain Bacteria; kingdom Pseudomonadati; phylum Pseudomonadota; class Alphaproteobacteria; order Rhodobacterales; family Roseobacteraceae; genus Roseovarius; species Roseovarius sp. MBR-51. The sequence goes on from NZ_JBRJGQ010000008.1 coordinate 197,569, forward strand.
CTTCTAGTGATACTGGTAGCTACGTCCTCCGTCGCCAATGCCGCTCCGCGCATTCCGGTGCTGGAACAACGCAAGGCTATCCTCGATTGTCGTTACGAGATGGGGTTTCGTGGCCAAGCCCGCTTTGGCGCAACATGGTCGGAACTGCCGCCCGGTGGTAGCACCATTAGTTGGATCGTCCCCGGATCTAATCTGAGTCCGGCGCAGGCGGATCGTATCAATGAATGTGCCGATCAAAGGCTGGGGCGGGCATCTACCCCGCGTTTCGCAACTCAGGCGCAGAGACAAAGCGTTCGCGTGCGTGGTTCTTGCCCTTCACACGCCCCTGTCCTGTTTGGCGGGTCAACCTATTGTCTCAGAGGTAACTGACCCGATGATGCGCGCTGTGTTTGCTTTCACCGCAGTATTGGCCCTTACCGCCTGTGACGCGACCAATCAGGTTGCCGATGGCATTGCGCGCGCGCAGGCCAAGAGCGTGGTCAACACGGTCGTCTCTCAGCGCTTTCCGGGTCTCAACGCCGCCCCGATCACCGATTGCGTGATTGATGCTGCCTCTGCGGGAGAGATCATTCAGATCGCAAGCGCGAGCGTTACCGGCGTGACGCCCGAGACCACGCAGCAGGTTATCCAGATCGCGCAGCGCCCCGAAGCGGTGCAATGTATTGCCCAAAATAGCCTGACCCTCTTGGGCGGCTGACAAGGAGTAGCAAGATGGTTCAACTCACACTCCCCAAGAATTCGCGCATGACGACGGGCAAGACATGGCCCAAGCCCGAAGGGGCCAAGACCGTGCGCAAGTTCCAGATTTACCGCTGGAACCCGGATGATGGGAAAAACCCGCGCGTGGACACCTATTTCGTGGATATGGACACCTGCGGCCCGATGGTTCTGGACGCGCTGATCAAGATCAAGAACGAGATTGATCCCACGCTCACCTTCCGCCGCTCCTGCCGCGAGGGGATTTGCGGTTCTTGTGCAATGAATATCGACGGGATCAACACGCTGGCCTGCATCTATGGCATGGACGAGATCAAGGGCGATGTGAAAATCTACCCGCTGCCGCATATGCCGGTGGTCAAGGATCTGATCCCCGACCTCACGCATTTCTACGCTCAGCATGCCAGCATCATGCCCTGGCTGGAAACCAAGACCAACGCCCCCGCCAAGGAATGGAAGCAGTCCATCGAGGACCGCGAAAAGTTGGACGGCCTCTATGAATGCGTGATGTGCGCCTGTTGTTCGACCTCTTGCCCGTCCTATTGGTGGAATGGCGACAAATACCTTGGACCGGCGGCGCTCTTGCATGCCTATCGCTGGATCATCGACAGCCGCGATGAGGCGACGGGCGAGCGTCTGGATGATCTGGAAGATCCGTTCAAGCTCTATCGGTGTCACACGATCATGAATTGCACCAAGACCTGTCCCAAGGGTTTGAACCCGGCCAAGGCGATTGCCGAGATCAAGAAACAGATGGTCGAGCGGCACGTGTAAGCGACGTGGACTTCAGCGGTTTCTGGTCCGCGATCCTACTGGCGCTCATGGCCGGATCGGCCATGCCGCTTGGGGCCGCACTCGCACTGTCGGCGACCTGTCGCAAACTGCCGCGTGTCGCCACCCATGGCATCATGGCCTTTGGCGGTGGGGCGCTGCTTGCGGCGATTGCGCTGGTTCTGGTGCCGCATGCGCGCGAAGACTTGTCGATGGGTGTTGCCCTTGCGGCCTTTGCCGGGGGCGGCGTCGTGTTCTTTGTGGTCGATCGCTGCCTTGCCGCCAGTGGCGCGCGCGGTGCCTCCCTTCTGGCGATGCTGCTCGATTTCCTCCCCGAGGCCATGGCCATCGGGGCCATGCTGACAGCGCAGACCAAGCAGGCCATTCTGCTTGCGGCTCTCATCTTCCTTCAGAACGTGCCCGAAGGCTTTGCCGCATTCCGCGACGTCGTGAAAGGCCGCCGGATTCATGGCGGGCGGATCGTTCTCTTCTTTGCCGGGCTGGCGCTGCTTGGTCCGGTCTGCGCCGCCCTTGGATTCAGCTTTTTGACCGATATGCCCGACGTTCTTGGGTTTATCATGATGTTCGCGGCGGGTGGTATCCTCTACCTGATCTTTCAGGATATCGCGCCCGCCTCGCATGACGGGCGCACCTGGTTGCCGGCCCTCGGGGCGGTTATGGGGTTCACGCTGGGTCTGGCGGGGGATCTCTGGATCGGATGACCGGGCGGACGGGCCTCTTCGGGCCATGCGCCCCCTGCATGGCGAGGATGCAGCGATGTGGGTTTATGCTGCGGTGCAGCGTCTTATGTTACCTACATAGGAAATATGGAGATAATGCCATGGCTTACCCGGCCAAGAAACCCGTGAACCCGGTCTCATCCCCGAAACCCGTAACTCCTGATTGGGTGGCGGTTTACTACAGTCCCGAGGCACCCGCCAACCAGTCCAAAGCACCGGGCGTCGACGCCTTGGAGCAGATGTACGCGTATTACGACGCCTGATCGAGCGTTCACGCAGATGTGGCCCCTGCCGGAAACGGCGGGGGTTTTCTTTTGACCCGTGCTGCGGGAATGTCCCCTGCAACCAGAGGAGATGACCTGATGCCCCTATTGCCAAGCCTGCCTGATCCCGCGCATCTGATGGATCTATACGCGCGGTTTCCCCGCAACGTTCGCCCGCTCATGGAGTATACCGACGGTCTCTTGCGCAGCGACGGGGAATTGAGCGTGGGCGAGCGTGAGTTGATCGCCACCTATGTTTCGGCCCTCAATGCCTGCACCTTTTGTGCCGGCGCGCATCGCGCCTATGCCGAGGTCTTTGGGATCGACGGCGCGCTCATCGACGCATTGATCGAGGATTTCGAGACAGCGCCGGTGGACGAAAGACTACGTCCGGTGCTGGCCTATGTGGCCAAACTCAACACCCTGCCGAGCAGGCTGATCGAGCGCGACGCGCAGGCGGTCTATGACGCGGGCTGGTCCGAGGCGGCGCTCTATGAGGCGGTGCAGGTCTGCGCGCTCTTTAACATGATGAACCGGATCATCGAGGGGACCGGCGTGAACTTTGACTACGCCGAGGCGCCAGACGGCCATCCCGCGGCAGGATCGACGCCCGAGGATCAGGCTGCAAGCTATCGCCGGTTCGGTGAAATGATAGAGACAATGGCCAAGGGATAGTCGCATGGTTGTCGTGGTCGGTCTGATCATAGCCTTTGTGCTTGTGCTGATCCTGTCCAACCGGCGCACACGCGCCTGCCGCTGGCGAGCGGACCGGCGACAGGATCGCGACGGGCAGTTCTATTACCGCTGCATGGCCTGCGGGGCAGAGGTCTTTACATCCACGGGCAAACCGCCTTTGGATTGCGTGGTGAACCCCCGCAATCCCTGAGAGGTGTGAGATGACCCAAGCCCCCGCCGATGCCGAGGCCCGCCGCGCGCTGCGCCCGGTGATCTGCTATCCCAATGACACGCTGGCGCAGCCTGATCTGGCGCTCTATGCCGCCGCGCGCGAGGGCGCAGAGAAGCTGGCAGACGTGGTGATCCCTCCGCGCGAGGCCGCCTGTTTTCGCGTCGCTGCGGGTCAGTTTTTCCGGATCACCAGCGTCGAGGGGCCACAGGTGGGCGACCTCAACCTATGGAACGCGACGGACCTGTCTGAGCGGTTTTATTCCGGCAAGACGCGGGCGCTGCATGGCACGCATATGACGCGCGGCGAGCGGCTCTGGTCATCCTTTCCGCATCTGCGGCCGATGGCCACGATTGTCGAAGACACATTGGGCTGGTACGGGATCGACGAATTCGGTGGCTCTGTGCATGACGTGATCGGCACGCGCTGCGATCCCTATACCGGCAATCTGCTGTCAGGTGTGCAGTATCATCATTGCTGCCATTCCAACCTGACGCGCGCCTTGGCGGATGAGTTGGGAGTGAGTTTGGCAGAGGCTGAGCCCCATGTGCATGACGTGCTCAATGTCTTCATGTGCACCGGGTTCACCCGCGATACGGGGCAGTATTTCATGAAGGCGTCGCCGGTCCGCCCCGGCGACTATCTGGAGTTTTTCGCCGAGATAGACCTGCTTGGCGCGCTCAGCGCCTGTCCCGGTGGCGATTGCTCGTCCGAGCATACCAGCGATACGGCGGCCTGCTATCCGATGCTGGTCGAGGTGTTCGCGCCGGCCGAGGGCGCACTGGCGGGATGGCAGAGCCCCGCGCGCAACGGGTATGATGGGAGTCACGGTCGGTAGCGGGTGGGCTCTGGGCTGAAGCGGCCGTTCGTATGCCACGCGCGCGGCACATCGCTCAGGACCAATGCCAGCAATCAGGCCAGAACCGCCCCCCTGACCAATCAGAGGGGCGGTTTTGATTTAGTGAACCACCGCATCCTTGGGCGGTTCCTGTGTCGTGCTGCCCACCCGTTCGCCGATGATCAGACCCTCTGGTCCCGCCGTCACCGGCACGACGGCACCGTCGAGGATATCCCCCGCCAAGAGCGCCTCGGCCAAAGGATCCTGCAACGCACGCTGGATCACGCGTTTGAGCGGGCGCGCGCCGTAAACCGGATCATAGCCTTCATCGGCCAGCCATTTGCGGGCGGCGTCATCCAGTTCCAGTTGGATCTTGCGGGCTGCCAGACGCTTGAGCAGGCGCGCCATCTGGATATCGACGATACCGTCCATCTGCGGCCGCGTAAGGCGGTCAAACACCACGATTTCATCCAGCCGGTTCAGGAACTCGGGCCGGAAATGCGCACGCACGGCGTCCATCACATCGCGCTTGGCGGTGGCGGCATCGGCCCCTTCGGGCAACTGGCTGAGCGCCTGAGACCCAAGGTTCGACGTGAGGATGATCAGCGTCTGCTTGAAATCGACCTTGCGCCCCTGACCATCGGTCAGCACACCATCGTCGAGCACCTGCAAGAGCACGTTGAACACCTCGGGATGCGCCTTTTCGACCTCGTCGAACAGGACCACCTGATAGGGCCTGCGGCGCACGGCCTCGGTCAGCACACCGCCCTCGTCATAGCCGACATAGCCCGGAGGTGCACCGATCAGACGCGAGACCGAGTGTTTCTCCATGAACTCGCTCATGTCGATGCGCACCATGGCGTTGTCATCGTCAAAGAGGAACTCGGCCACGGCCTTGGTCAACTCGGTCTTGCCCACGCCGGTCGGCCCCAGAAAGAGGAAGCTGCCCAAGGGGCGCCCCTCGTCGTTCAGCCCGGCGCGCGCCCGGCGCACGGCATTGGCCACGGCCTTGATGGCGGTGTTCTGACCGATCACGCGGCGGTGGAGGTTCTCCTCCATCCCCAAGAGCTTGTCACGCTCGCCTTCCAGCATCTTGGCGGTGGGAATGCCGGTCCAGCGTTCCACCACTTGCGCGATCTGCTCGGGGCGCACGGCCTCTTCGACCATGACGCCATCTTCGCCTTGGGTTTCGGCCTCGGCCAGTTGCTTTTCCAGCCCTGGAATGACGCCATAGCTCAGCTCACCGGCACGGGCGAGATTGCCTTCACGCTTGGCGATGTCCAGTTCGGCACGGGCGCGGTCAAGCTGTTCCTTGATGTCGCGCGCACCGGCCAGCTTGTCGCGCTCGGCCTGCCATTTGGCAGTCATCTCAGCAGAGCGCTGTTGCAAGTCGCCCAGTTCCCGCTCCAGCTTTTCCAGCCGGTCGCGCGAGGCGGCGTCGTCCTCTTTCTTGAGCGCCTCTGCCTCAATCTGCTTTTGCAGGATCTCGCGGTCGAGCGCGTCCAACTCTTCGGGCTTGCTGTCCACTTCCATGCGCAGACGGCTTGCGGCCTCGTCCATCAGGTCGATCGCCTTGTCGGGCAGGAAGCGGTCGGTGATATAGCGGTGCGAGAGCGTCGCCGCCGCCACCAGCGCCGAGTCAGAGATGCGCACGCCGTGGTGCAGCTCGTATTTCTCCTTGATGCCGCGCAAAATCGAAATCGTATCCTCTACTGTCGGCTCTTCGACCATCAGCGGCTGGAACCGGCGGGCGAGGGCCGCGTCCTTTTCCACATGCTTGCGGTATTCATCGAGCGTTGTGGCCCCGATACAGTGCAATTCCCCGCGCGCCAGCGCCGGTTTGATCAGGTTGGCGGCATCCATGGCCCCATCGGCCTTGCCGGCACCTACGAGCGTATGCATCTCGTCGATGAAGAGGATGATTTCACCTGCGGCAGAGGTGACTTCGTTCAGCACGCCCTTGAGGCGCTCCTCGAATTCGCCGCGATACTTGGCCCCCGCAATCAGCGCCCCCATGTCGAGCGACAAGAGACGCTTGTTGCGCAGGGACTCGGGCACATCGCCATTGACGATGCGCAGCGCCAGACCCTCGGCGATGGCGGTTTTACCCACCCCCGGCTCACCGATCAGGACCGGGTTGTTCTTGGTCCGGCGGCTGAGCACCTGCATGGCGCGGCGAATTTCGTCGTCGCGGCCAATGATGGGATCAATCTTGCCCTCACGCGCCGCCTTGGTCAGGTCGCGGGAATACTTGTCGAGCGCTTCATAGGTGTCCTCTGCCGATGCAGAGTCTGCCGTGCGTCCCTTGCGGATGTCGTTGATCGCTTCGTTGATCTTCTGGGCGGAAACCGCCCCAGCCTCCAACGCCTCCTTGGCCCCGGATTTCACCAGCGCCAGTGCGGTCAGGATGCGCTCTACTGGAACAAAGCTGTCGCCCGCCTTTTGCGCCAGTTTCTCGGCTTCGGCCAGAACCTTGCCGGTCTGCTGATCCATATAGGTCTGACCGGCATCGCCCGACACCTGCGGAATCTTGGCCATGGCGATATCATTGGCCTGCGTCACGCGCTCGGGCGCGCCACCGGCACGTTTGATCAGATTGCTCGCCAACCCCTCGGGGTCATCGAGCAGCGCCTTTAAAATATGTTCGGGGGATAGTTTCTGATGGCTTTCGCGCATTGCGATGGTCTGGGCAGCCTGAATGAAACCACGCGACCGTTCCGTGAACTTGTTGAAGTCCATGGGCTTTCTCCTTGTGACAAGCGTTACCCCTGTGGCGCACCCAGCATCAGGCATGCGTCGGTCGGGAACCTCAAATGATAAATGGGTAACGCGCCTGTGAGGTTCAAGACGGATTTCTCTTAAATCGCGCAATCCCCACAATTCCGTGACGGGGTCTTGGCAGAAGCCGTTGGACACCCAATCTATTCAAGAGTTATCCACAGGGCGTTCTCGCCCATTCTGGAGGACAGAGCCATGACAGAATCACGCGTGAGACTGGAAGTCATCGGGTATAATCCCGAATGGGCCGCGTTTGTCGCGCGGGCCGAGGTGATCGAAGGGGCCGAGCGGCTGGTCTATCCCGTGCATTTCTGCGCCCCCCTGACCGCAGAATTCGCCCGCATCGCGCGCGGATTGACAGAGTGCGCCCGGCACTTGCATCGCTCTGGCCGCGCGGACCTTAGGATGCGGCGCGCCCCGGACTGGACCCCGCCTGCCCTGGCGGCCTGAACGACAATGGCGCGTGCGATAGTCAGGGCGCAGTCATATGTCTGGCGCGATTCCGCGCGCATGTCTGTTTACAATAAATCAGGTAAAATATCGGCGTAGCGTGCCGTTGGTAGAGTAAAGAGTGAATGGGTTTTCTGGAATGCATATTACCAAAGTGCGCGCGCGCGATCTGCGCCGGGACGTCCCGACCGGCTGTGTCAGCGGAGTTCTCTTGCTCGAAACCGGAAGCGGACAAGTCAGCCTCAATGTAAGCGCCCCCGTGGCAGAAGCCCTCAACCACGGTCTCTGGTCGGACGCCTTGCGACAGTTGCAACGCCTGCCAGAGTTTCGGCGCAACGCGGCTCAGATTACCTTGGCGGCGTCCGCCTTGGAGGGGATGTGCGCAGAGGCGTGACAGAGGCTTGACGCAGCCCGCCGCCGCCGCGACAAGGGCGCGACACCTGCCGCAAGAGGAGCGCCGCCAATGACCGCCGCCGTGACCGATGATCGCCTGATCGTAGCCCTGGATGTGCCCAACGCGCTGGAGGGGCTCAAGCTCGCAGAGCGATTGGGTGACAGTGTCGGGTTCTACAAGATCGGTTTGGGGATGCTCACAGGCGGGGGTCTAGGCCTCGCCAACGAGCTCAAGACCGAGCTGGGCAAGCGGATTTTTCTGGACATGAAGCTCTTTGATATCGGCGCCACGATCGAGGCGGCGGTGCGGGGGCTGGCGCAGTTTGATCTGGATTTCCTGACCGTGCATGGCGATCCGCATGTCGTGTGCGCCGCCAAAGAGGGGGCGTCTGGCAAACCTATGAAAATCCTCGCAGTGACGATCCTGACCTCGCTCGACCGGGCCGATCTCGATGCGGGGATGATCAAACCGGGCGATCTGCCCGATCTGGTGGCCGAGCGCGCGGGCCGCGCCTTTGACGCCGGGGCCGATGGCGTGATTGCCAGCCCGCAAGAGGCCGCGATGATCCGCGCCCTGCCTGAGGCTTCGGGCCGCCTGATCGTCACCCCCGGCGTGCGCCCTGCGGGCAGCGCGCTTGGCGATCAAAAGCGGGTGGCGACGCCTGCTCAGGCGATAGCCGACGGGGCCGATCACATCGTCGTCGGACGCCCCATCTGGTCCGCCCAAGACCCACGCATAGCGGCTGAGGCGATTCTGTCGGAATTGCGCGGCTGAGAGGCTGAGAATATCTGGAGCGGGTAACGGGAATCGAACCCGTAACTGAAGCTTGGGAAGCTTTCGTGATACCTTTTCACCATACCCGCCGCGGCGCTCTGGATAGCACCGTCGCTCGGCCTGCTTCAAGCGAAAACTTGCGGGCCTGACCGGCGCTTTGTGACTGACCCGCCCGAATCAAGACCCAAACCGGATCAGGCTCTGACCCTTGGGGCTTGTGCTGCGGTACACCACCGTCACGGGCAGGTGTAGCGTCAGCGGGGCCTCTGCCAGCCCGGCCCGCCACGGCTGGCCGAGATCAAGGCAGCTCGCCTGCGCGCCGGTATAGTCGCGGCGCAGCGACACCCATCGCAGATTGCCAAGATCGCGTGCAATCTCGCGCCCCGCCTGCGTCACACTGCTGCGGCGCAACATCTCGCGCCCCAGACCTTCGGTGCGGGCGTCCTGCCCCGGCAGATCGGACCAGACCCCGCAGAGATGCGCCCGCCCGTTGATGGGCCGCAGTTCCGCCGCAAGGCGCAGGCCCCCGCCACTGCTGTAGCGCCCCTCGACCACCTGAGTTGCACCAGAGAGCGGCACGGTGCGGCTGTTGCGACTGAGGAACGGGAGCACTTCCAATGCGGCGCTCATCGCGCCGGTGCCGGTCTGGCGAAAGTCGATATGCGGATCGCTGCCGCCGCCATTTCGGCGGCTGATCTGCTTGCGCGGCACGAAAACCTCGGGCACGCGGCCCGGTTGCCATGCCAGAGTGGTGAGAATGCAGCCCGCAGGCGCACCGGCATAATCGAGCCTTGGGTCGATCTGTGGCAATTCCACGAGGTTCTGCGCGATACGCTGACCATCCACATAAACCGTCGCCAACCGCACGATTTCGCGCGCGGCACCTTTGGTATAGCTCGACTGGCTCTCGCTCTCGGACCAGACCCCACAGAGCGCGGTGCGCCCGTCCGTTGTCGGGCGCAGCTCGGTGGCGATGGTCAGGCCACCACCGCTGCTAAAGGTGCCATGTGCGAGGCTTACACGCTCACTCAACGTGGTTTGCGCCGCGGCACCCCCGGCCAGTCCGAGGATCAGAGCAAAAGACAGGGACAAACGCAGCATGAGAGCCTCCGGGGGTGTTTGGCGCAGTGTAGCAGGCCAAACACCCCAGCTCAATTGACCTCGGCGGAGCGGCGTCAACCCGCCGCTTGCAGCAACTGCTCTTCGACCAGACGGTCGGCGAGGATTGCGGGGCTCATCCCTTCGCCTGCTGCGCGCGTGAGGATATGGGCCATGCGCGCCTGCATTGCGGCCAGCCGCTCTTCGACCCAAGGGGCGCGGGGCGCGATCCGCAGGATTTCGGCGGCGACATTGATGATCCCGCCGCCATTGGCAACGTAATCGGGCAGGTAGAGAATGCCGCGCGCGCGCAGTCGCTCGCCATCCTCGGGCGTAGCCAATTGGTTGTTGGCCGCGCCACAGATCATCTTGGCCTTGATTTCGGGGATACTGCGCGCATTGAGCACGCCGCCGATGGCGCAGGGCGCAAAGATATCGGCGTCAATGGCATGGACGCTGCGCGGATCGACCACGGTTGCGCCAAACTCGCGCATTGTGCTGGCCGCGTGGGCGGGGTTCATGTCCGCCACGCTCAGCTTTGCCCCCGACTCGTGCAGCAGATGGCAGAGGTGCCAGCCGACATGGCCCAACCCCTGCACCGCCACATGCCGACCACTGAGGTCATCCGTGCCCCAAAGCTGCGCGGCACCTGCGCGCATCGCGCCCAGAACGCCGCGCGCGGTCACGGGCGAGGGATCGCCGCTGGCATGCGCGCCCGTGTCCAGCCCGGCGACAAAGCGCGTCTCGCGGGCAATCTCGTCCATATCCTCGGGCGACATACCCATATCCTCGGCGGTCCAGTAGCGCCCTTGCAGCATGTTGATCGCGCGCCCCATGGCGCGCAGCAGCGCAGGCGTCTTGTCGCGGACCGGATCGCCAAGGATCACCGCCTTGCCACCACCCAGCGGCAGACCGGCTGCGGCGTTCTTGTAGCTCATGCCCCGCGAGAGGTTTAGCACATCCTCAAGCGCGGCATCGTCGCCCTCATAGACCCGCATGCGCAGGCCGCCCGCGGCTGGGCCAAGCCGGGTGGAATGCAGCGCGATAAACCCGCGCAAGCCGCTTTCGCGATCCTCGACGCGGTAAACTTCCTCATGGGTGGGACTGGCCAGACGTGTGAGCATGATGGACTCCTCCTTGAGCGCAAGAATAAGAGCGGTCAGACGCGATAAAACAGCAAACTCCTGTGAACGGCGCGTGACATTTGGGTGAAATCCCCAATAATAGAGGAAAAAGTAGGGAAAATGGATCGTATCGACCGCCAGATCATCGCTGCCTTGCAACGCGACGGACGCCAAAAGCTCGCCGATCTGTCGGCGGTGGTGGGCCTCTCGCCTACGCCTCTGGCACGGCGCATCGCCCGGCTCGAAGCCGACGGTGTCATCACCGGCTATGCCGCGCGGGTCAATCAAGAGAAGCTCGGCCTGCCGCTCAACGCCTTCATCTTTGTCGAGTTGGAGCACCACACCCGTGACGCGATCACCGCGTTTGAAACGCGGCTCAGGCGGTTTGACGAGGTGATGGAATGCTACCTGATGACCGGCACCCGCGACGTGCTCTTGCGGGTGGTAGCCGCCGACCTCTCAGACTTTGACCGCTTTCTCGAAGAGGGGTTGATGCAGACCCCCGGCATCCGCTCCATGCGGTCAAGTTTCGCGCTGCGGACCATGATCCGGCGCGACGCGCTGCCCGAGGTCTGAGCCGTGCAGCGGTTCGACGTGATCGTGGTCGGGGCCGGGCCCGCTGGCGCTTCTGCCGCTTATGTTGCGACGCGCGCGGGGCTGCGTGTGGCGCTGATCGACCGCAAGTCATTCCCGCGCGAGAAACTCTGCGGCGGGTTGATCACCGGGCGCGCACGCAGGCAGTACGCCGAGATTTTTGGACATGCGATGCCGTTCGAACCGCAGGACTGCAAGACCACGGTGGATTTCTGGTTTCGCGGGCGGCCCATGGGCCTGATCAAAGACGCCCCCGCCCTCTACACGACGATGCGTTGGGATATGGATGCGATGCTCTGCGGGCATGCTCTCGGGACAGGGGCGCAGGATTTCACCGGGCAGACGTTGGCCGAGATCGACCACGACGCCCGGACCGTGACGCTCAAAGGCGGGGCTGTGCTGGGCTACGCCGTGCTGATTGGCGCGGATGGCGTCAATTCCCAAGTGGCGCGCGCCCTCTTTGGCCAGCCATTCGACCGGCAGCGCATCGGTTTTGGACTCGAGATCGAGGCGCGCGGCGCGCCAAGTGACCCCGCCGCGCCGATCCGAATAGATCTGGCGGCGGCGCAGTGGGGCTATGGCTGGGTCTTTCCCAAGCGCTGTTCGACCACAGTGGGGGTGGGTGGCCTCTTGTCAGAGAACCCGGATATGAAACGCGCCATGGCGGACTATTGCGCGGTGCTGGGGCTCGCGATGGAGGAGGCGAGCGTCAAGGGTCAGTTTCTGCCGTTTGGTGATTTTCGTCCCATACCGGGGCAGGGTGCCGTGCTCCTTGTGGGCGATGCGGCGGGGCTGGTCGATCCGATCACCGGCGAAGGCATCGGCTATGCGATGCAAAGCGGGCAATTGGCGGCAAAGGCCGCGATTGCGGCGCTGGGCGCGGGGCGGCCCCAGACTGCACTCAGCCATTATCGCCGGGCGCTGCGCCCGGTTCACCGCGCCCTGCACATGGCGCGGCTGATCCGTCCGGTGATCTTTCTGCCCGCGCTCGAGCCGGGCTTTGCCCGCGCCTTTCAGCGCTCCTCCACCTTGCGCCGCGATTACCTGCGCCTGATGGCCGGCGAGGTTGAGTATGAGCAGATTTTGGCGCGGCTGGTGCTGCGCTTGCCGCGCCTCGGGCTCATGGCGCTGCGCGCCCGCCTCTGACGGGGTGGAGGGATGGGGGACGCTGTCCCCCAAACCGTCAGAGTGCCGCCTTGAAGAGCGCCGTCAGATTGGCCTCGGTCAGCGTCACCGGGTTGCCGCCACAGCTTGGGTCGGTCAACGCGTCGCGCACAAGGTCGGGAATCGCGGCCTCGGTCACGCCCAGATCGCGCAAGCCGCGCGGAATGCCGAGGCTGTCGTTGAAGTCCTGCACGAAGGCGCGGAAGCCATCATAGCCGCCCTCAATCCCCAGATATCCCGTCGCCCGGTCGAACCGGTCGCGGATCACATCGGCGTTGAGGTCGAGCACAGCAGGCATGCAAACCGCATTGGTGGTGCCGTGATGGGTGTTGAAATGCGCGCCGACCGGATGGCTCATGGCATGGATGGCGCCCAGACCCTTTTGAAACGCGGTGGCGCCCATGGCGGCGGCGCTCATCATCTGGGCGCGCGCTTCGATGTCCGTTCCATCGGCATAGGCGCGCGGCAGGTAGTCAATCACAAGGCGCATGCCTTCCAGTGCAATTCCCTGGCTCATCGGATGGTAATGCGGCGAGGAAAACGCCTCGACACAATGGGCAAAGGCATCGAGCCCGGTGCCTGCGGTGATGAATTTCGGCATACCCACAGTCAGTTCGGGATCGCAGATCACGACCGTGGGCAGGAACTTCGGGTGAAAGATGATCTTTTTCGCATGGGTCACGGAATTGGTAATGACACTGGCGCGCCCCACCTCGGATCCGGTTCCGGCGGTGGTGGGCACAGCTATGATCGGCGCGATGGCGTCCGCATCGGCGCGTGTCCACCAATCGCCCACATCCTCGAAATCCCACACGGGCCGCGTCTGCCCCGCCATGAAGGCCACGCATTTACCCAGATCAAGGCCCGAGCCACCGCCAAAGGCGATCACCCCGTCATGCCCGCCCGCCTGATAGGCAGCGACACCGGCGGCAAGGTTGATCTCATTGGGGTTGGGATCGACCTCGGAAAACATCGCGCGGCCAAGGCCCGCGGCCTCGAGGATATCGAGCGCGCCCGCCGTGACAGGCAGCCCCGCCAGCCCCTTGTCAGTGACAAGAAGCGGGCGCTTGATCCCGGCCTGCGCACAGGCAGCGGGCAGTTCAGCAATCCGGCCAGCGCCGAATTTGATCGCGGTCGGATAGGACCAGTTGGCAGTCAGGGTCATTTCGTCACCTTCTTGAGATGGTAGGATTTGGGGCGTGTGAGGTTGTGATAGCCGATCACCGACAGTCCGCCGCCGCGCCCGGTGTTCTTGCAGCCGGTCCAGCAGAGGCCGGGATCAAGGTAATCGGCGCGGTTGAGAAACACCGTGCCGGTTTCGATGCGGTCGCTCACCGCCTGCGCGCGGGCGACATCGGCGGTCCAGAGGCTCGCAGTCAGGCCAAACTCGCTGTCATTCATCAGCGCAATCGCCTCCTCGTCGGAGGAGACCGGCATGATGCCCACCACGGGGCCAAAACTTTCGTCGCGCATGACGCGCATCTTGTGGGTCACATTGGTCAGGATTTGCGGCGTGAGGTACGCGGCACCGTCATCCTCGGGCATGGTGGCGATATGCGCCTTTGCTCCCATCTCCAGCGCCTCGGCCACCTGCGCGCGGACCTCTTCGGCAAAGCGCACATTGGCCATCGGCCCGATGGTGGTCTCAGCTTCCAGCGGATTGCCCAGTTTATAGGACTTTACCAGAGCCACGGATTTCTCGACAAAGGCATCGAACAGGCTCTGATGCACATAGATCCGCTCGATCCCGCAACAGCATTGACCCGAATTGAACATCGCCCCGTCGATCAGCGTCTCAACCGCCGCGTCGAGATCGGCATCCTCCATCACATAGCCGGGGTCTTTGCCACCGAGTTCAAGTCCAAGCCCGGTAAAGGTGCCCGCCGCCGCCCGCTCCATCGCGCGCCCGCCGCCGACAGAGCCGGTGAAGTTGATGAAGTTGAAGGCGCTGCCTGCGATCAATGCCGATGTTGTATCGTGATCCAGAAAGATGTTCTGGAACACATCCTCGGGCACGCCCGCCGCGTGGAATGCCCGCGCCATGCGCTCGCCCACGAGGAGTGTTTGCGTCGCATGCTTCAGCACCACGGTATTGCCCGCAATAAGGGCAGGCGCCACGGTGTTGATCGCGGTCATATAGGGGTAGTTCCACGGTGCCACGACAAAGACCACGCCATGCGGCACCCGCCGGATATAGCGCAGGAACGTGGCATCCTCACCCACCGCGATATCCGCCAGCGCGCCCTCGGCAATCGCCGCCATATGGCTCGCGCGTTCGTTGAAACCCCGGAATTCGCCGCCATAGCGCACCGGGCGGCCCATCATATGCGCCAGCTCCGGCACGATCTCATCGTTCATCGCGCCCACGGCGGCGACACCGGCCATCACCAACTCACTCCGCTCCTGCAAAGGGCGCGCCGCCCAGGCCGCCTGTGCCGTGCGCGCCCGGCCCGCTGCGGCTTGCGCCGCGTCCAGCGACAGCACAGGACGCTCGGCATAGACCGACCCGTCGATGGGAGAGATACATTTCACTGTCTGCATGATCGCATCCTTGATCACGGGCATGACGCCCGTCCTTTCATCGTTCCACAAATACTCAAATCCGACCGCGCGGCGCTCAGGCCCGCTCGAAGCCGCGCGCCACCTCGTAATCCGTGACCACGCGGTCGAAATCCTCGATCTCGACCTCGGCGGCGCGGGCATAGTGATCTATCACCGCGTCGCCAAACGTGTCGCGCAGGAATTGAGACTGCTTGAGCGTGAGATAGGCATCACGCAGCGTTTCCGGGATGCGCCCTGTCTCGCCACTATAGGCATCGCCCGTGGCGGGCGGGGCCAATTCCAGCTTGTCTTCGATCCCCTTGATCCCCGCCGCCAGCATCGCAGCCATGGCGAGATAGGGGTTGAGGTCCGATCCCCCGACGCGGCATTCCACGCGCACCGCCTTGGACCCCGCACCGCAGAGGCGAAAGCCTGCGGTGCGATTGTCCACCGACCACAGGATACGGGTGGGGGCAAACGTGCCTTTCTGGAACCGCTTGTAGCTGTTGATATAGGGGGCAAGGAAATAGGTGTAGTCAGGCGCGTATTTCAGCAATCCGGCCATGTAATGCTTCATCATCTGGGACATGCCCAGCTTGTCCGCAGGGTCAAAGAACGCCGGTTTGCCATCCTGCCACAGCGATTGATGCACATGGCTCGATGAGCCGACTCGCCGATGATCCCATTTCGGCAGAAAGCTCGCGGCATGGCCCTGTTGCCACGCAATCTCCTTGATCGCGTGCTTGGCGATGGTGTGGTAATCGGCGGTATCGAGCGCCGGAGCGTATTTGATATTGAGTTCCTCCTGCCCGGCCTCCGCCTCGCCCTTGGTGTTCTCGATGGGCAGACCGGCAGCATAGAGGTGATTGCGGATCGGCCGCATCACATGCTCTTCCTTGGTGGTCTGGAAGATGTTGTAATCCTCATTATAGCCCGAGAGCGGCGTCAGGTCGCGATAGCCGGATTTGCGGATTTCATCATAGCTTTTCTCGAACAGGAAGAACTCCAGTTCCGTCGCCATCATCGCGTCAAAGCCCATGGCATCCAGCCGCGCCATTTGCCCTTTGAGCATGGCGCGGGGGCTGTGGGGCACCTGCTCATGCGTGTGGTGATCCAGCACATCGCAGAGCACCATCACCGTGCCCTCGAGCCAAGGGATCGGGCGCAGCGTGCTCAGGTCCGGCTTCATCACATAGTCGCCATAGCCGCGCTCCCAGCTTGTGGCGGCAAAGCCCTCGGGCGTGGTCATTTCCAGGTCGGTGGCCAGCAGGTAATTGCAGCAATGGGTTTCCTCCCAACCACTGGCAAGGAAATGCGCTGCGTGAAAGCGTTTGCCCATCAGGCGGCCCTGCATGTCCACGAGACACACGAGCACGGTATCGACCGTACCGGCGGCAACCTTCGATTTGAGATCTTCGAGACTGAGTGCCATGGCGGCGTCCTTGTTTTTCTTGCGGTATCGTGTCGGTATGACTTCGGTATTCGGCGGGTGTCTTTACGTGGCCCGGCCCCGCGTCTGAACGGGGCCGGGCGGTGTGCGTCGCAGGGCGATCAGCCGTTGGTATAGGGCGGTCCGGCCTTGTTGATCACCTCGTTATACTCGCGGAAGATGCCGACGATCTTGGCCTCGATCTCGCCTTCTGCGGCGATCTCGGTCCAGAACTCCTTGGCGGCATTCTCCACCTCGGCCCATTCGTCGGCGGGCACCGTGCGCAGTTCCAGCTTGTCGCCGCGCGCGCGCAGGCGCGCTTCGCCGCCCCAATACCACTGGTTGCGATAGGTGTGGCTGGCGTCGGTTGCGGCCATTACCACCTGCTTGAGGTGATCCGGCAGATCAGCCCATTGCTTTTGGTTCACGAACCACGACCCGATCCAGGCCCCCGAGATGTTGTTGGTCAGGAAGTAATCGGTCACATTGGCCCAGCCCACCGTGTAATCCTCGGTGATCCCCGACCAAGCCATGCCGTCAAGCTCGCCGGTCTGCACCGCGACCTCGGCATCCGCATAGGGGATGTTGACCGGCACCACTCCGAACTTGGCCAGAAACCGACCTGCGGTCGGGAAAGTATAGAGCTTGAGCCCGTCAAGATCGGCGACAGACTTGATCTCTTTCTTGGTGTTGAAGTTGCAGGGATCCTGACCCGCAGAGGAAATCCATTGCACGCCGACCTTGGCATATTCGTCCCGCCAGATATCGGCGAGGCCGTATTGGTTAAAGAGCACCGGCACATCGAGGATATGCTTGGTGGCAAAGGGGAAGTAGCCGCCGAACTGCCGCAGCGGCGTGGGTGAGGCCATCGAATCATCGTCCGAGTGGACCGCATCAATGGTGCCGCGCTGAAGCGCCTGAAATAGCTCTCCGGTGGGCACGATCTGATCGGCATAGAACAGCTCGATCTCCATTTCGCCATTGGCCGCACTGTTCACATAATCGACCATCGGCTTGGTCACATGCTCGCCCAATGCGCCGCCGGCATAGGTCTGCATCCGCCACTTGATCGGAGTTTGAGCCTTGACGATGGCGGGGCTGGCCAGCGTTGCCGCAGCACCTACCCCGGCGGTGGTTAGAAACTTTCTTCTGGTGGTCATGTCTTGATACTCCTGTTGGTTGCTCTGTTAAGTTTGCTCCGTTGGCGGAGTTCTCGGGTTATTCCATCATCCGTAGACCAGCTGCGGCAGCCACAGCGCGATCTGCGGAAAGATTATCACTAGGGCCAGCGCCAGCACCATCACCAGCACGAAGGGCAGGATCGAGCGATAGATGTCACGAATCGTGATCTCGGGTGGGGCCATGGCCCGCATCAGAAACAAGTTATAGCCAAAGGGCGGCGTCATATAGGCAATTTGCGTGGTGATCGTATAAAGCACGCCATACCAGATCAGATCAAACCCAAGCGCGCCCACCAGCGGCACATAGAGTGGGGCCACGATCACCAGCATGGCCGTATCGTCGAGAAACGTGCCCATGATGATGAAGCTGAGCTGCATCAGGATGAGGATCACCCAAGGGTCAAGCCCCAGTTTTTGCGTGAACAGGCTCTCGATGGCCTTGACCGCACCCAGCCCGTCAAACACCGCGCCAAAGGCCAGGGCTGCAAGGATGATCCACATGAACATGCAGGAAATGCCGAGCGTCATCCGCACTGAGGTTTCGAACACAGTCTTCGTCATCCGCCCCTTGAGCACGGCAGCCATGAAGGCTGTCATCGCGCCGATGGCAGAGCTTTCGACTAGGCTCGTCCAGCCATTGACGAAGGGCACCATCATCGCTGCGAAGATAAAGAGTGGCAGCAGACCCGCGCGCAACAACCGAAGCTTTTCGAGCAACGGCATGGTGCGCTCGTCTGGCGGCAGCACCGGGCCAAGCTCCGGCTGCATGCGGCAGCGCACGTAGATGTAAATGATAAAGAGCGCGGCCATCAACAGCCCCGGCATGATCCCGGCGAGCCAAAGCTGCCCGACGGGCTGTCGTGCGATCATCGCATAGAGCACCAGCACCACAGAGGGCGGCACGAGGATGCCAAGGCTCGATCCCGCCTGAATGACGCCAGTCACCATGATCTTGTCATAGCCGCGCCGCAGCAGTTCCGGCAGGGCAATCGTAGCCCCAATCGCCATGCCCGCCACGCTGAGGCCGTTCATCGCCGACACCAGCACCATGAGGCCGATTGTGCCGATGGCCAAGCCGCCGCGCACCGGGCCCATCCAGACGTGGAACATCTTGTAAAGGTCGTCGGCGATGCGGCTCTCGCTCATCACGTAGCCCATGAAGATGAACATCGGCAGCGTCAGCAGCGGATACCAATTCATCAGTTTGATTGCCGAGGCAAAGGCGATGTCGAACCCGCCCCGGTCGCCCCAGAGCAGCAGCGCCGCGATGACCGCGACAAAGCCGATGGCACCAAAGACGCGCTGCCCGGTAAAGAGCAAAACCATCATGGTCGCGAACATGAAGAGCGCGATCATTTCATAGGGCACTTGGCACCTCCTCGCCGCGCAGCCGCAGGATATCGCGGCACAGTTCCGCCAGCGTCTGCAACAGCATCAGGAACACGCCGACTACGAGGATCGTTTTGATCGGCCAGATCACCGGTCGCCAGACGGTCGAGCTGCGCTCGAGCACGCCCATCTTGGCCCCCGCAGCCTCGGTGCCTTCGGTCACGAGCGTTCGCAGGAGGTCGCCGAAAAACACCAGCGGCTCTGTCCCGAAATAGCCCAGGGAATAGGCGGTCGAGCTGATCCCGCCATAGAGCAGCACGCCAAGGTAGAAGAGCAGAAAGAACACCGTGATCACGTCGACCATGGCGCGCGTGCGGTTCGACCAGTCGCCGTAAAACAGGTCCATCCGCACATTGCTTCCCATTTGGATCGAATAGGGCCCGCCCAGAACGTAATAGGCGACCATCACGAATTGCGCCGTTTCCAGCGTCCAGAGCGCGGGGGTAAAGAATGTCTTGGAAATCGAGGACCACAAGAGCACCCCGACCAACGCAAAAATCAGATACATCGCGATCCGCCCGATAAAGCGGTTCATCGCGTCGATGGTGCGGATATAGGCGCGCATGGCTCTAGGCATGTGCGCCCCCTTGTGTTGTCTCGCCCAAGACGCTGAGCGCCGGGCGCAGCAGGGTCAGCAGCTCATCCGTCATCCGCGCCTCAGCCGCCGCATCGCGCAAGAGGTCATTGCGAATCTCGATCATCACATTGGGCAACTTATGCGCCAGCCCATGCAGTTTCAGCGAATGGGTGACGCCATCCTCGGGGCCATAAGGATCATTGCGGCGGATCACCCGATGGGGCAAGCGGTGCGCCTCGGCCAGCATCGCATCCGCCAGCCCTGTGTCACTGTCATGCAGAATACCGATTTCGCAGCTGCGCGGGGTGCCGAACCAGACCGGGGTAAAGCTGTGGATGGTGATCAGCGCGGTTACCAGCCCTGCCGCCTTGCGTGCGGCGATCACTTGGCTGACAGCGGTGCAAAACGGCGCATAGACTTGCGCCACACGCTGGGCGCGGGCCGCTGCATCAAGGCTGCGATTGCCCGGCACCTCGATCACCTCGGAGCGGTCGGGCATGGCGCTTGCTGCCTCGGGCGGGCGGTTACAGTCATAGACAAGGCGCGACACCTTGGCCGCCACCATCGGTGCATTCAGCGTCTTGGCCAAGGCAAACGCCACCGCCCGTGCACCTGGGTCCCATGCCGCATGGCTCTGCCGCGCCTCCGCACTCAGCCCAAGGCCCTGATACTGCGCCGGGATGACATTCGACGCATGTTCACAGAGGATCAGCGCCGGGCCTTTGGCCTCAGCGCCGATCACCTCGACCACGTCAGAATCATCCCTGTTCAGATCGCTTGCCATGCGCCCCCCTGCGGCATTTGTAAAAATGTTTCCACATAGAAATTTTTGTGTCAATATATTTCCAGCGGGCATCACCGGATTGCGATCCGGCCTGCTTGTTTCGACAGCACCAGTTGAGGATGAGCAATGTGACCAAGCCCCCGCCAACCGTGCGCGACCTGATCCGCGCGCATTACAGCGCCCTCACCCAATCCGAACGCAAGTTTGCCCAAGCGCTGCTCGACAGCTACCCTGCGGCGGGTCTGGCTTCGATCACCATCGTCGCGGCGAATGCCGGGGTCTCTACGCCCACCATCGCCCGCATGGTGCAGAAACTGGGCTTCAAGGGCTATCCGCAATTCCATCAGGCGCTCTTGAAAGAGTTGGAGGCCAAGGTCTCCGGCCCGACCCAACGCCGCGCCAACTGGGCCTCAGAGGCCCCCGCCACCCATTCCCTCAACCGCTTTGCCAAGGCGGTGACGCAGAATATCGAACAGACCTTCGCCAATATCGACAGCGCCCGCTTTGACGAGGCCGCGCGCCTCTTGGCCGATACCGACGGACGGCTCTATCTGGTGGGCGGGCGCATCACCCGCGCACTGGCCGACTATGCATTCACCCATTTTCAGGCGGTGCGCGGGCGGGTCACGCATATGACCTCGTCCTCCGCCACATGGCCGCATTACGTGCTGGATATGGTCGAGGGTGACACGCTCTTGATGTTCGACATCCGCCGCTATGAAACCAGCCTGATGCGGCTGGCCGAAATTGCCACGGCCCGCGGCGTGCGCGTGGTGCTGATTACCGACCAGTGGATGAGCCCAATCTCGGACCTTGCCACCCATACCTTCAATTGCTGGGTCGAAATCCCCTCGGCGTGGGATTCCAACATCTCGACCATGATGCTCCTGGAGGCGCTGATTGCGGCGGTCCAAGAGGAACGCTGGCCTGCCACCCGCGAGCGCTACGAACAGCTTGACGCCTTGTTCAACGCGACCCGTTTGTTTCAGAAATAGCCACACCCTTGCCTGCGATCAGATGGGTGATCTGCGTCGCTGCCTGCGCCACCGCCGCGCCGAACTCTGCGATCTGCGCATCGCCAAACCGGCTGCTGGGTCCAGAGATTGACACACCGGCGCAGGGCTCTCCTCGATCATTGAAAATCGCGGCACCGATGCAGGACATCCCGTCATACCGCTCATTGCGGTCAAACGACCAACCACGACGACGGGTTTCGGCCAGATCGTCGAACAAGGCGCGCGGCGTGATCAATGTCTCTTCGGTAAACCCCTTGAGGCCCGCCCCCTTGAGCAGCGCCATCAGCCGATCCTCAGGCAGCGATGCCAGAATCGCCTTGCCGGTGCCAGAGGCGTGCATCGGCGTGCGTGATCCGGGCGGGAAAAACGCGCGGATCGGGTTCTGTGTCTCGACCTGCCCGATAAACACCACCTCGGCCCCGTCCGGCACCGCCAGATTGGCGGTCTCGCCGGTCTGCTCCATCAACCGCCGCATCACCGGGCGGCCCGCATCGGCCAGATTGGTGCGCTTGAGATAGGCCACCCCGGTGCGATAGGCCTCGATCCCGATCGTCCAATCCTGCCGCTCTTCGTCGAACCGCACGAAATCGCGTTTCTGCAAGGTGGTCAGAATGCGGTGCGTCGTGGCGGTGGGAATCCCAAGGCTCAGCGACAGATCCGTCAGGTTCACCCCCTCTTGCCGCGCCACGGCGGTCAGCACCGAGAGCGCCCGATCCAGCGCCTGCATGGTGCCTGCGCTGCTATCGGCGAATTGCGATTTCGGGCGGCCGCGCGCGCGCTTGGTCTGGATCATGGGGGCGATTCCCTTGCTGGCTGTCTTGGTGGGCGATTGTATGCAGAATAAAAAATATTTTCACGTTATTCTTTTAATGAGTTATGGAAAAATAAAAAGCAAACAATATCATATGTTTGGGTATTTTATTAATATAATGAAAATACCTTTCAAGAAAATTGCAAAGCGGGGAGCCCTGCGTCATAGTATGCTCATCTCAGAGGAGGATGGCGCAATGTCAGATCAGAATCCGGTTTTCATTCCCGGCCCCACCAACATTCCCGACCGGTTGCGTCGCGCCATGCAGGTGCAGACGCAGGACCACCGCTCGCCCGCTTTCGTCAACACGCTCAACCCGGTGCTCAAGGGCTGCAAGACCGTCTTCAGCACCACCAAGGGCGAGATCATCACCTTTCCCGCCTCCGGAACCGGCGGCTGGGAGGCGGCGATCACCAACACCCTGTCAGCGGGTGACAAGGTTCTTGTGGCGCGGTACGGCATGTTCAGCCACCGATGGATCGACATGTGCCAACGTCACGGCCTTGATGTGCAGATTATCGAATGCCCTTGGGGTGGCGGCGCACCGGCCGACCGCTTTGAAGAGGCGCTCAAGGCTGACAAGAGCCACGAGATCAAAGCCGTGCTTGTCACGCATAACGAGACTGCGACAGGCGTCCGCTCGGACATCGGCGCCGTGCGCGGCGCGATGAACTCTGCGAAGCATCCGGCACTTCTCATGGTCGATTGCGTCAGCTCCTTGGGCTCTATGCCCTTCGAGATGGATGACTGGGGCGTCGATATCGCGGTCTCCGGCTCGCAAAAGGGATTTATGCTCAACACCGGTATGGCGATCCTCGCCGTCAGCCCCAAGGCGCTGGCGATGATGGAAACCGCCAAATTGCCGCGCACCTTCTTTGATTTCCGTGATATGATGGGGGCCAATGCCAAAGGCGGGTTCCCGTATACCCCGCCGTTGCAATTGATCTACGGCATGGCCGAGAGCCTCAACATGCTGTTCGAGGAAGGGCTAGAGAATGTCTATGCCCGTCACACCCGGATCGCAGAGGGCGTGCGCCGCGCGGTTGACGCCTGGGGCTTGAAACTGGTCGCGCAGACGCCAGATCTCTATTCGGACACCGTCAGTGCGGTCTTTGTGCCAGAGGGCTTTGACAGCAACCGCCTGACAGAGCGTGTCTTTGGAACCTACGGCATGAGCTTTGGCGTGGGGCTGGGAGAGATGAACGGCCGCGCCTTCCGCATCGGCCATCTCGGGAGCCTGACCGAGTCGATGATGCTCTCGGGTCTGGCGACGCTCGAAATGGCCATGGTGGATTTGAATTACCCGGTTAAACTGGGGTCTGGTGTCATCGCGGCGCAGGAATACTACCGCTCGACAGCCAAACCCGTTCTGGCCGAAAAAGCCGCGTGAAAGGAAGAGACATGCTGGATCAACGCATCGCAAGCGATCTGACCATTGACGACATGCGCGCCGCGCATGAGCGCATCAAACCCTACATCCACCGCACGCCTGTGCTGACCTCTTCCTATCTGAATGACCTGACCGGGGCGGAATTGTTCTTCAAATGCGAGAACTTCCAAAAGGCGGGCGCCTTCAAGGTGCGCGGTGCCTCCAACGCAGTCTTTGGTTTGACCGACGCGATGGCGGAAAAGGGCGTGGCAACGCACAGCTCTGGCAATCATGCCTTGTCGCTCAGCTATGCCGCCGGGCGGCGGGGCATCCCCTGCTATGTGGTCATGCCCCGCACCGCCCCACAGGCGAAAAAGGACGCGGTGCGTGGCTATGGTGGCATCATTACGGAATGCGAGCCATCAACCACCAGCCGCGAAGAAATATTTGCCAAGGTTCAGGCCGAAACCGGCGCAGAATTCGTGCATCCCTACAATGACCTGCGCGTCATTGCCGGTCAGGCCACCTGCTCTGCCGAACTGCTGGAACAAGTGGACGGGCTTGACGCCGTGATCGCCCCGATTGGCGGCGGCGGCATGGTGTCGGGCACCTGCCTCACGCTCTCGAATCTGGCACCGCATGTCAAAATCTATGCCGCAGAGCCGGAACAGGCTGACGACGCCTATCGCAGCTTCAAGGCGGGGCACATCATCGCGGATGACGCGCCCGATACCGTGGCCGATGGCCTCAAGGTGCCGCTCAAGGAAAACACCTGGCATTTCGTCAGCCACAATGTGACCGACATCCTGACCGCCAGCGAAGACGAAATCATCGACGCGATGAAACTCACCTGGAAGCGGATGAAGATCGTGATCGAGGCAAGCTGCGCCGTGCCCCTTGCCACCATCCTCAAAAACCGCGAGGTTTTCGCGGGCAAGCGCGTGGGTGTGATCATTACCGGCGGCAATGTCGATCTCGACACGCTGCCGTGGATCAAGTGACCAATTTCCTTCGGTGCGCGATCCTCGCGCGCCGCAACTGAACAACCCGTAATCTGGGAGGATATCCGATGAAAGACACGATCAATCTCGACGAATTCGAAGTGGGCTATGACATTCCCGCCCTGCCGGGCATGGACGAATCCGAAATCCAGACGCCGTGCCTCGTGCTCGATCTCGACGCGCTGGAACGCAACATCAAGAAAATGGGCGACTGGGCCAAGGAACATGGCATGCGCCACCGTGTCCACGGCAAGATGCACAAGTCTGTTGATGTGGCCAAATTGCAGGAGAGCCTCGGTGGGGCCTGCGGCGTCTGCTGTCAAAAGGTCAGCGAAGCCGAAGTGTTTGCCCGTGGTGGCATCAAGGACGTCCTGGTGTCGAACCAAGTCCGCGACCCCGCCAAGATCGACCGTCTGGCACGCATGCCCAAACTCGGCGCGCGCACCATCTGCTGCGTCGATGATCTGACCAATGTCGCCGACCTCTCGGCGGCCGCGCAAAAGCATGGCACCCAGATCGAATGTCTGGTGGAAATCGACTGTGGCGCAGGGCGCTGCGGTGTGACAACAACCCCCGCCGTGGTGGAAATCGCCAAGGCCATCGACGCCGCACCCGGCCTCAAGTTCGCGGGCATTCAGGCCTATCAGGGCGCCATGCAGCACATGGACAAATACGAGGATCGCAAGGCCAAGATCGACCTTGCTGTGGCGCAGGTCAAGGATGCCGTCGATACGCTCAAGACCGAAGGGCTGGAGTGTGACATCGTCGGCGGTGGCGGCACCGGCAGCTATTACTTCGAAGGCAACTCGGGCGTTTATAACGAGCTTCAGTGCGGCTCTTATGCCTTCATGGATGCCGACTATGGCCGCATTCTCGACAAGGACGGCAAGCGTATCGACCAAGGCGAGTGGGAAAACGCGCTGTTCATTCTGACCTCTGTCATGAGCCATGCCAAGGCCGACAAGGCCATCGTTGACGCGGGCCTCAAGGCGCAGTCGGTCGACTCCGGCCTGCCGGTGATCTTCGGCCGCGATGACGTGCAATACGTCAAATGCTCGGATGAGCATGGCGTGGTTGCCGACCCCGATGGCGTGCTCAAGGTCAACGACAAGCTGCGCCTCGTTCCCGGTCACTGCGATCCGACCTGCAACGTGCATGACTGGTATGTCGGCGTGCGGAACGGCAAGGTTGAAACGGTGTGGCCCGTCTCGGCACGCGGTCGGGCCTACTAAGGGCTGGCATGATGAATACCCAGAACGAAGTGTCCGCCGACGGTTTTGTGATCGTCGGCGAGGAAATTTGCCAGAAAATCATCAGCCGCGCGGATGCCTTTGGCGCGGTCGAGGCGGTGTTTGCCGCCATGGCGCGCGGCGATGCCTATAACTTCCCGGTAGTCCGCGAGGCGATTGGCCATGCCGATGCGCTCTATGGCTTCAAGGGCGGGTTTGACCGGTCCGGCCTGTCTCTGGGCCTCAAGGCCGGGGGCTATTGGCCGGGCAACATGGACAAGGGGCTGACCAACCATCAGTCCACCGTGTTCCTGTTCGATCCCGATACCGGGCGGCTTTCGGCGCTGGTGGGCGGCAACTATCTGACCGCGCTGCGCACGGCGGCCTCGTCCTCGGTCTCCATCGCGCATCTGGCGCGCAAGGACTCAAAAGTCTTGGGTATGGTCGGCGCAGGTCATCAATCCACCTTCCAATTGCGCGCCGCAGTCGAGCAGCGTGCCTTTGAAAAGGTCGTGGCCTGGAACCCGCATCCCGACATGCTGCCGCGCCTTGGCGCTGTGGCCAAGGAGTTGGGGCTGGAGTTCGAGGCGGTCACGCAACAGGAACTGGGCGCACAGGCCGATGTGATCATCACGATCACCTCTGCCTTCGAGCCGCTGATGATGGCCGATTGGGTCAAACCCGGCACGCATATCGCCTGCATGGGCACCGACACCAAGGGCAAGCAAGAGGTCGATCCGGCGCTCTTCCAGCGTGCCACCGTTTTCGCCGATGAAATCGCGCAGTCGATCACCATTGGCGAGGCACAGCATGCAGTCGGCAAGGGGCTGATCGCCGAGGCTGACATTACCCCCATCGGCGCTGTCATCAACGGCACCCATGCGGGACGGTCCTCGGAGACGGAAATCACCCTCTTTGATGGCACTGGCGTTGGCCTTCAGGATCTCGCCGTGGCCTCTGTCGCGGCTAAACTTGCGCGCGAACAAGGGCTGGTGACACCCATCACCTTGGGCTGATCCGCTTCATAACAGTTTGGTGAAATTTGCACAGGCAGCCGTTACCACGGTTGCCTGTTCGCGTTTTACGTGTAGCTTGACCGCGCAAGACGCCGCCGGGCAGTATGATCCGGACACGCGTTTCACAGGGAGGATCAGATGTCTAAATTCGCTTTTGGTGCCATTCTTGCGGCCACCACGGCCCTCGCACCGCTCGCCGCCGCCGCACAGACCGAAATCCAGTTCTGGCACGCCTTCACCGGGCGTCTGGCGGAATTGCTCGATGAACAAGTCGCAGGCTTCAATGCCGGTCAGAGCGACTACAAGGTTACAGCATCGCCCAAAGGCAACTATTCCGAGGCGCTGAATGCCGGGATCGCCGCATTCCGCGCGGGCGAACAGCCGCATATCCTCCAGGTGTTCGAGGTTGGCACCGCAAGCATGATGGCCGCCAAGGGCGCAATCAAACCGGTGTATGAGGTGATGGCCGAGTCGGGCTTGCCCTTCGACCCGGAGGCGTATCTGTCCGCCGTGACCGGCTATTACACCACCGCCGAAGGGCAGATGCTCTCGCTGCCTTACAACTCCTCCACACAGGTTCTCTACGTGAACCGCGACGCGCTGGAAGGGGCGGGGATCGACCCCGACACTGACCTCAGCACATGGCAAAAGGTTGACACGGTGCTGGGCCAACTCAAAGAGGCGGGCCATGCCTGCCCCTATACAACCTCTTGGCAGAGCTGGGTGCATCTCGAGAGTTTCTCGGCCTATCACAATGTCCCCTTCGCCACGCAGGCCAATGGCTTTGGTGGTCTCGATACCGAACTGGTGTTCAACGGCCCGCTTCAGGTGCAGCATATTGCCAAGCTGGGCGAATGGGCCAAGGACGGCAAATTCATCTACGCCGGTCGCCGCAACGAGGCGGGTGCCAATTTCCGTGCCGGCACCTGCGCCCTCTTTACCGAAAGCTCGGCAGGCTATGCCGGCGTCAAGGCCGAGGCGCAGTTCGACTTCCAGATCCGCCCCTTGCCCTATTGGGACGGGGTCGAGGGTGCGCCGCAGAACACCATCATCGGCGGTGCCTCGCTCTGGGTGCTAGAGGGGCATGAGCCCGAGGAATACAAAGCCACCGCTGCCTTCCTCAACTACCTCTCCTCGCCCGAGGTGCAGGCGCAATGGCACCAGAACACCGGCTATCTGCCCATCACCTCTGCCGCAGCCGAGGTGACGCGCGCGGCAGGTTTCTACGAGGCCAACCCCGGCACTGACATTGCCGTGACCCAGATGACCAGCAAGGAACCAACCGAGAATTCCAAGGGTCTGCGCCTTGGCTCCTTTGACCAAATCCGCGCCATCATCGACGAAGAGCTTGAGGCGGTCTGGTCCGGTGACAAGGACGCGCAGGCGGCGCTGGATACGGCGGTGGAACGCGGCAACCAGCTCTTGCGCCGGTTTGAACAAGCCAACCGCTGAGACAAGGGCGGGGCCGGGCAACCGGCCCCTGACCGCGCATGGAAAAACGTGTCACCTTCAAGGGCTGGTTTCTACCGCTTTGCCTGATTGCTCCGCAGGTGTTCATCTCGGCGGTGTTTTTCTTCTATCCGGCAGGGCAGGCGGTCTGGCAGTCGCTCTTTATCCCCGATCCCTTCGGCCTTTCATCGCAATTCGTTGGGCTGGGGAATTTCGAATACCTGCTCGGCGATCCCTATTACCGCGCGTCTTTTGTCACCACGGCGGTGTTTTCCACGCTGGTCACGCTGGCGTCGATGATCCCGGCGCTGTTTCTGGCGGTCATGGCCGACCGGCTGGTGAAATCGGCGGGCACCTACCGCACGCTGCTCATCTGGCCTTATGCTGTGGCCCCGGCCATCGCGGGGGTGCTCTGGATGTTCATGTTCAACACCCGCGTCGGCGTCGTGTCGTGGTATCTCGGGCAGTTGGGCTATGACTGGAACCATGTGCTGAACGGGACCGAGGCGATGGGACTGGTCGTCGCCGCCTCTGCCTGGGGACGGATCAGCTATAATTTCCTGTTCTTCTTTGCCGCGCTTCAGGCCGTGCCGCGCTCAATCATCGAGGCCGCCGCCATCGACGGCGCGCGCTTTTGGCGGCGGTTCTTTACCATCATGCTGCCGCTCCTGTCGCCCACCACCTTCTTTCTCTTGGTGGTCAATATTGTCTATGCCTTCTTCGAGACTTTCGGCGTGATCCACACCATCACGGCCGGTGGGCCGCAACAATCCACGACGATCCTTGTCTACAAGGTGTTTTCCGATGGTTTCGTCAGTCAGGATCTCGGATCGAGCGCTGCGCAATCGGTGATCCTCTTGGTGGTCGTGGGCCTGCTCACGGTGCTGCAATTCAAGTATATCGAGAAACGGGTGCATTACTGATGGCCCGCGAAATCACAGGCATGGTAGAGCGGCGTGGCTTTGGCCTCTGGCTCACGCATCTGGTGATGATTGCGGGTGTTTTGGTGATCTTCTTCCCGATCTGGTTGGCCTTCGTGGCCTCGACCGTCACGCAGCCCGAAATCGTGCGCCCGCCGATGCCGCTCTGGCCCGGCGACCAACTGATCGAGAATTACACCGCAGCACTTTTCTCGGGCGTCAACGTGCCGGTGCTGACCATGCTGGGCAATTCACTGATCATGGCGGTGGGCATCGCCGTGGGCAAGATCATCATCTCGCTCACCTCGGCCTTTGCCATCGTCTATTTCCGCTTTCCGGGGCGGAATATGTTCTTCTGGCTGATCTTTCTCACGCTGATGCTGCCCGTCGAGGTGCGCATCGTGCCGACCTATGAGGTCATCGCAGGCTTTGGCATGCTCAACAGCTATCAGGGTCTGATCTTTCCGCTTGTGGCTTCGGCCACCGCAACCTTTCTCTTTCGCCAGTTCTTTCTCACCATCCCCGATGAATTGGCCGAAGCCGCGCGCGTCGATGGCGCCAGCCCGATGCAGTTCTTCTGGGATATCCTCTTGCCGATGAGCCGCACCAATATCGCCGCGCTCTTCGTGATCCTCTTCATCTATGGCTGGAACCAGTATCTCTGGCCGCTTTTGATCACCACGGACCCCTCGATGAACACCATCGTCATGGGCATCCGCCAGATGTTCCCGTCGGGCGATGACGTGGCCGATTGGCCGGTGATCATGGCCACCTCGATCCTTGCGATGATCCCGCCGGTGGTGGTGGTCATCGCGATGCAGAAACTCTTTATCCGCGGCCTCGTGGACAGCGAGAAATAGACGATATGGCAACCGTAACCCTCGACAGTATCAAGAAACGCTTTGGTCCGACCGAGGTCATCAAGGGCGTGAGCCTAGACGTGGCGGATGGCGAATTCATCGTCATCGTCGGCCCGTCGGGCTGTGGTAAATCCACCCTCCTGCGCATGGTCGCGGGGCTTGAGACGATCACCGAGGGGGAGTTGCGCATCGGTGACCGCCGCGCCAATGATCTCGAACCGATGGACCGCGACATCGCCATGGTGTTTCAGAATTACGCGCTCTACCCGCATATGAGCGTGGCGCAGAACATGGGCTATGGGCTCAAGATCGCGGGTCTGCCCAAGGCCGAGATTGCCGCCAAGGTGCAGGACGCCGCCAAGCTCTTGCAACTGACCGAACTCCTTGATCGCAAACCCCGGCAGCTTTCAGGTGGGCAACGTCAGCGTGTCGCCATGGGCCGCGCCATCGTGCGCGCGCCCTCGGTGTTTCTGTTCGACGAACCGCTCTCAAATCTCGATGCCAAGCTGCGCGTGCAGATGCGCCTCGAAATCCGCGAATTACAGGCCAAGCTGGGCATCACATCGCTCTACGTCACCCATGATCAGGTCGAGGCGATGACCATGGCCGACCGCATGATCGTGATGAATGCAGGCCGCGCCGAACAGATCGGCACGCCCTTGGATGTCTATGAACGTCCCGCCACGCTCTTTGCCGCGCAGTTCATCGGCAGCCCGTCGATGAATGTGCTCGAGGTCGAGGGGCGCGACGGTGCGCTCTGGCTCGGTGCGGCGCGCCTGCCCAATCCCACAGGCCACAGCGGCCCCGTGATGCTCGGGCTGCGCCCTGAACATCTGATGCCCGACCCAGAAGGTCCGATTGCGATGCAGGTTCAGCTTGCCGAACCTTTGGGTGCCAATACGCTCCTGCACGGCAAACTGGCCACGGGCCAAGGCATTACCGCCAGCCTGCCGGGGGTTCATGCGGTCTCGCCCGGTGGCGAGACCCTGCGACTCTCGATCGCCCCTGCCAATATGCATCTGTTTGACACGGCGACAGGCGCGCGGCTCATAGCCCGTGGGTAACGTCGCCCCAAGGCTATGCGTGCTCTGCCCGTCGCCTAGTCAGGTGTTGCGCGCCACGTCTTCCGCTTTCGCCGCGGCTTCGATCCGGGCCCGGTCATCGTCGCTTTCATAGCTGGCCCAAGGTCGATCTGTGCCAGTTGGCGGCAAATCGCCGGGCTTGTGCAACAGATGCAGATGCGTCTTGGCGATGAAATGTCCGGTGATCGGCGCGGTCAGGAGCAGGAACAGCACGATCATGAACTCGTGAAACGACAACTGCCCGACCTTGAAATAGAAAAACAACATCGACGCGATCAGCGCCCCGCCGACCCCCAGCGTCGTCGCCTTGGTCGGCGCATGCAGCCGCATCATCGGATCGGGCAGCTTGATCAGGCCGAAAGAGCCGACGAGCCCAAACACGCCGCTGATCACGAGGCAAACCGAAATGAGAATCTCTACAACCATGGTCCGCCCCCTATTCAATGATATCGCCGCGCAACAGAAAGCGCGTGTAAGAGACGGTCGAGATAAAGCCGGTCATGGCAATGATCATCGAGGCCTCGAAATACATCGTCGTGCCCTTGAGAATGCCGAACAGCGCCAGCAATGCGATCATGTTCACCACCATCGTATCCAGCGCCAGAATCCGGTCACCCACGGTGGGCGAGCTGATCACCCGGAATATGTTGAGCAGCAATCCCAACCCAAAACAGCCAAAGGCGAAAAAGAGCGCGTATTCGATCATTCGAAAATCTCCTTGAGCCTGCGTTCATAGCGCGCCTTGATGTCATCGCGCACCGCATCCGGGTCAGGCGCATCCAGACAATGCACGAGCAGGCTGCGGCCATCCGCCGACAGATCGCTCGACACCGTGCCCGGCGTCATGGTGATCGTGCCCGCCAGCACCGTGATCGCCTCCGGTGTCCGAAGCTCGAGCGGAATCGAAATCCAGGCGGGCTTGGTGTTGGCATTGGTCTTGAACAGGATGATCATCGCCACCTGCACATTGGCGACGCAAATATCCCAGAGCACGATCAGCACGAATTCCACGATTCGCGGCAGGCTCGACAGGCGCGGGCGATTGGGCCAGTAGGGCGAGGTGATCACCGGGATGATCAACCCGAGGATCGTCCCCAGCACCAGATTGCCAAAGGTCAGCTTGTTCACCAGCATCTGCCAGACCACGATCAGGGTCAGCGTCAGGAACGGATGGGGCAGGATCTTGCGCAGCATCGTCTTTCCTCTCTCAACGACCGTTCAGAACGGCGGCGATATAGCCCTCGGGCGTGTGCAACTGCACCGCCGTCGCCTCGATATACCCCATCACCGGACCTGCCAGCACCGACAGCGCCACGATCCCGCCCAGCATCACAAAACACGCGACCAACGGCAACGCGGGTTGTGGGGCAGGGGCCGGTTCCTCGCCGGTCTCGGGCGCAAGCTTCCAGAAAATCGCACTGCCCGCCTGACTGAAGCCAAGAATCGCCACGAGCGAGGTGCCAAGGATCACCGCCCAGATCAACCAGACCTCATCCATGCCGCGCACCGCATCGAGAATGAGCAGCTTGCCGACGAATCCCGACAGCGGCGGCATCCCAGCCGTGGCAATCGCCGAGCCAAAGAAGAGCGCGGCAATCATCCCGTGCTGCGCCATGCGTGGTCCGGGCTGCATCGCGCCGCCCATCGGCCCACGCCGTTCCCGCACCAGATCAACCACAAGGAACAAGAGCGCCCCGGCCAGCGTGGAATGGATCATGTAATAGAGCGCCGCCGCGGTTGTCTCGGGCCGGAACCCGGACAGCGCAATCAGCAGCGTGCCCATCGACCCGATGGCCGCAAAGGCCGCCAGCCGCCCAAGGCGTTTCGCCCCCAGAATACCGACCATCCCGGCCACCAGCGTGATCAACGCCGCATAGATCAACAACTGATCAATCAGATCGGCCGTCGCCCCCAGATCGGGGCCAAACACCAGCGTATACATCCGCAGGATCGCATAGGCCCCCACCTTGGTCATGATGGCAAAGAGCGCCGCCACCGGGGCAGGGGCCTCTGCATAGGTCTCAGGTAGCCAGAAATGCAGCGGCAAAAGCGCGGCTTTGATCGCAAAGACCAAGAGCAGGAGCACGGCACCCACACGCAACAGCGCCCCATCCTCAACCGGAATTTCCGCTGCCCGCACCGCGAGATCGGCCATGTTGAGCGTGCCCGTCACCGCATAAAGCGTGCCCAGCGCAAACAGAAACAGGGTCGAGCCGAGTAGGTTGTAGATCACATATTGCACGCCCGCCTTGAGCCTGCGCCGCCCCCCGCCGTGGATCATCAGGCCATATGACGCAATCAGCAGCACTTCGAAGAACACAAAGAGGTTGAAGGCGTCGCCGGTCAGAAACGCGCCGAAAATACCCATCAACTGAAACTGATAGAGCGCGTGAAAATTGTTGCCGCGTTGGTCCCATCCGGTGCCCACGGCATAGAGCAGCACCACCAGTGCCAGCACCGCCGTCACCAGCACCATCAGCGCCGACAGCCGGTCGAGAACCAGAACGATGCCAAAGGGCGCGGGCCAGTTGCCCAATTCATAGACCTCAATCGCCCCGCTTGACGCCTGCATGGTCAGGCCAATCGCTACCACCAGAACGGCCGCAACGCCGGCGATGGAAAACACTCGCTGCAAGGGTGGGTGATGCCGCATTGCCAGCGTGAGGATCGCGGCCAGCACAGCAGGCAGCACGACCGGGGCAATAATCCAGTGGCTCATGCCTCATTCTCCTGCTCGGGCGGCGTCTCGGGGCCGATGTTTACACTGTCGTCGCGCGACGAGAGAAACGATCCCAGCGCCAGCATCACCACGACGGCCGTCATGCCGAATGAAATCACGATGGCCGTCAGCACCAGCGCCTGCGGCAACGGATCGGTATAAACTTCCACACCCTTCTGAAGGATCGGGGGCATATCGACCACCAGCCGTCCGGTGCCAAACAAGAACAGGTTGACCGCATAGCTCAGCAGCGAAATGCCGATGATCACCGGGAAACTGCGCAACCGCAGCACCAGATAGAGCCCGCCGGCGGTCAAGAGGCCGATTGCACTTGCAAACAAAAGTTCCATATCAGGCCTCCCCCTCGGACGGCGCGTCTTCGCGGGCCGGGTTGATATCCATCGGGAAGACATTGACGGTCTCACCGGTCCGCCGCGCCATGCTCGACAGGCTGTTAAGCGCCAGCATCACAGCCCCGACCACGGTCAGAAACACGCCGGTGTCAAACGCCATGGCCGTGGCCCATTCGAATTCCTCGATGGGGGGGAAATGCAGATAGCCGTAATCCGAGGTCAGGAACGGACGCCCGGCAAGCCAGGCACCAATCCCGGTAACAGAGGCGATCAGAACCCCTACGCCGATGGTCGCATGATAGGTTACACGTTGCCGCGACTCCGCCCAGGCAAAGCCCGAGGCCATGTATTGCATCAAAAACGCAATCGCCACGATCAGACCGGCGATAAACCCGCCACCCGGCTCATTATGGCCGCGCAGGAATATATAGGCGCCCACCATCAACGCGATGGGCATCATCACGCGGGTGGCGACCACCATCATCAGCGGGTGACGGTCACCCGCCTCGGCATAACGTTGTGCCTTCCACGTCGATAGCCAGCGCCCGCCGGGCCCTTTGAGAACAGTTTCCGTCAACGCATAGATTACCAGCGCCGCGATCCCCAGAACGATGATCTCGCCATAGGTATCAAATCCACGGAAATCGACGAGGATCACATTGACCACATTGGTGCCGCCGCCGCCCTTGTAGGAATTGGCCAGATGAAAGACCGAAATACTCTCCGCCGCGAAATCGCGCACCAGAATGGCATAGGTCAGGCCGGTAACGGCAACGCCACCCACCACCGCAATCGCCGCATCGCGCATCCGTCGTGCGACGGTGCTTTCGATTGGAGTCTCGCGCGGCAGAAAATTCAGCGCCAAGAGCAGAAGAATGATCGTCACCACCTCGACCGAGATTTGCGTCAGCGCAAGGTCCGGGGCCGAGAGATAGACAAAGCCCATGGACACGATCAGGCCCACAATCCCCATCAGCACGAGCGCCAGAAAGCGGTTGCGATGGAACGCCACCAGACAGATCGTCGCCAGCACCAGCAAGAGCCAGCCAATCGCAGGCACCAACGTGATCGGCAGGGGGGCCCGCGTCGCCTCGGCCATGCTGCCGCCGGTAAAGGCCAACAGGCCCGCGCCGATCACCGTCACCGCGAAAATCGCCCCGTTGCGCGTCAACGCGCCATTGTGGATGCCATCCGTCAGCACCGTGCTGAGCGCGGTGGCCGCGCGCGTCACCGCGTCAAACATCACCTTGGCCTCGGGGCGTGGCGTGACCTCCCACAGACGCGCCAGCGGGCGATGCAACGCAAGCAGGACCGCGCCGCCGATCACCGCGATCACCGACATCCAGAAGGCGGGCACCAAGCCATGCAAATGATAGATCTTCACATGCGGATCGTCTTGCGTGACCGCATGCGCCGCCACCCGCACCAGATCCCCGGCAAAGGTCATGGGCATCAGGCCAATCAGGATCACCAGCACCGTCAGGAATGCGGGTGCCGCCCACATGCCAAATCCGGGATCATGTGGCTTGGCCGGATAATCGTCGCGCTTGGGGCCCAGAAACACATGCGCGATATAACGGAACGAATAGGCGACCGAGAACAGCGCGCCCAGCGTTGCCGCAGCCCCCATCAGCCAATACGGCCCGATCCACTGTGTCTCGGCCACCTCGGCCAGCATCATTTCCTTGGACAGGAACCCGTTGAGCGGCGGAATGCCCGCCATCGACAGTGCCGCAATCGTGGCAATGGTAAAGGTGATCGGCATCAGATGCCGCAGACCGCCAAGGCGCTTGATATCGCGGGTATGCGCCTCGTGATCCACGATGCCCGCCGTCATAAAGAGCGCCGCCTTGAACGTCGCATGGTTGATGATATGAAACACCGCCACCACTGCCGCCGCCTTGGTACCCAGCCCCAAGAGCATGGTGATCAGGCCCAGATGACTGACCGTTGAGAATGCCAAAAGCGCCTTCAGGTCATCTTTGAAGAGCGCGATCTTGGCCGCCATTACCATAGTGATGAGACCGGTCGAGGCGACGATCCAGAACCATTCCGGCGTGCCCGCCAGCACCGGCCACATGCGCGCCATCAGGAACAGCCCTGCCTTCACCATCGTCGCCGAATGCAGATAGGCCGAGACCGGCGTCGGTGCGGCCATCGCATGCGGCAGCCAGAAATGGAACGGAAACTGCGCCGATTTGGTGAAACAGCCCAAAAGGATCAGGATCAGCGCCGGCAGATACATCGGGCTTGCCTGTATCGCGTCCTTCTGTGTCAGGATCACGCTCAGGTCATAGCTTCCGGCGATATTCCCCAGGATCAGCATGCCCGCGATCATCGCAAGACCACCCAGACCCGTCACCGTCAGAGCCATCCGCGCGCCCTGCCGCCCTTCGGGCAGATGTTTCCAGTACCCGATCAACAAAAAGGACGACAGCGAGGTCAGTTCCCAGAATACCAGCAGCAACAGGATATTGTCGCTCAGGACAATCCCCACCATCGCGCCCTGAAACAGCAGCAGATAAGTGTAGAACTGCCCCATCGGATCTTCGCGCGACAGGTAGAACCGGGCATAGAGGATGATGAGCAGGCCGATGCCAAGGATCATCCCGGCAAACAGCAG
Organism: Roseovarius sp. MBR-51; assembly: GCF_053628575.1. Classification (NCBI taxonomy): domain Bacteria; kingdom Pseudomonadati; phylum Pseudomonadota; class Alphaproteobacteria; order Rhodobacterales; family Roseobacteraceae; genus Roseovarius; species Roseovarius sp. MBR-51. The sequence goes on from NZ_JBRJGQ010000008.1 coordinate 234,527, forward strand.
CCCAAGCCCATCCAGCATGAAATTCACGTTCAGACCCAAGGACGGCAGCCAGTCGATGCCAAACGTCAGCACTTCGCCACGCATCACCGCAGGGGCCGAAAGCAACAGCAAGATGAGCGCAAGGATCGTCGGAGCGGCGGTAAAGGCAGCGCAGGTGTTTCGCCCGGCCTGAATCATCAACCCCGGAAAAAGCGCACCCAAAAAGGGCAACGCCGCAATGATCGGCAAAAATCCTCCCGCGTTCTCCATGCGTGTCCTGCCCCCCTGTCCCTGTTATCTGCCTCGGCTACAGCACCACGTGGCGGGTGCAATTTTCGCGCCGTTTCAGTTGATCTCGCGTAATATACGGCCACCTCCGCGCGCCACAACCCAGGTTGTGACGATTTTCCACCTCGTGAAACCGCGGCTCTTGCGCGCAGCCCCGGACGGTGCTTTGCTGCACCTGCATCCCAAACAGGACAGAGCCCGTGACCAGCCCTCCGCATGTCTTTCCCATCCGCGTCTATTACGAGGATACCGACATGGGCGGGATCGTCTATCACGCCAATTTCTTGAAATTCATCGAACGCGCCCGCAGCGCATGGGTGCGCGACCTTGGCATTGACCAGAACGCCATGCGCGCGGCGGGCACGATTTTTGTGGTCCGCCGGGTCGAGATGGATTTCCTCGCCCCCGCGCGCTTCGACGATGTGCTAGAGGTCGAGACCCGCACCACCACTGTCACCGCCGCACGTCTGGTGATGGAGCAGACCGTGACGCGCGGGACAGAGCGGCTCTTGCAGGCTGTGGTGACGGTGGTGTGCGTGGGACCTTCTGGTCAGCCTGTGCGCTTACCCTTGCTCTTGCGTGCTTGACACCAGCCTGAGGTGGCTTTTCGGTTCGACCACCCGCAAATACGGTGTGAGTCTTACTGAGTCAGAGGCGAAATGCCGTCTGACCTCGGTTTCAGGGAACGTGTCGGGGACGATCACGAGATCCCCTTGGTCCCAGTCCGCGGGCGTGTACGCGCCGGTTCTGTCGTGTAGCTGTATCGCCTTGGTCACGCGCAAAACCTCATCAATGTTGCGCCCGATATAGGTCGGATACTCAAAGATCAGCCGCACCTGCAGGGCCGGATCAATGAGAAAGCTTTTGCGGATTGGTCGTGACACCTCTTGCTTGTCATGAACCATCCCGAACAGCTGGGAAAGTTTCAGGTTAAGATCGCTCGCGCCGGGGAAATCGACAACACAGCCGAACAGCTTGTGGATGTCCTCGTGCCAAGCGCGTTGGTCTTCGATCGTAGCCCCAGTCAGCGCCAGATTCTTGAGATTGATCGCCTGACACTCCGTCGCACAATCGGCAAGTGCGGCAAGCTCGGTCGTACAAACCGACGTATAGGCGCCGGGATGGCTGAACAGATGGACCCAACTCCCCTCAGCCCAGTCCCAAAAACGCAACGGACCCTGGGTCGTATCAACAGTGAAATCAGGAAACGTGTCACCAATCTGTGGCAACCATTTGACAGATCGCCGCAAAGAACTCGGCAGTCTGAGAACCTCGTTCCCCGGTCCGCGCGGGGTAAAGAACTGAATTGTCATAACATGCACCCCCATAGCCTTATGATTGTATCCCGTTGCGACCTGCAACACTGAGAAGATTATGTTCGATTGTGTCCACAATCGGGCAAAGAAGTTTAAGGTTATGTTTCATGAGATTAAAAAATTTTTTCTAGTTTGGGTTGTGCGCCAAAGATCACTTCTATATGTCTCTTCACGATTTTGTGAGTATCGGGATCACTCAGTCTGATCCCAGAGCGCCGCGGCATGTTCTTTTTGTCCTCCGGCTATCCGTTTTACCCCCCCCATTTCGCCATCGGCTCGCGCGCCGGAGAGGTGCGGGCAGATTCAAAGCGAGACAAGAATGCCACTCAGGGCACTGGTTCTGGATGAGGAACGCACGACCCATTCGCTCGTGACAGACCGGCTTGTGGATGAGGGATTCGAGACCGTTTCATGCGGCCCGGATGACAGCATTCTGGCAACCGTCGAGCGGCATCAGGTGCACATCTGTCTGATTGCGACCCGTTACCGTGGTCTTGATGGCTATGAAATAGCGCGCGACCTGCGTCACAGATCCGCGGCAGGCGTGATCGTGATGGGCAACTCCAATGATGAAATCGACACGGTCATGGCCCTCGAAATGGGAGCCGACGATTACCTCGCCAAACCGATTCGCCCCAGAGAACTCTGCGCGCGAGTCCGCTCGGTGTTGCGTCGGACCGTGAACACCCCACCCGAAACGGACGGGGCGCGTCCGCTGCCTGATCGCTATCTGCGCCGGGTGGACGATATGGAAATCTGCGGCGTGGTCCGCAGTGTCAGCGTCTCGGGTCGGTTGGTTGATCTGACAACCTTGGAGTTCGACGTTCTGATGGTCCTTTCGGCGCACACGAATGCCATCCTCTCCCGCGACAAGATCATTCAATCGGTGCGCGGCACTGACTGGTCGATCAGCCACCGGTCGGTGGACGGGATCATCAGCCGCCTGCGCCGCAAGCTCTTTGAGGGCGACGAGGGCAACCGCCGCATCAAGACGGTGCACGGGCGCGGGTACATGTTGCTCGAAGCGCAATTGGTAGGCGGAGCCTGAGTCAAGCACCACGTTCTGGCAATTATCCGCCTGATCCTTGCGCGAAATTTGCCTCAAACCCGCGTGAGCCATCGGATGGTGTTGGCTTTCCCATTTCAAATAGGGTAGTTTCCTCCGCAATAAGGCCGGAAAACGGCCAGACACATAAAGAGCAGGCAAATGGAAGCAGAAACCCTGGCATTGGCACAGGAGATGGATTTCTCCATGTGGGCGCTTTTTGCGCGCGCCACCTTCATCGTCAAACTTGTGATGTTCATGTTGATCGTGGCCTCATTCTGGTCGTGGTCGATCATCATCCAAAAGATCATCGTCTACCGCAAGGCCCGGCTCGAAGCCGAAATCTTCGACCGCCGCTTCTGGTCCGGAGAGCCGCTTGATGGTCTCTTCGACGAAATCGGCCCCGATCCCGCCGGACAATCCGAAAGGATTTTCGCCGCCGGGATGATGGAATGGCGGCGCAGTCACCGCAATGACGGCAATCTGATCGCCGGGGCCACGGCGCGGATCGACCGCAGCATGGACGTGGCCATCGCCAAGGAATCCGAAGGGCTCCAGAGCGGGCTTCAGGTGCTGGCGACAGTCGGCTCCACCGCACCCTTCATCGGCCTGTTCGGCACGGTCTGGGGTATCATGCACGCCTTCATCGAGATTGCCGAGCAGCAGAACACCAACCTTGCCGTCGTCGCACCGGGCATCGCAGAGGCGCTCTTGGCCACCGGCCTTGGCCTCATCGCGGCCATTCCGGCGGTGATCTTCTACAACAAACTGAGCGCCGATGCCGACCGCATCGTGGCGGGATACGAGGCCTTTGCCGACGAATTCGCCACCATCCTCAGCCGACAGTTGGACAGCTAGACCATGGGCGCGGGTGTCGTTCAGAAATCGGGCGATTCAGGGCGTCGCAGGCGCGGGCGCGGCCGCTCGCGTCCGATGGCAGAAATCAACGTCACGCCCTTTGTGGACGTGATGTTGGTGCTTTTGATCATCTTCATGGTCGCCGCGCCGCTCATGGTGGTGGGTGTGCCGGTAGACCTGCCCAAGACCGCCGCGAATTCCCTCCCAAGCGAGGAAGAAGAGCCGCTGACCGTCACTGTCACCGCCGACGGTGTCGTGATGATCCAGACCACAGAGGTGCCGCGTGACGAGTTGATCGCGCGCCTGCGCGCCATCGCGTCCGAGCGCGACGGCACGCGGGTGTTCCTGCGCGCAGACGGGGCTGTGCCCTATCTCGAAGTGATGCAGGTCATGGGCGCGCTCAATCGCGGCGGCTTTGGCAATATCGGGCTGGTCACAGATGCTGGCGGCCCGGCGCTTGACGGGCAGGGCGGCTAGGGGCGCATCTGGTGAACACCGGACAGATCATATCGGGCGCGGGCCATCTGGCATTGATCAGCTGGGCCCTGTTCGGGGGCGTGTTCCGCTCTGATCCACCACCCTTCGAGGTGGTGGAAGCCACGACCATTTCCACCGAAGACTTTGCCGCACTCGTCGCGCGCTCGACCTCGCCCGAGGCCGTCGCCAATGTCGACACCCCAGAGCCCCCCGCGCCGGGCGATGCCGCCCCGCCGCTTGCCTCCACGCCGGATGCCGCACCCGAGAGCACGCCGCCCGAAGCACAGGAAAGCGCGCCGCCCGATCCCGCGCCGGATGTCTCCGAGATCACCCCACCCGCGCCCGCCGAGGTCGAAGACACAGCCCCTGTGATGGAAACCCCGCAAGAGGACGTGGCCGTCATGGTGCCGCAGGTCTCGCCCCGCCCCAAGCCGCGCCCGGTCCCCCGCGTCGCCCCCGAGGCCGTGGCACCGCCAGAGCCGGATGTGCGCATCGACGATGTCGCGCAACCCGACGTCACCCCCGACGAAGGGGCCGAGGTTCAGGAAGAACCGTCCGAGGCCACAGCCCCCGAAGAGGCCGCAACCGAGATCGTGACCGAGGCCGAAGAGCCGGAGCAATCCGCGCCCACCTCCTCGCTGCGCCCCAAACCACGCCCCGCGCGCCCCGTCGAGCAGGCCGAAACCCCGAAGCCCGCCGAGACCCCGAAACCCGCTGCGACAGAGACACCCAAACCCACCCCCACCGCGCCCGCCACCGATCAGAGCGCCGTCAATGACGCGCTCGCCGCCGCCCTTGGCACCAGCCAGCAGACCGATACCGCCCCCAGCGGCCCGCCCCTGACATCGGGCGAAAAGGACGCCCTCCGCGTCGCCGTGCAGCAATGCTGGAACGTGGGCTCACTCAGCACCGAGGCGCTGGGCACAACGGTTGTGGTTTCGGTCCGAATGGGCGAGGATGGCAAGCCAGACAATGGCTCGATCCGCATGGACAGTTTCTCGGGTGGCGGTGACGCTGCGGCCCGTCAGGCCTTCGAGGCCGCTCGCCGCGCCATCATTCGTTGCGGTGCCAATGGATTTAACCTACCTGCTGACAAATACGATCAGTGGCGTGACATCGAAATGACATTCAATCCGGAGAGTATGAGGATCAAATGATGCGCTTTATGATGACCCTCCTTGCGGCCCTCACGCTTTGGGCCATGCCCGCACTGGCGCAGGGCAACGGCCCGCTTCGGATCGAGATCACCGAAGGTGTGATCGAACCGATGCCCTTTGCCGTGCCCGATTTCGTGTCGGACAGCGCGGCGGGTCAGGACCTCGGCCGCAACATCGCCAGCGTGATCGCCGCCGACCTTTCGGGCACCGGCCTCTTTCGCCAGATCCCCTCCGAGGCGCATATCAGCCGGATCACCAGCTTCGAAAGCCCGGTGCAATATGCCGACTGGCGTGCAGTCAACGCGCAGGCGCTGATCACGGGCGCGGTCAGCACCGATGGGGCCGGGCGCATCGTGGCGAAATTCCGCATCTATGATGTCTATTCCGGTCAGGAACTGGGCTCCGGACAGCAATTGGTCGGCACGCAGGACGGTTGGCGGCGCATCGCCCACAAGGTTGCCGATCAGGTCTACAGCCGGATCACCGGCGAGGGCGGCTATTTCGACAGCCGCGTTGTGTTTGTCGCCGAAAGCGGCCCCAAGGACCAGCGTGCCAAACGACTGGCGATCATGGATTATGACGGGGCCAATACGCAATATCTGACGGATAGTGCCAGTATCGTACTGGCCCCCCGCTTTTCCCCCACGGGCGACCGGGTGCTCTATACCAGCTATGAGACCGGCTTTCCGCGGATCTATGTCCTTGACGTCGCCAATGTTGGCCGCCGTGAATTGCCCACCCTCGACGGCACTATGAGCTTTGCCCCCCGCTTTGCCCCCAACGGGCGCACCGTGGTCTATTCCTTGACCCAGGGCGGCAACACCGATCTCTACACAATGGACATCGGAAGCGGGGCCAGCACCCGGCTGACCACCGCCCCCTCGATCGAAACTGCGCCCAGCTATAACCCCGACGGGAGCCAGATCGTGTTCGAGAGCGACCGCTCTGGCACACCGCAGCTCTATGTCATGTCCGCAGGCGGCGGCGAGGCCCGGCGCATCAGCTTTGGCGAGGGGCGCTACGGCACGCCCGTCTGGTCGCCGCGGGGCGATCTCGTGGCCTTCACCAAGCAATCCAAGGGTCGGTTCCACATCGGCGTCATGCGCACCGATGGCAGCGAAGAACGCCTGCTCACCGCGTCTTTCCTCGACGAAGGCCCGACATGGGCGCCCAACGGCCGCGTGATCATGTTCACCCGCGAGACCCAAGGCGCGCAGGGTCAGGCCAGTCTCTATTCGGTGGACATCACCGGGCGCAACCTCAAGGCCGTGCCCACCAACACCGGGGCGAGCGATCCGTCGTGGTCGCCGCTGCAGAATTGAACAGACAAGGCCTGCGTTTCCTTGGGGCGCAGGCTGTGATATTAACGGCCAAGGCAGAAACCGAATGGGGCTAAAATGACCTATCTGAGCAAGACACTGATCTTCTGTGCAGGGCTGGCACTGGCAGCCTGTACCAATCCCGATCGCTTCGACAACGGCAATTCGGTCGATCTCAATAACGGCGCCGGCGCCGGGGCTGGCCTTGCAGGGTCGGCGCAGGACCCGACCTCGGCCGCCTATTTCCAGCAGGCCGTTGGCGACCGCGTGCTGTTCGAGGTGGACCAATCCACCCTCAATGCAACGGCACAATCCACGCTTGACGGTCAGGCCAACTGGCTGATGACCAATCGCGATTTCACCGCCGTGATCGAAGGCCACGCCGACGAGCAGGGCACCCGCGAATACAACCTCGCCTTGGGCGCGCGCCGCGCCAACGCCGTGCAGGAATATCTGATCAGCCAGGGCGTCGCCTCCAACCGTCTGCGCGTCGTCAGCTTTGGCAAGGAACGCCCGATCGAGATTTGCAGCAACGAGGCCTGCTACACCAAGAACCGCCGCGCGGTCACCGTGCTCGCCGCGGGTCTGGGCAGCTGAACGAACTGAGAGAGGGCAGAACCATGCGCCGTTTCGCGTTTCTTCTGGCCGCTGGCCTCCTTGTCGCGCCCTACGGGGCTGTCGCGCAATCGGATCAGACCTTGGCCGATATCCGACAGGAACTGTCGGTTCTTTACGTGACCTTGCAGCATCTCAAGCGCGAACTCAGCACCACCGGCGGCGCGGGGCAACTCGGCGGCGGCGGCTCGCTCGTGGACCGGGTGAATGCCATCGAAAGCGAGGTGCAGCGCCTCACGTCCAAGACCGAAGAGCTGGAATTCCGCATCGACCGCGTGGTGTCTGATGGCACCAATCGCGTGGGCGATCTGGAATTCCGCCTCTGCGAATTGGAACCGGGCTGCGACATCGCCACGCTGGAGCCGGGCAGCACTCTGGGCGGGGTTGATCCGGTGACAGCAGGCGGCGGCACCGCTGCTCTGCCTTCACCGTCCACCCCCACCGCCACCGACAATGCCCCCCAACTTGCAATCGGCGAAAAGGACGATTTCGAGCGCGCCGAGGCCGCCTTGCAGGCAGGCAACCATGGTGAGGCCGCGGCAGGGTTTGCCACCTTCCTCTCCACCTATCCGGGCAGCCCGCTGTCGGGTCGGGCCGGTCTTCTGCGCGGCGAGGCGCTCGAGGCATCGGGCCAACAGAGCGAGGCCGCGCGCGCCTATCTCGACAGCTTCAGCGCCGCCCCCGACGGCGCAGAGGCCCCGGAATCCCTCTTTCGTCTGGGCCGCGCGCTGGGCCGTTTGGGCCAGACCCAAGAGGCCTGCGTGACGCTCGCCCAAGTGGCGGCGCGCTATCCCACCGCTGCGGCCGTTGCCTCCGCGCAAACCGAGATGAGCCGCCTGGGCTGTTCGTGACACCGCCCGATGCGCGGCTCCGCGACCGTGTCGCGGCCTGTTTTGCAGGGCATCCGCCGCCCCGGCTCGGGGTGGCGGTCTCCGGCGGAAGCGATTCGCTGGCGCTCCTCCATCTCCTCCACGACTGGCAGCGCGCAGGCGGCCCGGCCCTTGCCGCTGTCACCGTCGATCACGGCCTGCGCCCCGAGGCGGGGGCCGAGGCCGCAGAGGTGGCACATATCTGCGCTCGCCTCAATGTGCCGCACCACACTCTGCATTGGCAGGGCTGCGGCGGGTCCGGCAATCTGCCCGACCGCGCCCGCCGCGCCCGCTATTCGCTCATGACGGACTGGGCCGCAGCGCAAGGCGTGACCGACATCGCCCTCGGCCATACCCAGGACGACCTTGCCGAAACCTTCCTGATGCGGCTGGCGCGCGGCGCGGGTGTCGACGGTCTCGCCGCCATGCGCCCGCGCTGGATCCAAGGGGGCGTGACCTTTCATCGCCCGCTCTTGGAGGTCGCGCGCGACACCCTGCGCGACCACTTGCGCGGGGTCGGGCAGACGTGGATGGACGATCCCACAAATTCGGACCTGTCTTATCTGCGCCCGCGTGCGCGGCAAACCCTCGCCGCTCTGGCCCCCCTCGGCCTTGACGCGGCGACCCTTGCCGATGTGGCGCGCACCCTGTCGGACGCGCGCACCGCGCTCTCTTACACCACCCACGCCGCCGCCCGCACGCTCACCCGAGTTGAGGCAGGCGACCTGCTCATTGATCACGCTGGCTTTGCCAATCTGCCCGATGAGATCGCCCGCCGCCTGCTGCATGGCGCGCTCCAGTGGCTCACCGGGGCGGATTATCCACCGCGCGGCGCGGCCCTGTCCGCTCTGCTGGCAGCGGCCCGCGCCGGCCAGACCATGACCCTGCAGGGCTGCCTGCTTTTGCCTGCCAAATCCGGTCACCTGCGCCTCACGCGCGAATATGACGCGGTCAAGGATCTGCGCACGCCCGCAACCGCCCTATGGGACACTCGCTGGCAGGCAATCGGCCCGTCAGATCCCGCCGAGATCGAGATCGCGGCCCTCGGTCCTGTGGGCCTGCGCACCTGCCCCGATTGGCGTCTCAGCGGCCTGCCGCATGCGTCTGCCTTGGCGACACCGGGTCTCTGGCAGGGCGATTCCCTGATTGCCGCACCCCTCATGGGCTGGCCAAACGGCTGGGCCTTGACCCTGCGCCGCGACCGGGACAATCTGCTCACGGCGCTATTATCTCATTGAAGATAGGCCCGTGATCTCTATTTATGATCCACGCACCCTGTGCTAGACGCACGGGGATACGAATTTTGGGAGAGAACCCTTGGGTAATGCAAGAAATATCGCCTTCTGGCTGGTGCTGTTCCTGTTGATCCTGGCGCTGTTCAACCTGTTCAGTGGCTCGGGCAACACACTCCAGAGCCGCGCGGTGCCATATTCCGATTTTGTCGAGGCAGTTGACAGTGGTGCCGTGAGCCAGGTGACACTGGATGGCGAAACCGTCCGCTATCGCGGCGCGGATGGTCAGGACTACGCCACGATCAAGCCCGAGGATGCAGAAATCACCCAACGCCTGATCGACGCGGGCATTCCGGTCAAGGCCGAGAGCCAGCAGCAATCCGGCTTTCAGACCTTCCTCGTTTCGCTTCTGCCCTTCCTCCTGCTGATCGGGGTCTGGATCTATTTCATGAACCGCATGCAGGGCGGTGGCAAAGGCGGCGCGATGGGCTTTGGCAAATCCAAGGCCAAGATGCTCACCGAAAAGCATGGCCGCGTGACCTTTGACGATGTCGCAGGCATTGACGAGGCCAAGGAAGAGCTTGAGGAGATCGTTGAATTCCTGCGCAACCCGCAGAAATTCTCACGCCTCGGCGGCAAGATCCCCAAGGGCGCGCTGCTTGTCGGCCCTCCGGGCACCGGTAAAACCCTGCTTGCCCGCGCGATTGCAGGCGAGGCGGGCGTGCCGTTCTTCACCATCTCCGGCTCTGACTTTGTGGAAATGTTCGTCGGCGTCGGTGCATCCCGTGTGCGCGACATGTTTGAGCAGGCCAAGAAGAACGCGCCCTGTATCGTCTTTATCGACGAGATTGACGCCGTCGGTCGCCACCGCGGTGCGGGCTATGGCGGCGGCAACGATGAGCGGGAACAGACGCTGAACCAACTTCTTGTCGAGATGGACGGGTTCGAGGCCAACGAAGGCGTGATCATCATCGCCGCCACCAACCGCAAGGACGTGCTTGATCCCGCGCTCCTGCGTCCCGGTCGCTTTGACCGTCAGGTCACCGTGCCCAACCCCGACATCAAGGGCCGCGAGAAAATCCTCAACGTGCATGCCCGCAAGACGCCGCTTGGCCCCGATGTGGACCTGCGCCTGATTGCACGCGGAACGCCGGGCTTCTCGGGGGCGGACCTTGCCAACCTCGTCAACGAGGCGGCGCTGACCGCCGCGCGTGTGGGACGCCGCTTTGTCACCATGATCGATTTCGAGAACGCCAAGGACAAGGTGATGATGGGGGCCGAGCGCCGCTCGATGGTCCTGACCGACGACCAAAAGGAAAAAACCGCCTATCACGAGGCCGGGCATGCCGTCGTGGGTCTCGCCCTGCCGAAATGCGATCCCGTGTATAAGGCCACGATCATCCCGCGGGGTGGCGCCCTCGGCATGGTCGTCAGCCTGCCCGAGATCGACCGCCTCAACTGGCACCGCTCGGAATGCGAAGAGAAACTCGCCATGACCATGGCGGGCAAGGCTGCCGAAATCCTCAAATACGGCGAGGATAACGTGTCCAACGGTCCCGCAGGCGACATTCAGCAGGCCAGCGGTCTGGCGCGCGCCATGGTGATGCGCTGGGGCATGTCCGACAAGGTCGGCAATATCGACTATGAACAGGCGCACGAAGGCTACATGGGCAACGGCGCGGGTGGCTTCTCGATTTCCGCTCATACCAAAGAGCTGATCGAGGAAGAGGTCAAACGCCTGATCGACGAGGCCTATATCCGCGCCAAGAAGATCCTGACCGACCGTCAGGAGGATTGGGAGCGTCTGGCACAGGGCCTTTTGGAATACGAAACCCTGACCGGCGAGGAAATCAAGCGCGTCATGCGCGGCGAGCTGCCCGCGGCGGATGATGACGATGATGGCACGGCAGAGGCCACCAAACCCTCTGTCACAGCCATCCCCAAGACCAAGCCCAAATCCACGCCTGGCACCGGTGACGGCGGGCTGGAGCCAGAGCCCTCGACGTGAGCACAACTCCCGCGAAACAAGACTGGAATCCCGGAGCCTATGCAAGGTTCCGGGATCAACGTCTGCGCCCCGCCCTCGATCTCTTAAACGCGGTCGGGCAAATGGGCGCGGGCGATGTGGTCGATCTCGGCTGTGGCAATGGCGTGATGGCCGAGGCGCTGCGCGCCCGTGCGGGCAATCGCACCATCGTCGGCGTCGACGCCAGCCCCGCCATGCTTGAAAAGGCCCGTGCGGCCGGTGCTTATGATGCGCTGCAACAGGGCGACATTGCCGATTGGCATCCGCGCCGCGCGCCGGGTCTGATCTATTCCAATGCGGCCCTGCACTGGGTCGGCAATCACGAGGCCCTGATGCCCCGGCTGGTGCGCATGCTGGGCAAGGGCGGCACGCTCGCCGTGCAGATGCCACATCAGAACAAGGCGCCGTCCCACCGCGTCTGGCTCTCGCTCGCCGAAGAGCTCTTTGACGGCCGGGTCGAGAAAATGGGCACCCCCGGCGTGATGACCCCGATCAGATACGAGGAACTGTTGGCCCCCCTCGGTCAATTCCGCCTCTGGGAAACCGACTATTACCAACGCCTCACCGCAGAACCCGGGAGCCATCCGGTGCGCCGCTACACCGAGAGCACCTATGCCCGCCCGGTACTGGCCGCGCTCGAGCCGGATGAAAAGGCCGATCTCATCCGCCGCTACGAAGAGGTAATGCACACCGCCTATCCGGTCCGCGCCGATGGCACGGTGCTCTTCCCCTTCCGCCGCCTGTTCTTTACCCTCACCGTCTGAGCCGCACGGCGAGCGACCCTGCGGGGCGAGTATTTGTCACCAAGAAAAACGGGGCGCGCACCAATGCCTGCATTGATCCCAACTGACTATGAGGGTCGACTCACATGGTTGGGCCGGGTTGCCCGCCGCGACGCCACGCTCGAATCGGAACCGCTCGACGCCGTGGACGTGACCTTCGCCGGAATCGCGGGCGAGGAACACGCGGGCTTGACGCGTCCCTCCTGTAGCCGCGTGCTGTCACAACATCCCCGCAACACCGAGATTCGCAATGTGCGGCAATTCTCGGTGCTCTCGGTCGAAGACCTCTCAGCTATCGCCGCGACCATGGGCATAGCGCGGCTCGACCCGGCATGGCTCGGGGCGTCGTTGGTAATCGAGGGTATTCCCGATCTCAGCCACCTGCCGCCCTCGTCGCGCCTGCAAGGGCCGGATGGGGTGACTTTGGTGGTGGATATGGAGAACCGCCCCTGCCAATTGCCCGCCAAGGTGATCGAGGGATACGCGCCGGGGTTCGGCGCGCGGTTCAAGCGCGCGGCCTTGGGGCGGCGCGGCGTCACCGCTTGGGTCGAGCGCGAGGGACGGCTCAACCGCGGCGATACCCTGCGCCTGCATATTCCCGATCAACCGATCTGGTCCGAGCTGCCCCGTGCCCGTGGCAGCCTGCTCTGAAAGTCCCCAAAATCGTTTCCGATCCGACACAGACTGCGACAGCCCGCCGCAACCACGGGTCCATGTGTCGGATTCGCATGCTGTGGGATGCCGGGGATTGGCTATGACCGTGGTCAGACCAGGCTCAACAGACAAGGGAAGGAAACGACTATGGGTTACAAGAGCGATATCGAGATTGCACGCGAGGCAAAGAAGCGTCCGATCCAAGAGATTGGCGCAAAGCGCGGCATCTCCAACGAAGATCTGCTGCCCTACGGACATGACAAGGCCAAGGTGAGCCAGAAGTTCATCGATTCGGTGCAGGGCAACAAGAACGGTCGCCTCATCCTCGTGACCGCCATCAACCCGACCCCCGCCGGCGAAGGCAAGACCACGACCACCGTCGGTCTCGGCGATGGCCTGAACCGAATCGGCAAAAAGGCGACTGTCTGCATCCGCGAGGCCTCGCTCGGGCCGAACTTTGGCATGAAGGGCGGGGCCGCGGGCGGTGGCTATGCGCAGGTCGTGCCGATGGAGGACATGAACCTCCATTTCACCGGCGATTTCCATGCCATCACCTCGGCGCATTCGCTGCTCAGCGCGATGATCGACAACCACATCTATTGGGGCAACGAGCTTGACATCGACACCCGCCGCGTCGTGTGGCGTCGCGTGGTGGACATGAATGACCGCTCCCTGCGCCAGATCACATCCTCGCTGGGCGGTGTGTCCAACGGCTTTGCCCGTGAAGACGGATTTGACATCACCGTGGCCTCCGAGGTCATGGCGATCCTCTGCCTCGCCAAGAACCTCAAGGATCTCGAAGACCGTCTCGGCTCGATGATCGTGGCCTACCGCCGCGACAAGACACCCGTCTTCTGCCGCGACATCAAGGCCGAGGGCGCGATGACCGTGCTCCTCAAGGACGCGATGCAGCCGAACCTCGTGCAGACGTTGGAAAACAACCCCGCCTTCGTGCATGGCGGCCCCTTCGCCAATATCGCGCATGGCTGCAACTCGGTCATCGCCACCACCACCGCGCTCAAGATCAGCGATTACGTTGTGACCGAGGCGGGCTTTGGTGCTGACCTTGGCGCTGAAAAGTTCATGAACATCAAATGCCGCAAGGCGGGTCTTGCGCCCGATTGCGTGGTGATCGTGGCCACGGTCCGCGCGATGAAGATGAACGGCGGCGTGGCCAAGGCAGATCTGGGTGCCGAGAATGTCGACGCGGTCAAGGCTGGCTGCCCCAACCTTGGGCGTCACATCGAGAACGTCAAATCCTTTGGTGTGCCGGTCGTGGTTGCGATCAACCACTTCGTCACCGACACCGACGCCGAGGTTGCAGCCGTGAAAGAGTATGTCGCGGGCCACGGTGCCGAGGCGGTTCTGTCGCGCCACTGGGAACTCGGTTCTGAAGGCTCGGAGCCTCTGGCACGCAAGGTGGTCGAACTGGCCGAGTCCGGCAAAGCCAACTTTGCACCGCTCTACCCTGACGAGATGTCGCTCTTCCACAAGATCGAGACCATCGCCAAGCGCATCTACCGCGCCGACGAAGTGCTCGCGGACCAGAAAATCCGCAATCAACTCAAGGAATGGGAAGCGCAGGGCTATGGCCATCTGCCGGTCTGCATGGCCAAGACGCAGTACAGCTTTACCACCGACCCGAACCGTCGCGGCGCGCCCACCGGCCACTCCGTGCCGGTCCGCGAAGTGCGGCTCTCGGCCGGTGCTGGCTTTGTCGTGGTGGTCTGCGGCGAGATCATGACCATGCCGGGCCTGCCCAGCAAACCTGCCGCCGAGACGATCCGTCTCAATGCGGATGGTCAGATCGAAGGTCTCTTTTAAGCCAAACCCAACAGCGCCGCCCGGGGTATAGTGCCTCGGGCGGCGCTACGCGTTGGGCGTGAATAGTTCAAGAATGAGGAAAGGGCTGCGAATGACGGCTAAAGTGATCGACGGCAAGGCCTTTGCCGCAGAGGTGCGCGCCAAGGTGGCGTCGCATGTGACGCGCCTGAAAGACGAGAACGGCATCACGCCGGGTCTCGCGGTGGTGCTTGTGGGCGAAGACCCGGCCAGTCAGGTCTATGTCCGCTCCAAGGGCAAGCAGACCGTCGAGGTGGGCATGAACTCTTATGAGCACAAACTTGACGTAGACACGTCCGAGGCGGATCTTCTGGCGCTGATCGACCAGCTCAACAAGGACGCCACCGTGCATGGCATCCTCGTGCAATTGCCGCTCCCGAAACATCTCGATTCCGATCTGGTGATCAATTCGATTGATCCGGCCAAGGATGTCGACGGCTTTCACATTTCCAACGTGGGCCTCTTGGGCACCGGCCAGAAATCCATGGTGCCATGCACGCCCCTAGGCTGCCTGATGATGCTGCGCGACCATCACGGCTCGCTTGCGGGCATGGATGCCGTGGTGCTTGGCCGCTCGAACATCGTCGGAAAACCCATGGCACAGCTTCTCTTGGGCGATAGCTGCACCGTCACGATTGCCCATAGCCGGACCAAGGACATCGCCGATGTCTGCCGCCGCGCGGATATCGTCGTGGCCGCCGTCGGTCGCCCCGAAATGGTGCCGGGCGACTGGATCAAGCCGGGGGCCACCGTGATCGACGTGGGCATCAACCGGATCGAGCGGGACGGCAAGACCGTCCTCGTCGGCGACGTCGATTACGCCTCGGTTGCCGCTGTTGCTGGGGCGATCACCCCGGTGCCGGGTGGCGTCGGTCCGATGACCATCGCCTGCCTCTTGGCCAATACCCTCACCGCCTGCTGCCGCGCAAATGGACTGACAGAGCCCGAGGGCCTCACGGCCTGAACGATCAGCCCCGCCCACGCGGCGGGGCTTCCACCCACAGCCCGCCGATCAGCGGACAGCCCAGCGTCTCGCGCAGAGCTGCCGCCAACTCGTCCACCGTTTCGGTCGAGACGAACAATCCCCCCGTCGCATCCGCCAGACATTTGGCAACCGTCTGCCCGTCATAGCCCTGCGCCTCGGGGCTGTTCCACGAAAACGGGTCATGCACCACGCGAAATCCGATCACATGCACCGTGAGGTCGCGCGCCTCGGCCGCGAGCGCCGTCCCGAGCGCACAGGGCGTGCCGCCGCAGGTCTCATTGCCATCCGTGACCAAGACCACGATGCCCGGCTGCGTGCGATAGCCCAAGACCTCCGCCGCCGCCGCGACTGAGGCGGCAATCGGGGTCAGGCCACCGGGCGTCAACGCCTCGATTCCCGCCACCACCGCAGCCCCGGCATCCGGCATCGGGCCAAAGTGGCGCGTGATCCCGGAACAGGGATGACTGCCCCCCGCGCCATAGCTCAACAGGCCGATCCGCCGATAGGGCGCAATCTCGGGCATCACCCGCCGCAGGGCTACGCGCGCCTCGATAATCCGGGTCGGAGCGGTCGGATCATGTCCCACCTCCGCCATGGACCCCGACCCGTCAAACACCAACATCGCATCGGTGGCGCATCCCGTCGCCGCCATGGGCGCAGGTCCCTGCAGAAACGTCAGGGCAAGGCAGAGCGTCAGTGCGCGCATCGCGGGCCTCCGGTCACGGCAGTACCCGCAGCCTATCGCGATCCCGCCACATGTCCAGAGAGGACGCCACGCTTTCAGGGGTCATGCCCCCTGCGGCACGTCGTCATAACACCTTCAGGCAAAAATGGAATTCGTGCAGTGGGCGATAGGTCTTGACCAAGGCATGCAGACCCAGGTTGATCCCGAGCTCCGGAAAAACCTCCGTCAGGTCGACAAATTCCTGATCCGTGAGCACGTTGCAATGCACATCGACATAGCGCGTCTGGGCCTGCTGCATCATCTCTTGCGCATGGCTGAGGGAAAATCTCCGCGGCGCACCGTGATCCGCACCCTTAGTCCAGATCTGACCCGCTTTGACCTCTCTGTTGTGATAGAAATGATCGAACACGGTTTGCGGGTCCGGCTTGGAAATATCCCGCGCATCGCGGTCCAGAAACTGCCCCAATGTCGTTCTTGGGCGGTCGATATCATAGGTGTAGCGCCGATCCGGAAAGGCGCCGATGACTGTGCCCCCGTGGCCCAGTTCCGTCGCGATGTCGCGCAGAAATCCCAAAAGGTTCGGAATATGCTCATACACATGCGACCCAAAGACGAATTTGACCCCATGCCCGGAAATCGCGCGCGGCAAGGACACGGACTTCAGCACGTAATCCACCTCGACAACCTTCTCGACATGCCGCAGCGGGCTGCGACCCGCGAGATATTTGAGGTCGTCCGTCGTATTGACGTCCGCATAGCGCACATTCCAGTCCGGGCGGGTCAAAAGTGGGCGGTCAAACGGGCCAATCTCCACCCCCAGAGCCTGAGGCTCGACGCAATTCGCCACAAACTCCAAGAGGCGCGGTCCTCTTTGCTCCAGCGCCAAGGCCGCATCCGCTGCGGTAAACCGCACCTCTTGCTTCTGTTCCGAAACCGGAACGGGCGGAGGGGACTTGCTGAAAAACCGCATCATCTAGGACCCTTTAACCATCAGACGTCAAATCTGGTTGCGAACTTTCCCTAGACTTACCGACTGGCGCAGTATTTGAAAAGTTGTGGCAGATCAATTCGTCATCGGTCACTGGCCAGTGACGCCAAGATTCGCTGAGGCCCGCCCGTGCAAACCACGACAGCCAACGCATTCTCAGCCCTTGATCCCGACGCGCCCTGCGTCTATACGCCCCCGGTGGCCCCGTCTTGGGGTCCGACTCAACCCACACACGCCGCGTTCGGCCGCTCCCGTCGCTGGGGGCCGCATCCGGCAAGGAGATAGCGACAATGAAACTGCATGAACTGCACGACAATCCCGGTGCCACCAAAAAGCGCAAGCGCATTGGTCGTGGTCCGGGTTCCGGCATGGGCAAAACCGGTGGCCGGGGTATCAAAGGTCAGAAATCCCGTTCGGGTGTTTCGATCGGTGGCTACGAGGGTGGCCAGATGCCGCTCTATCAGCGCCTGCCCAAGCGCGGCTTTACCAAGCCGAACCGCAAATCCTTTGCCGTCATCAATCTGGGTCTGATCCAGAAATTCGTCGAAGCCGGCAAGATCGACGCAACCGCCCCGATCACCGAGGATGCGCTCGTCGCCTCCGGTCTGGTGCGCCGCAAACTCGATGGCATCCGCGTCCTGAACAAGGGTGACGTGACCGTCAAGCTGACCATTCAGGTTACAGGCGCCTCGCGCTCCGCGATCGAAGCGGTCGAAAAGGCCGGCGGCTCCCTCTCGGTCACAACCGCGCAGGCGGCTGAATAAGAGGTTGTGAGCGGCACCCGTGCCGCTTACATATGGCCCAAGTTTTCCTTTGACGCCGCCTGAGCTGGAAAACAGCCCAAGGCGGCGTTGTCACATGAAAGAGACCCGCGAATGGTATCTGCAGCAGAGCAAATGGCGGCCAACACTAGCTGGTCCGCGCTTGGCAAGGCCACCGAACTGCGCAAACGCATCCTGTTCACCCTCGGCCTGCTGATTGTCTACCGGCTGGGCACCTTCATCCCCGTGCCGGGGATTGATGGGATCGCGCTGCGTGAATTCATGGAAGGCGCGCAGGCGTCCATTGGCGGCATGCTGTCGATGTTTACCGGCGGCGCACTCGGGCGCATGGGCATCTTTGCTCTGGGGATCATGCCCTATATCTCGGCGTCGATCATCGTTCAGTTGATGACGGCCATGGTGCCCGCTCTTGAGCAACTCAAGAAAGAGGGCGAGCAGGGTCGCAAGAAGATCAACCAATACACCCGCTACGGCACCGTCGTCCTCGCCACGCTGCAATCCTACGGTCTGGCGGTCAGCCTGCAATCCGGCGAAATGGTCACGAATCCGGGCATGTTCTTTATCGTCTCCTGCATGATCACGCTGGTCGGCGGCACCATGTTCCTGATGTGGCTGGGCGAACAGATCACCGCGCGCGGCGTCGGCAACGGCATCTCGCTGATCATCTTTGTCGGCATCATCGCCGAGGTGCCCGCCGCTCTGGCGCAGTTCTTCGCCTCTGGCCGCTCCGGCGCTGTCAGCCCTGCCGTGATCGTCGGCGTGATGGTGATGGTCGTCGCCGTGATCGCCTTCGTGGTCTTCATGGAGCGGTCCCTGCGCAAGATCCACATTCAATATCCCCGCCGTCAGGTGGGCATGAAGATCTATGATGGCGGCTCCTCGCACCTGCCGGTCAAGGTCAACCCGGCAGGCGTGATCCCGGCAATCTTTGCCTCCTCGCTGCTCCTGCTGCCTGCGACGATCACCACATTCTCGGGCAGTACGACCAATCCGGTCCTCTCGACCGTGATGGCCTATTTCGGCCCCGGCCAGCCGCTCTATCTGCTGTTCTTCACGATCATGATCGTGTTCTTTGCCTATTTCTACACCTTCAACGTCGCGTTCAAGACCGATGACGTGGCGGAAAACCTCAAAAACCAGAACGGCTTCATTCCCGGCATCCGTCCGGGCAAGCGGACAGCGGAATATCTCGACTATGTCGTTGTCCGCGTGCTGGTTCTTGGCTCTGCCTATCTCGCGGCGGTCTGCCTTCTGCCCGAGGTGCTGCGCAATCAATTCGCGATCCCCTTCTACTTTGGCGGCACATCCGTGCTGATCGTGGTCTCCGTCACCATGGACACGATCCAGCAGGTGCAATCGCACCTCCTCGCCCATCAATACGAAGGGCTGATCGAGAAATCCCAGCTCAGCGGCAAGGGCAAGAAACGCTCCCGCAGAAAAGCCCCGGCGCGCAGATGAATATCATTCTTCTCGGACCGCCGGGCGCGGGCAAGGGCACACAGGCGCATTACCTGGTCGAGAGCCGGGACATGATCCAGCTCTCCACCGGCGACATGCTGCGCGCCGCCAAGGACAGCGGCTCGGACATGGGGCGGATCGTCGCCGATGTCATGGCGCGCGGCGATCTTGTGACCGATGAGATCGTGATCGGCCTCATCCGCGAACAATTGCAGGGTGAACAAAAGGGTGGCTTCATTTTTGATGGCTTCCCACGCACGCTGGCACAGGCCGATGCCCTCGCCGACCTGCTCGAAGAGATGGGCGAGACGTTGGAGGCTGTGATCGAATTGCGTGTCGATGACGAAGCACTGGTTCAGCGCATCACGGCCCGTTCGACCTGCGGCAACTGCGGCGAGGTCTATAACGACATCACCAAACCCTGGCCCGCCGATGGCAAATGTGCCAAATGCGGCTCGACGGATGTCATGCGCCGCGCCGACGACAACGAAGACGCGCTGCGCAACCGCCTGATGGAATATTACAAGAAAACCTCCCCGCTCATCGGCTATTACTACGCTCATGGCCAACTGACCTCGGTCGACGGTCTGGAGGAAATCAATGCGGTTCAGGCCGAGATTGCCAAAGCACTTGACAAATAGGGCAATGCCGGGGGCCGGGGTCTTGACGCTCCGTTCATTTCCCCCTAACCAGCCCTATCTCGAACGCGAGATTGATTCTATTTCCGGGTCGCCCCCGAATTGCGAATCGCCCATCTGATATCAGCCGCGGCCCGGTGCGTGATCGCCTCGGGCTTACGTTGTGAAAAAAGGTTCTGGTGCTACGGAACCGCAACGAAAAAGGAAACTGCACTTGGCACGTATCGCCGGCGTCAATATCCCGACCAACAAACGGGTTCCAATCGCCCTCACCTATATCACAGGAATCGGCCATTCTTCGGCTAAATCCATCTGCGAAGCCCTCAACATCGACACCTCGCGTCGCGTGAACGAGCTGTCGGATGCCGAGGCTCTGGCCCTGCGCGAACACATCGACGCGAATTTCACCGTCGAAGGTGACCTGCGCCGTGAAACCCAGATGAACATCAAGCGTTTGATGGATCTGGGCTGCTACCGTGGCCTGCGTCACCGCCGCAATCTGCCGGTGCGTGGTCAGCGGACCCACACCAATGCTCGCACCCGCAAGGGCCCGGCAAAAGCCATTGCCGGCAAGAAGAAATAAGGGAGGGCATTCAATATGGCACGCGAAACCAAACGCACCAAGAAAAAGGTCTCCAAGAACATCGCCACCGGCGTTGCTCATGTGAACTCGTCTTTCAACAACACCAAGATCCTGATCTCGGATGTGCAGGGCAATGCAATCGCATGGTCCTCTGCCGGGACCTGCGGGTTCAAAGGCTCGCGTAAATCCACGCCCTACGCCGCTCAGATGGCTGCCGAAGATGCAGGCAAAAAGGCGCAGGAACATGGCATGCGGTCGCTCGACGTCGAAGTTCAGGGTCCGGGTTCGGGCCGTGAGTCGGCGCTGCGCGCTCTGGCCGCTGTTGGCTTCAACATCACCTCGATCCGTGATGTGACCCCGATGGCTCACAATGGCTGCCGCCCGCCGAAACGCCGCCGGGTCTGATCCGACAAATCTCTTGGTGGGGCCGCGCTATGGCGCGGTCCCGCTTTCGTCATTTTACATCCTCGGGCGTTCTGGACCTTTGGACATGGGAACAGAGCAAGAATGGAGGGACGCATGATCCACAAGAATTGGGCTGAACTGATCAAGCCGACACAGCTTGACGTCAAACCGGGCAATGACCCGCTGCGTCAGGCAGTGCTGATTGCCGAGCCGCTTGAGCGCGGCTTTGGTCTCACGCTGGGCAACGCGCTCCGCCGCGTGCTGCTGTCGTCCCTGCAAGGGGCGGCCATCACCGCCGTGCAAATCGACAACGTGTTGCACGAATTCTCCTCGGTTGCCGGTGTCCGCGAAGACGTCACCGACATCGTGCTCAACCTCAAGGGCGTGGCCATCCGCATGGAAGTCGAAGGGCCCAAGCGTCTTTCGGTCAATGCCAAGGGTCCGGGCGTCGTCACCGCCGGTGACATCTCCGACAGCGCCGGCATCGAGATCCTCAACAAGGATCACGTGATCTGTCACCTCGACGAAGGTGCTGACCTGTTCATGGAACTGACCGTGAATCAGGGCAAGGGCTATGTCGCTGCCGACAAGAACAAACCCGAAGATGCGCCCATCGGTCTCATTCCGATTGACGCCATCTACTCGCCGATCTCCAAGGTCAGCTACGAGGTCCAGCCGACCCGCGAAGGTCAGGTGCTGGATTACGACAAACTGACGATGAAGATCGAAACCGACGGCTCGATCACCCCAGATGACGCCGTGGCCTACGCCGCACGCATCCTTCAGGATCAGCTGTCGATCTTCGTGAACTTCGACGAACCCGAATCGGCCAGCCGTCAGGACGACGACGATGGTCTCGAATTCAACCCGCTCCTGCTCAAGAAAGTGGACGAGTTGGAATTGTCGGTCCGCTCCGCGAACTGCCTCAAGAACGACAACATCGTCTATATCGGCGATCTTATCCAAAAGACCGAAGCCGAGATGCTCCGCACCCCGAACTTTGGCCGCAAGTCGCTCAACGAGATCAAAGAGGTTCTCTCGGGCATGGGTCTGCACCTTGGCATGGATGTCGAGGATTGGCCGCCAGACAACATCGAAGACCTCGCCAAAAAGTTCGAAGACGCGTTCTAAGATTTTGGGCGGTGCGCAGCCTCTGCGCACCGTTCAACCCAGTGTACAAAACCCGCGTACACATGGTACGCCATGTACGCATCGCGACCCGGGCAATCCCGCCCCAAGGAGAGCGGCTGACACGCATCAGACCGCCGGACAAAGCACAAACGCTTAGGAGATAGAAAATGCGTCACGCAAGAGGATACCGCCGCCTCAACCGCACCCACGAGCACCGCAAGGCACTGTGGGCGAACATGGCCGGCTCGCTCATCGAACATGAGCAAATCAAGACCACATTGCCCAAGGCAAAAGAACTGCGTCCGATCATCGAAAAGCTGATAACCCTCGGAAAACGTGGGGATTTGCATGCGCGCCGTCAGGCTGCGAGCCAGCTCAAGCAGGATGCCTATGTGGCCAAACTGTTCGACATTCTCGGACCCCGCTACAAGGAACGTCAGGGCGGTTACGTCCGCGTTCTCAAGGCCGGCTTCCGCTATGGTGACATGGCACCCATGGCCATCATCGAATTCGTGGACCGTGACGTCGACGCCAAAGGTGCCGCCGACAAGGCGCGCGTCGCAGCGTTTGAAATGTCTGACGACGAATAAGATCATAACCATTTCAAGTGGTTACAGATACGCCCCCGCCCTCACCGGCGGGGGTTTTGCATGTCGGACCTCGGGGATATGCCACCGCAAGACGCCGCAAAGCCTTGCATTGCCGCGCCACTCCCAGCATATCTCAAAGGCCAAGATCACCCTTGGGGAGCCTGTCATGTTCCGCCTTCTCTGCCTTGTTTTACTGGCCCTTCCCGGCCTGCCACACGCCGAAACCCGCGTGCCGGTCTCGCCTGTCGAAATTCAGTTGGGCTTTGCCCCGGTCGTCCAACAGGCCGCTCCGGCAGTGGTGAATATCTACGCCAGCCGCGTCGTCGCCACCCGCGCCAGCCCATTCCGGGGAGATCCGTTTTTCGAGAGATTTTTCAATGACTTCGGCGCAACACGCCCGCGCGTTCAAAACTCTCTTGGGTCCGGTGTGGTCCTCTCTGAGGATGGAATCGTCGTGTCGAATTATCATGTCGTGGGTGAGGCCACAGATATCCGCGTGGTCCTCAATGACCGCCGCGAGTACGCCGCCCGCGTCCTCTTGGGCGATGAAGAGGCGGATTTGGCCGTCCTCCAGATCGAGGATGCACCGCTCCTGCCCGCCCTCGCCCTCCGCGACAGCGACACCGTGCAGGTCGGCGAATTGGTGCTGGCCATCGGTAACCCCTTTGGCGTGGGCCAAACCGTCAGCAGCGGAATCGTCTCCGGCCTTGCCCGCTCTGGCACGGCCACCGGCAATGCGCGTGGCTATTTCATCCAGACCGACGCACCGATCAATCCCGGAAATTCGGGTGGCGCTCTGGTCGATGTGAACGGCCATCTTATTGGAATCAATACAGCAATTCTTTCGCGCTCGGGGGGATCGAATGGTATCGGCTTTGCCATTCCCTCGGCCTTGGTGGCACAGTTCGTGGCACAGGCGCGGGATGGAAAAACGACATTTGAACGCCCTTGGGCGGGTTTGGGTGGTCAGCCTGTAACCTCGGATATGGCCGAGGGGCTTGGCATCGCCGGCCCCGACGGCATCGTGATTTCAGAGGTGCATCCCCTCAGCAGCTTTGTCCGCGACATCCGCCCCGGCGACGTAATCACGATGGTCGGCGGTCAGCCCGTCAACAGCCCCGCAGAGATGATCTATCGCATGTCTCTGGCCGGACTCGGGTCCAAGACCACAATCACGCGCCTGCGCGATGGCGTTGTGCAAGAGATCGAGGTGGACATGATCGCCGCCCCCGACACCCCACCGCGCAACCGACTGGAGACCAGCCCGCGTGCCGCAATCCCTCAAATGTCCTTGTCGACGATCAACCCCGCCGTGATCGAGGACTACCGCCTTCCGCTTCTGTCGGAGGGGGTGATTGTGGATGATCCCGGCCCCTACGGTGCGCGTGCCGGATTGCGCGCAGGCGATATCTTGCGGTCCGTCAATGGTCGCACCACTCCTGATAGTGCAAGTGCCGCCGCGGCGTTGGAGCGTGCCGAGACAACCTTGGCCCTTGAGGTGCAGCGTGGTGGCCGGCGCATGGCGCTGCGGTTCCGGATCTGAGCGGTGGCGGATCTCTTTGATACTGGCGACACGCCGCGTCCCGACACGGGTCCTCGCCCCTTGGCCGACAGGCTCAGACCGCGTCGCCTCACTGATGTCATCGGACAGGATCAGGTGCTTGGCCCCGAAGCCCCGCTCGGCGTGATGCTTGCCTCCGGCAGCCTCTCCTCGTTGGTCTTCTGGGGCCCGCCCGGCGTGGGCAAGACCACGATTGCCCGGCTCTTGGCCGATGAAACGGATCTGCATTTCATCCAGATCAGTGCGATCTTTACCGGCGTACCAGAACTGCGCAAAGTGTTCGAAGAGGCCAAGCATCGCCGCACTCAAGGCCGCGGCACCCTGCTCTTCGTTGACGAAATCCACAGGTTCAACAAGGCACAGCAGGATGGGTTTTTGCCACATATGGAAGATGGCACGATCCTCTTGGTCGGCGCGACCACGGAAAACCCGAGTTTCGAGTTGAACGCCGCCCTTCTCAGCCGGGCACAGGTCTTGGTCCTGACGCGCTTGGCGCTCGCTGATCTAGAACGCCTTGCACAACGTGCCGAACAAGAGTTGAGCCGCGCCTTGCCGCTCGATGGTCCGGCGCGCGAGGCCTTGCTTGAAATGGCTGACGGCGACGGCCGCGCGCTCTTGAACTTGATTGAGCAGGTGGCGGCGTGGAAGGTCGAGGGAAAACTGGATAGCAGCGCCCTTGCCACCCGCCTGATGAAACGCGCGGCAAAATACGACAAGTCGGGTGACGAGCATTACAACCTCATCTCGGCATTGCATAAATCCGTGCGCGGCTCTGATCCTGATGCCGCTCTCTATTGGCTGGCCCGGATGCTGACAGGTGGTGAAGACCCACGCTATCTCGCGCGACGCATCCTGCGCATGGCGATCGAGGATATCGGCCTCGCTGATCCACAGGCGCAATCCATCTGCCTGCATGCGTGGGAAACCTATGAGCGGATCGGCAGCCCCGAGGGCGAATTGGCGCTGGCTCAGGCTGTGGCCTATCTGGCCCTCGCACCTAAATCCAACGCTGGATATACGGCCTACAAGGCCGCGCTGCGCGAGGCAAAGAAAACCGGAAGCGAGCCTCCGCCCAAACATATCCTCAACGCTCCAACCCGTTTGATGAAGGAGCAGGGCTACGGCGAAGGCTACGCTTATGACCATGACGCAGAGGATGGATTCTCGGGACAAAACTACTTTCCGGAGACCATGAAACGCCCTGTTCTGTATCAGCCCGTCGAGAGAGGGTTCGAGCGTGAGCTCAAGAAACGGCTCGATTACTTTGCCAAGCTACGGATGCGTCGCAGTTAGAAAACTCGGCGAAATCTCGGAAAACCTCAGCATTTATGACCTTTTAAAGCTTCTCCTTTGCTGGATTAAGCGCTGGAAAGAAGCGGCGTTTCGTGTTCTGTTAGAAACATGTCGTATTTGAGCATCCTTGCAGCCCCACTGAAAAGGAAGCTTTCAGTGTGGGCTGATGCTGCGGCCTCACCAATGACAGATTCAAAACAAGACAGGGAAAACCAATGAAAAAGAAAACCGATCAGGTCCTTTTGGACCGGCTCGCACAAGCTGCGCGCACCGGCGATATCTCGCGCCGCTCCTTCATGCATTTCGCAGCAGCAGCAGGTATGACGGCCTCGGCGGCCACTGGTCTATGGGGCACGTCCGCTGCTGCGAACCCGACTCCGGGCGGCACGTTCCGTTGGGGTGTGCATGATGGCAACACTTCTGACACCCATGATCCGGGCACCTATGTGACCCGCCAGATGATCTTTCTGGCCCATACCCATCGCAGTTATCTGACCTTGATCGAGGCGGACAATTCGCTTGGGCCGGATCTCGCTACCAGCTGGGAGGCCTCACCGGACGCCATGCAGTGGACGTTCGAACTCAATCCCGATGCGTCGTTCCACAGTGGCAAGCCGGTGACGTCTCAGGACGTGATCGACAGCCTCAATCATCATCGTGGCGATAGCTCGACTTCTGCTGCCAAGGCGCTGTTGACCGATGTGACCGACATCACTGCGGATGGTGACCATACCGTTGTGGTCAGCCTTGCTCGGGGCAATGCCGACTTGCCCTGGCTGATGACAGACTATCACTTTGCCATCTGCCCCTCGAACGGCGATGGCACGATCGACTGGAAATCGGGCGACGGTACTGGCCCGTACAAGATCGACTCGGGCGAATTCGGCATCCGTTGGGAATTGACCCGCCATGATGGCTGGCACGGAGAAGGTGCCTATTTCGACAAGGTGACAATGCTCGTCCTCAACGATCCCAACGCGCGCCAGACGGCGCTGGTGACGGGCGATGTAGACTGCGTCTCGCTGATCGAACTCAAGACGCTCGCGCTGTTGCAGCGCAACCCAGACATCTCGGTCGACAATATCCCCTCAGGTGGGGCGATCACTATGCCGATGTTCTGCGACACCGAACCCTTCAGCGATGTGCGCGTGCGCACGGCGCTGAAACTTGCGATGAATCGTGACGAGATCATCGAGAAAATCGCCTTTGGCGCAGCAACCAAAGGCAATGATTTCCACCTCTCGCCGGTGCAGCCCTATTGGCCAGAAGACATCCCGCAGCGCGAGTATGATCCCGATCAGGCCAAGTCTCTGCTCAAAGAGGCGGGGCAAGAGGGCTTGTCGGTCAATCTCTCGGTTGCAGACAGCGTCTATACTGGTGCCGTCGATATGTGCGTGCTTTATGCGGAACAGGCCAAGGCCGCAGGTATCAACATCAAGGTCGTGCGCGAGCCGAGTGATGGATACTACTCGGATGTTTGGCTGAAAAAACCGTTCAGCGCCGTGTCCTGGGGGGCGCGTCCGACCCCGGACGTGATGTTCACATTGGCCTACAAAGATGACGCGGCCTGGAACGAGACTCGCTGGCAGAATGAACGCTTCAATGAGTTGTTGCTTCAGGCCAAGTCAGAACTGGATGACACGCTGCGTGCCGAAATGTATCGCGAAATGTGCCTCCTGATGCGCGATGATGGCGGCACCCTCCTGCCGTTCTTCAACAATTGGGTCTATGCCCGTGGCAAAGGTGTCAAACGTCATGAACAGGTTGCGGCAAGCTGGGGCTGTGACGGCGCGCGTGCCGCAAGCCGCTGGTGGTTTGAAGCCTGAGGCCAATCTGCGACCCGGCATCGAAAGGTGCCGGGTTTTTAGCCGCCGGGGCAGGGAAATCCCTGCTTCGGCCTATCGCGTCATTGCGACAGGCCTGAATCGAGAATTATTTTTCGTCCGGCTCATAAAAAACTGTTAGCCTAAGCCATAAAAGGCCGCGCCGAACCACAAGGCGACAGGCGAAAAAACAGCAGGAGGGAAAGATGGGGGACATCCTAGGGCTCGTTGCAAAACGGCTCGGAATGGGTTTGATCATTCTACTGGTCATTTCCATAATCATATTCTTTATGGTCGAGCTCTTGCCCGGAGACATCGCGCAAGCCGTTCTGGGGCAAGGCGCAACGCCTGAGAACCTGGCCGCATTGCGCAAGGAAATGGGGCTCGATCAGCCAGCCGTCCTGCGCTATTTGCATTGGCTATCTGGTGCAGTGACGCTCGATTTTGGCAATTCCATCGTCACCGGTGCCAGTGTCGCCCAGACGATTGGCGAGCGGTTTGCCAATACATTGTTCCTCGCAGCCTATGCCGCCGCCATCGCGGTGCCGATCTCAATTGTGCTCGGTGTGCTTGTGGCGCTTCTGCGCAACTCGATTTTTGACCGGGTCGCGAACGTGGCGACACTTACCTCGATCTCCAGCCCTGAATTCTTTTTGGGCTACATCCTGATTCTGTATCTTGCGGTCAAGACGGGCATGTTCCCGGCCATCGCCAGCCTCAGCAACGACATGAGCTTTGGAGATCTCTTGTACCGCACCTTTCTGCCTGCGCTGACTCTGGTGCTGGTGGTGACGGCTCATATGATGCGCATGACGCGCGCAGCGATCATCAACCTGCTTGCCTCGCCCTATATCGAGATGGCACGCCTCAAAGGCACGCCCCCGTGGAAGGTGATCGTCAAGCATGCACTGCCGAATGCCTGGGCTCCGATCATCAACGTGGTGGCCCTCAATCTGGCCTATCTCATTACGGGTGTGGTGCTGGTTGAAGTGGTGTTCGTCTATCCGGGCATCGGTCAGGCCTTGGTTGATGCGGTCAGCAAGCGTGATTTCCCCGTGGTTCAGGCCTGCTGCCTGATCTTTGCCGCGACTTTCATCCTGCTCAATCTCGCGGCGGATGTGGGGTCTATCCTCACCAATCCGCGCTTGCGGCATCCAAAATAAGGGGGCAGAAACATGAGTGCTTTCGTCATCATCTACTACACTCTGCTTCTCGGCGCGTCTTGCCTTGCGGCCTATTTCAACAAACGCTCTGCCTTCTTGCTTATGTTCTCGCTAACACTGGTTTCGTTCATTCTAGGGATCATTGGCGGTGTTTCCGCATTGCGAATCGTGGCCATCTTGGCGGGGCTATTGGGGCTCTCGGCGATGGTCTCCTATGCGTTCCGTGAATTCCTGATCGCCATCGCCTCGCATAATCTGGCCAAGGAGTTACGCACCGCGCCACTTACCGCAGCGTTTGGCATGTTCGTGATCTTTACCGTCGCGATTGCAGGGATATTTGCCCCCCTCATCGCGCCCTATGGTGAGGCTCAGGTTATCACCTCGGCCTTTGCCCCTGCAGATGCAAACATGCTGCTTGGTGCGGATCAACTGGGGCGGGATGTATTCAGCCGACTGGTATTCGGCGCCCGCAATACCGTTGCTCTGGCCCTTGCTGGCACGGTCATGGCGTTCTTGCTGGGGGCTCTTGCCGGGTTGCTCGCTGCGACAACCGGAGGCTGGTTCGATCAGGCTTTGGCACGTACCTCCGATGTGATCATGTCGATTCCATCGTTGATCTTTGCGCTGTTGATGCTGTCGATTTTCGGCGGGGATTTGGCCAATGACACCACCAGCTTTTGGCTGCTCACGGGCTTTGCCGGAGTCGTTGGGCTTCTGATGGTCACTGCCATTTTCGAGAACAGTATTGTCGGATGGGCCATTGGCTTGGCCGTGCTTGTCGGGGTCTCGACAGCGTTTTCCGGCTTTATGCTCGTTATCTTCAACCCGTCCGAGATCATTCTGATCCTCGTCGTTGCGGTTATCTACAGTCCACGAGTTTTCCGTCTGACGCGCGCTGTGGCTGGCAACGTCGTGGTGATGGATTATATCGAGGCGGCCAAGCTGCGGGGTGAAAAGACGTGGTATCTGATCCGGCGTGAAATCCTGCCCAACTCCACCGCTCCGTTGGTTGCCGAATTCGGACTCGAGTTCTGTTTTGTGTTCCTGCTCATCGCGGGCTTGTCGTTCCTCGGCCTCGGCATCCAGCCGCCCACGGCGGATTGGGGCTCAATGGTGCGCGAAAACGCAACGCTGATCTCGTTTGGTGACATCACCCCGCTTATTCCCGCGGCGGCTATCGCTCTGCTGACCGTCGCGGTCAACTTTGTGGTGGACTGGATGCTCTACCGCTCCTCTGGCCTGAAGGTGTGAACCGATGCCCAAGAAAAAAGACGTTCTTCTCAAAATCCGTGACCTGAAGATTCAGGGCTATTCCGACGAATCCTGGATCGACATCATCAAGGGCGTGGACCTCACCCTGCACCGGGGCGAGGTGATGGGCCTGATCGGTGAATCGGGCGCAGGCAAATCTACCATTGGGGCCGCCTGTATGGGCTATGCCCGTGACGGCACGCGCATCTCCAATGGCTCGATTGAGTTTGATGGCATGGAACTCACGACTGCGTCCGAGAGCGAGCGCCGGGCGCTACGTGGTTCGCGTATCGCCTATGTGGCGCAGTCGGCTGCGGCCTCGTTCAACCCGGCGCACAAGATCATCGACCAGCACACCGAAGCGCCCTTGCAATATCGACTCAAAAAGAGGCTGGAGGCGCAAGAGGATGCGATGGACCTCTACGAAAGGCTGCGCTTGCCCAATCCGAAGGAGATCGGTTTTCGTTATCCGCATCAAGTCTCTGGTGGGCAGTTGCAGCGTGCCATGACGGCCATGGCAATGTCCTGTCGGCCTGATCTCATCATCTTTGACGAACCGACAACTGCGCTGGATGTGACCACTCAGATCGAAGTGCTGGCCGCGATCCGAGATATCGTGGATCAGTTCAACACCGCCGCGATCTATATCACTCACGATCTGGCGGTTGTGGCGCAGATGGCGGATACCATCAAGGTGCTGCTCAAGGGTGAAGAAGTCGAAGAAGCCTCGACCAAAGAGATGCTGGACAATCCGAAAGAGGAATACACAAAGTCCCTTTGGGCGGTTCGTAGCTTTGAGAGCCCACAGCGCCACCGACCCAAGGATGGCGTGCCGCTGATCTCGATCCGTAATGTCGACGCCTCCTATACCGGCGGCGACAAGGTGCTGGATGATGTCAGTTTCGATATCTACGAGGGCATGACCGTGGCTGTTGTGGGGGAATCCGGCTCTGGAAAATCCACCACGGCGCGGGTGATAACCGGCCTTTTGCCACCGTCCAAGGGTGAAGTTCTATTCAAGGGTGAACCCTTTCCGCCGAGTTACAAGGATCGCACCAAGGACCAATTGCGCCAGTGCCAGATGATTTATCAGATGGCTGATACAGCCCTAAATCCCAAGGTTCGCATCTCGGAAATCATCGGACGGCCCGCGGCCTTCTATTCCGGTCTCAAAGGTGTGGCGCTCAAGAACCGCGTTGATGAATTGCTTGACCTGATCGAGCTTGAACCTTCGCAATATTACAACCGCTATCCGCCTGAGTTGTCCGGCGGGCAAAAGCAACGCATCGGTATTGCCCGCGCGCTTGCGGCGGAACCCACCTTTATCGTCTGCGACGAGGTGACGTCTGCGCTTGATCAGCTTGTTGCTGAGGGCATTCTGCGCCTGCTCGACCGGCTGCAAAACGAGCTGGGGCTGGCCTATATGTTTATCACCCATGATCTCGCCACCGTGCGCTCCATCGCCGATGAGGTGGTCGTGATGCAGCATGGCAAAGTGGTGGAGCAGGGGCCCAAGGACGAGATGTTCACGCCGCCGCACCATCCCTATACTGATCTCTTGCTCAGCTCCGTGCCGGAGATGGACCCGAATTGGCTGACCACGCTGCTGGAAGAGCGTGGCGTGGATAATGTGGGCGATGCGGCAGCAGCCCGCATTGATCCAAAGGATCCCAAGATATCTGGCGCAAACGCGTGATGGAATGCAAGACGGGGCGGAGAGGTTGTCCTCATCCGCCCCTCACTCGGCCTGAATTCCGTTGATCTATCAGTCTATTACAGGATAGCCATGGCGGACATTACAAATGTCCCGATGATCGCTGCATAGACGATCACAACAGCCTGCCAAGAGGCACTATGCGCGCGCAGTTCGCGGTTCAGTTCGTCGCGGGTCATCGAGTTGCCTCCATCCTATGGGTTTAGATCAGGGCCGTCTTCATGGCCACGCTGCGCACATAATGGATTTTTGTGACCGCGCAATGGCAAATACTGAGAAAATCCATGCGTTTGCAGCATGTCTCCTGCTCGATTTCCACATATCGAGAGAATCCGAAGGTTCGTGATCTAAAAACGACTTCACATAACGACATGAACCGCAAATATGACGGCACCGCCTTAACTCCTGTTTAACGCCCAAAGGACAAGACTGTCCCATGATGTTGCGCGGACTCACCTTGTTTCTTACAATCGCTTTGGTCGGATGCAATTCTCCCGGCCCGGCATTTCAGACTTTGGCGCCGCAGCGAATCACCATCGGCCATAGCGCTTTTGATGTGCGGGTCGCGGGCACGCGGGCGCAGGCGATGCGTGTCAGCCCGGAATGGGCGCCGCGCCTGGCCGCTGTTGCCCCGCGCGGGGTTGCGGCAATAGAGTCTGTCAGCGGCTGTCGCGTGGCACGGCTCTGGGGCGATGCTGCGGTAATGGAGGCACAGCTTGATTGCGGCGCCGGTGTGCCACCCCTACCGCCGCCACAGATCCTCGAGTGCGAGCAAGAACCGGTCTTTCGCGGTTACGTCGATCTCATCTGCATTCGGCGCGAGTGAGGTCTAGGGCGCATCTTCAAGAGGTATTGGCACCAACCGTTCCATCGTCACGCTGGTCGGGCGATCATAACCGGGATGAGCGGTTTGCGCCGTGATCACGAACCCGAGGTTCGCAAAAGTGGCATGGTTCTCTACCAATTCCAGTCGGGTTTGTAATCGCAGGCGCGGCAGGCCAAGTGTTATTGCCCGAGTCTCGGCGTGTGCCACCATCTTACCCGCCAATCCCTGTCCTCGATGGCCTGCATCTACCGCAAGCTTACCGAGATAGAGCGCGTCTGGCTGTGGTGTCAGGATCATGCAGGCGGTGGGGTAACTCCTCTCGGAGATGACCCAGATCTCAGAGGTCGCGGCTAAAACGCGCAACGCATCGATATCCAAATGTGCCAGCGATGAAGGTGGATCAATGCGCCCCTCCATATAGGCAAAGGTGCGGCACAGCAGTGCGTGAACCGCGTTGAGGTCACCGGCAGGCAGATAACGACGCATGGGCAAGCCTCAGGTCTGGAAAGCTGCGCAAGAGAATAGCGCTTTAGACTGAAAAAGCGGAGCGATTCTTCTATGGTTGTTCTAGCGGGGGCGGATCAGGGCGCAGGAGAAGAGTTGCGAGCGGCCTCGATCCGCGCGCGCGCGGAATTCGACCGCGGCATCCAAAGACCCCGGTCTATCGCCTCGGCGAGACGCTCGGCCAGTTCGCGCAGGGCGGACGGGTTGTGATTTGCAATGAACGCGCGTGTGTCGTCGTCCTCCAGAAACGCCGCCTCGACCAGATCGAAATGATGGCCGCGCACAGCGCCAGTTGTGGCCGCAAAGGCAAAGAGATAATCCACTGTCGCGGCGATCTCGAAGGCACCTTTATATCCATGCCGCTTGACCCCCGCGATCCATTTCGGATTGACCACGCGCGATCGCACCACCCGCCCGATCTCATCCTCCAGCGTGCGGATGAGCGGACGTTCGGGGCGCGAATGGTCGTTGTGATAGATCGGTCGATCCCGCCCCTGCAACGTGCTCACGGCCGCCGCGGCGCCACCTTCAAACTGATAATAGTCATCAGAATCAAGCAGATCATGCTCGCGATTGTCCTGGTTCTGCACAATCGCCTCGGTCTGGCGCAGCCGCGTTTCAAACCTGACTCGGTCTGGTGTGCCCTCTTCTTTGACACCGTAGGCATAGCTGCCCCAGGTCAGATATGCCTCGGCCAGATCTGCCTTGTTGGCCCAGAGGCGCTCGTCAATCATCGCCTGAAGTCCCGCGCCATAGGCCCCCGGTTTCGAGCCATAAATACGCGGCCCCACCCCCTCGCTCCGCGCTCTCGCGGCGGCCGGGTTGCTGTCCTCGGCCTCATCAAGCCCCTGAACCGCCCGCGCCGCGCTGTCGAATAGCGCGATAAGCTGCGGAAAAGCATCACGGAAAAATCCCGATATACGCAGGGTCACATCCACGCGCGGTCGTCCCAGCACGCCCTCAGGCAGGATCTCGAACCCGGTCACGCGGCGGTTGGCGGCATCCCATTTCGGCTTGACCCCCATCAGGGCCAGCGCCTGCGCGATATCATCGCCGCCAGTGCGCATATTGGCCGTGCCCCAGGCAGTAATCAGCAGGGCGCGCGGCCAATCGCCATGGGTTTGCAGATGTTTTTCAATCAGGAGGTTGGCGGATTTCCAACCCAGGGCCCAAGCGGTCGGCGTGGGCACGGCACGGCTATCCACGCTGTAGAAATTGCGCCCCGTGGGCAGGGTATCGAGCCGCCCACGCGTTGGTGCGCCCGAGGGGCCGGGGGCAATCGCCTGCCCCTCCAACGCCCGCAGCAATCCTGCGCCCTCATCCGGCCCACAGGCCGCAATGGCAGGGCGAATGCGCGCCGCAATCTCTGCGAGAACCGCCGCTGTATGCGGTCCGACCTCTTGCTCACTCTCCGCCAAGAGGCGCTGCGCCATCAGTTCCAGCCGCTCGACCGTGTCGCCATTGCTGCGCCACGGATCGGCGCTGAGGTCTGCCAAAGCCAGCGGTTTTTCAGCCGCAGGGGCCGCCATATCGCAATCGAGCGGGTCAATTTCTAGCCCATGATCTGTCGCCAAGGCCCGGATCAACGAGGCATCGCCGCCCTTTCCATCGCCGCGCGGCACCCGGGCCAAGGCTATGGCAAGATCAACTTCCAATCGACCCGTCGGCGACTGCCCGAACACATGCAGCCCGTCGCGGATCTGCGCCTCTTTCAACTCACAGAGATAGGCATCGAGCCGCGCCAGATCGCCCGCCTCGTCCGTGCCCGACATGCCGACATCCTTGTCGAGTCCCGTTGCAGAACTCAGCGTCAGGATTTCGCGGCGCAGATGGGCAATGCGGCGCGGATCGACCCCGGCGGCCTCATAGTATTCGTCCACCAGCGCCTCCAGATCGCGCAACGGACCATAGGTTTCGGCGCGGGTGAGCGGCGGGGTCAGGTGGTCGATGATCACCGCCTGCGCGCGGCGCTTGGCCTGCGTGCCCTCACCGGGATCGTTGACGATAAACGGATAGACATGTGGCATCGGCCCCAGCACCGCCTCGGGCCAACACTCGGCGCTCAGCGCCAATGCCTTGCCGGGTAACCATTCGACATTGCCATGCTTGCCCATATGCACAATCGCCTGCGCGCCAAAATAGTGGCGCAGCCAGATATAGAAGGCGAGATAATTGTGCGGCGGCACCAGATCGGGGGAATGATAGGTCTCAGTCGGGTTGATGTTATAGCCCCGCGCCGGTTGCAGCCCGACCACGACATGACCGAAATTCAGGATCGACAGGGCAAAGCCTGCGCCGGTGGTGCCGTCGGATTTGAGTATTTGTGGAACGATGAAAGGGTCATCTTCGGGGGGACCCCAACGGGCGGTCATCGCCTCGCGAAGATCCCACGGCAGGGCGTTAAAATGCTCTAGGTAGATATCAAGCGGCAGCGTCTCGCCCCCGTCGCGGCTCGCGCGATCCGTGAGCCAGTTGGTCGGCCCCGCCATCACCGCCCGCATCAGGGCGTCGCTATCCTGAGGCGGATTGGCGACAGTGTAGCCTGCCTCGGCCATCAAGCGCAGCGCGTGCACCGTGGCCGCAGGCGTATCGAGACCGACCCCATTGGCCAGCCGCCCGTCCTTGTTTGGGTAATTGGCAAGGACCAGCGCCACACGGCGCTTAGGCGCAGGTGTCTGGCGCAGCTTGGCCCAATTGGCGGCCAGGTGCGCCACGAAATCCACTCGGTCTCCGACCGCACGATAGGTGGCGATGTGGCATTCGGTGGCCGCGTCGAAAAACGCCTCACCCTTGAAACTGATGGCGCGGCTGAGGATGCGGCCGTCGACCTCGGGCAGGGCCACGTTCATGGCGATATCGCGTCCTGAGAGGCCGGTCAGCCCCTTGGCCCAGGTCTCTTCAGAAGAGCCTGCCAACACCACCTGAAACACCGGCGCGCCATTGGCGGCGGGCATGGAAAGCGGGTTCTCGGGGCTGTCGTCGCCCGCATGCGGCGAACCCACGGCAAAGGCCGTGCAATTGAGGATCACCGAAGGTTGGGCCACACCAAAGAGATGCTCCAGCGTCGCCACCGATACCGGGTCTTTCAGCGAGGCGACAAAGACCGGCAGCGGATTGAGCCCGGCGCGCAAGAGCGATTTCACCAGCCGGTTGATCGGATGGAGCCCGGCCCCCTGCACCAGCGCGCGGTAAAAGATCACCGGCGCGACCGGCTGACCTTCCCCCCACGCCTCTTGCGCGGCAGTCAGGCCCGCCACGCCCGCCCCCGGCCAATAGACCCCTGCGCGCAACAACGGGCTTGCGGCGGCAGGCTTGTCCGTACCATCCAGCAGCGCCCCCGCATAACGCAAGAAGTTGCTGGCATTCTCTGGTCCACCCTCGACCAGATAGGCCCAAAGCGCGTCGTAATCCGCGTCCGGCACGGTGGACAACCCACGCAATTCCGCGTCGGGCTTGTCATCGCCGGGGAAGAGCGCCAGAGGCACGCCCGCCTCATGCAGGCGCGCGGCATATTGCTCGGCCCCGTATTTCCAATAGCCCACACCACCTAGCACCCTTGCGATCACCAGCCGCGATTTGCTGGCGCAGTGATCGAGATGCAGATCGACGGACATCGGATGTTGCAAATGGCTCAGATTGGCAAGCCGGAGTCTCGGAGACTCTGCCATTTCGGCGCGTGCCGCACTCAGCGCTGCCAATTCAGTATCAGCGGCCGAAATGAAGATCAGATCTGCGGGCGTCTGCCCCAGATCCACCGGTTCTTTGCCATCATCAATGACCCCGGGTGTCGCTGCGAGCAGATGCATCAGACGGTTCCGGCTTGATCAAAGACAGGCTTTGCGGCAAGAGCAGCATCAGAGCCGCCCGGATTGGGGCGCAGAGCCGAAAGGGCGACAGCATGGACTACAAAGCACAGGGCACCCCCAAGAAAGGCGGCAAGATCCCGCGTCACAATGAGCATAACGCACCGGGCACGGACAAGAATCCGTTCGGCAAGCGTCCCTCCAAGGAAGAGCTGATTGCCAGGCTCAAGGCCAAGACCGAGAAAACCGCGAAATAGGCTCATAGCGACTTCTCCATGAAGATGGAGGAGACGGCCTTGGGATAGTCCCCGAATGGCCCGCGCGGAACAAACCCGTGGCGCGCATAGAGTTTGTGCGCCGCCTCAAGCAGGTTACCGGTTTCCAGCCGCAGGCAGGGCAGGGCAAGCGCGCGCGCCTCATCCTCGATCCGACGCAATAGCGCATCCGCGATTCCCCGTCCGCGCGCCGCTTCATCAACAAACATGGATTTGACTTCGCCGTAACCGTCGCGCAGCGCGAGTGCGCCGGTGCCAACCATCCGCGCCTGAATGCGCGCGGCAAAGAACCGGATATCGGGGGCGCAGAGGGCGTCGATGTCGAGAAAGAAATTGTCCTCGGGCGGAAAGAGCGATTCCATCAGCGTATGGCTCGCGCGCAAGAGCGCGCTGGCCTCTGGATGCCGCGGGTCTGCCGCCTCGACGATGATCATGCCGAGAGGGCCGCTGTGATCGCCGCCCGGTCCAGCCCCGCCTGACCGATCACCACCAGCCGCGTTTGGCGCGGACCGGCGCCATAAGGCTGATCGAAATAGCTGTCCACACGCGGGCCCACCGCCTGAATGGTCAGGCGCATCGGCTTGCCCGCTACGGCGGCAAAGCCCTTGAGGCGCAGGATATCATGGGCGCGGATCACCTCCGTGATCAGCTTGGCAAAGCTGGCTGGATCGCTGATCTCGGGCCGCGTCACTACAAAGCTCTCGAACGCATCGTGGCCATGATCGTGATGATGGTCGTGATCATCATCATCGTCGTCGTGATGATCGTCATCCTCGTCGTCGTGATGATGATGGTGCAGCTCATGCCGGGCCTCCATATCCGCCTCGGCACCGATGCCTTGACCGAGCAGCACCTCTACCGGCAGCGCCCCCATGGTCGCGGTCACGACTTGCACGCCCTCGCGCGAATCAGCGCGCAGCCGCGTGATCAGCGTTGCGCGCTCCTCCTCGGTCAGCAGGTCGGATTTGTTGATCACGATCATGTCGGCACAGGCCATCTGATCCTCGAAGAGTTCCGAGAGCGGCGTTTCGTGGTCGAGATTCTCATCGAGCTTGCGCTGTGCATCGACCGCCGCCACATCATGCGCAAAGCGCCCTTCGGTCACGGCTTTGCCATCGACCACCGTCACCACGCCATCAACCGTCACCCGTGTCGAAATCTCGGGCCAGTTGAAGGCCCGCACAAGCGGTTGCGGCAGCGCCAGACCCGAGGTCTCGATTACGATGTGATCGGGCGCGCGCTCGCGGTCCAAGAGCTTTTGCAGGGTGGGGATGAAATCCTCGGCCACGGTGCAGCAGATGCAGCCGTTGGACAGCTCCATCACATCCTCTTCCGAACAGGTCTCGATCCCGCAGCCCTTGAGGATGTCGCCATCCACGCCCAGATCGCCGAATTCGTTGATGATCAGCGCAATGCGCCTGCCGCCTGCATTCTCGAGCATGTGCCGGATCAGCGTGGTCTTGCCGGCCCCGAGAAATCCGGTGACGACGGTGGCTGGGATCTTGGCTTGCATTTTCTTGGCTCCTTCAGGGGGCTTGCATCGGGCGGGGCGGCTGGCCTAAGCCCGGTGGAAAAGGGGATCGGCGATGGTGCACCGGATTGTGGTCTGTTCTACGTGCGAGGGCACGGATGGCAAGGGCTTTGCGGCCCGGCTGCGCGTGGGGCTGGCCGACCGGAGCATGGAGTTCACGGTGCAGGACCATGACTGCATGTCCAATTGCGGTCGCCCGCTCAGCGTGGCGTTTTCCGCGCCGGGCAAGGCCACGTATCTCTTTGGCGATATCGACCCCGCGGGCGATCTTGAGGATACGCTGGCCTTCGCGGCGCTATATGCCGAATGCGCCGATGGATGGATCGAGGATGCGCGCCCCGCCGGACGGTTACGGCAGTGCCTGATTGGGCGCGTGCCGGGCTGAGCGGTCATTCGATCACCACCGCAATCGTGGCCTCGATGGGTACGCCATTCGATGCCAGTTGCGTATGGTCATTGGCATTCAACGTCACGCGGAGTTCATGCGTGCCGACCGGAAGCGCATCCAACTGCATCCACGGTCCATAGGCTCGCGCGATCTTGACACCGTTCAGATAGAGATGCGCATGACCGCGCCCCGGCACGGCTGGGCTATTCACCCCCTCGGGGTCAAAGATGAAATTCTCAACGCCGATATGCAGATTACGGCTCTGCGCCCCGTCGGGATGCAGGGTCAGCGTCATTGCTGGAGTGGGATCACTGACTTCGGTCAGGGTTGCATGCGCCGCCCCGCCGTGGTCATGGGCGTTATGGTCATGAACCGCCGCGCCATGGTCATGCCCCGCAAGTTGCACGCCGGATGTGGCGGCGACCAGAAACCCCAGCCCCGTGCCGAAAAAGAGGCCGATGCCGAGAAAGGCGAGTGGTTTGGCCATTGTGTTGTCTCCTGTCGGATGGCCCCGGCGCCTTGGCACCAGGGTGTTGACCTGTCAGGTTGCCGTGCTCTCACGCTGCCAGAAATACCCGGCAAAGAGACCAAGAAGGGCCCAAGCGGCAAAACCGACACCCAAGGCGCGTGCCGCGAAGAGCGCGGCAATCTCGGGCGGAACCGGGCCCGATAGCTCATCTGGGTGGGGCGCGCCAATGAGGTGCGGCGTCAGCATCAATACAATTGCCACCGTCCACACGACCCAGTTGCGGCCAAAGGCGATGAGCGCGAGCGCAATCGCAGTTGCTGCAACAGTGGACCACCACCAGACCTGACGCTCGGCCACGTCTGCGGCGGCAACGCCCGGCACTTCTGGCGGCAAGGAAAGGGCAGGCGCGAAATGAAACGCGACAAATCCTGCAATGCCCCAGATTAACCCGCTGCGCGCATTGATCGTGAAACCACGATCGGCGGCCACGCCCATGGCGGCAACCAGAATTAACGCATAGCCCACATAGATCAATGCCGAGAACAACAGGCTCAGCCCATCGCGCACCGGATCAAGACCGGGCAGGTCCGGATGAGCGCTAACCGCCTCCGCGCCGAAATGCACAAGGTCACCGCCCTCGTATAGCTCTGCATGCAAAAGCACAGGCTGCACGAACACCAACTGTAACAGGGCGGCAATCAGCCCCGCACAGAAACCAGCGAACAACGCGCTGGTGACGATTTTTGAGAACATGGATTAGTGGCAGGGAAAACCGGTCGCGTGGCGCACGTCATGTGCGGCGTCATGCAGAGCAGAAGCCTGCACATGGCCAGCGACGGTTACGATGCCAAGGCCCAGAAAGATCGCGGCAACGAACGGCAGGACGGTTGATTTTGCAGCGGTTTGAACCAATGCGGTCATAGCGGTATCTCCTTTACACCTCTCACCCGAGGCGGGATTAACAAACGCAGGGCTGGTCTCCTGGCTCGCGGGTCGTCGCCTGTCTGCCGCCTTCCCAAGGGTTTTACACCTCAGTGGCATCTGGCAGGGGCTCGCCGCTTACAGTCGCGGGGGCGGCTGACGCATGGACGCCCTGATTGGGTCCGCCGGCACGTCATTCCCATTTATCCTCGCGGCGCTTTGCACCGAAACGAGGAACCTTGCCACTCCCGTATGCAGGCTGCATCAGCATGCGTCAAGGTGGTTTGCGACCGCTCAAGGACGGTCTGCGGCATTGTTTCTTTGAATGCCGGCAGAGTTTTGCCCAATATCATGTGGATAACTGACCATGTCACCCTATATGCTGTGGTTGGCCGTTGACAGGTAGGCACCCCGAGCCTCAAACTCCGATGACAACGGAATCACCGGATAAGGGGCACGCGCGCAGGTGCAGTTCTCGAAACTCAGATTGACCGGCTTCAAGAGCTTTGTCGACCCGACCGATCTGATCATCGCGGGCGGTCTTACCGGCGTTGTAGGACCCAATGGCTGTGGCAAGTCCAACCTGCTCGAGGCGCTGCGTTGGGTGATGGGCGAAAACCGCCCAACCGCGATGCGCGGCGATGGCATGGAGGATGTGATCTTTGCCGGGGCCGCGACGCGACCTGCGCGAAACTTTGCCGAGGTGGTGATCCATCTCGATAATTCCGACCGGTTGGCACCGGCGGGTTTCAACGACTCAGATCATCTTGAGATCGTCCGCAGGATCACCCGCGATGTGGGCTCAGCGTACAAAGTTAACGGCAAGGACGTACGGGCGCGCGATGTTCAGATGCTGTTCGCCGATGCCTCGACCGGCGCGCATTCCCCGGCTCTCGTCCGGCAGGGGCAGATTTCGGAATTGATCAATGCGAAACCCAAATCGCGTCGGCGCATTCTAGAAGAGGCGGCCGGGATTTCGGGTCTCTATCAGCGGCGACATGAGGCCGAACTGAAACTGCGCGGCGCAGAAACCAACCTGACGCGTGTTGACGATGTTGTCGAACAATTGGCGGCGCAACTGGCGCAATTGGCGCGGCAGGCGAAACAGGCGGCGCGCTATCGGCAAATCGGCGAAGAATTGCGTCTGGCCGAGGGGCTGTTGCTCTATCGTCGCTGGAAAGAGGCAGATTTCGCGCACGCGCGCGCCGAGGATGAGCTTCGAGACCGCACCACCGCAGCAGCGCGTGCAGAAGTTGGGGCGCGCGAGGCAGCCAAAGCCCGGGCAAAGGCAGAGGAAGCACTACCCAAACTGCGCGAGGAAGAGGCCATCGCGGCTGCAATCCTGCAACGTCTGAGCGTGCAGCGAGATGCCCTTAGCGAACAAGAGGTGAATGCGCGCGACCGGATCGCCACCCTGCGTGGCCGGATCGAACAATTGGCCCGCGATATTGACCGCGAATCGGGGCTTAACCGAGATGCTGTCGACACCATTGCCCGACTTGATTGGGAGGCTGGTGAACTCGTCAAAGGTGCCGAAGGGCATGATGCCCGATTGGACGCCGCGCAGGCGGAGGCGCGCGAGGCAGCGCAGATCCTGCAACAGCGTGAGAACGATCTCAGCCAGATGACAGAGGATATTGCGCGCCTTGCAGCTCGCCATCAATCTGCGCAACGCCTGCTGGAGGATAGTCGCAAGACTTTGGCCAAGAGCGAGGCCGAGGCTGAGCGCGCGCGCTCAGCGCAGAGCCAGTCTCACGACGCCTTGGCCAAGGCGCAAGCCGATCACGCCGCAGCAATTGAGGCCGAAGCCGGTGCCGTGGCCGCAGCCGAGGCAGCAGAGGTGGCCTTGGTGGATGCTGACGAAGCCCGCGCAGAGGCTCAGGCACAAGAGGCCGAGGCGCGTGCCGCACGCTCCGAGGCCGAGGGAGAGGTCAACGCGCTGCGCGCCGAGGTCACAGCCTTGGCCAAGCTGGTGCAGCGCGACACCGCCGAGGGTGGGCAGGTGATGGACCGCCTACAGGTGCAGCAGGGGTTTGAAAAGGCATTGGGCGCGGCACTCGCCGATGATCTGCGTGCCCCCGAGGTCGAGGCCGATGGTCCTTCGGGCTGGACTATTCTGCCCGGTTACGCCGCTCCGCAAATGCTTCCCGGAGGCGTCACGGCACTTAGCAACCATGTTTCGGTGCCAGAAGTTCTGGCCCGGCGCATGTCACAGATCGGATTGATTGATCCCGAGGACGCCGCTCGCCTGCAAGCGCTTCTGAAACCCGGTCAGCGACTGGTCAGCACCGAGGGTGATCTGTGGCGCTGGGATGGGTTTCGAGCCTGGGCAGAAGATGCGCCATCGGCGGCTACCCTTCGTCTGCAACAGCTCAACCGGCTGGAGGAACTCAAGCAGCAGTTGGAACATGCCACCGCCCGCGCAGATGGGGCGATGCGCGCGCATGAGGCATTACGCGAGGCCTTGATCCGCCGCACTGACGAGGATCGTGCCGCACGTGACACACGTCGCGCGGCGGATACGGCTGTGAACGAGGCCAACAGGTTTCTGAGCCGCGCCGAGGCAGATCGTAATCTTGCCGGATCGCGGCTCGAGTCGCTCGGTCTCGCCGTGACCCGCCATGACGAAGAGGCGATGGCCGCCCGCATGAGCCTGTCTGAAGCTGAAAAAGGAATAGCCGATCTGGGGGATCTGGAGGCGGCTCGCGCCGATCTGGAAACGATCAAGATGGCGGTTGAAGCTGCTCGGATGATGATGATGACCAAGCGGTCAGGGGCGGATGAGCTGCGCCGTGAGGGCGAGCGGCGCACCCGCCGCAGTCAGGAAATCACCAAAGAGATCAGTGGTTGGCGACATCGACTGGACACAGCTGAAAAGCGTATCGCGGAATTGGCAGAGCGCAAACTGGACTCGGAGGAAGAACTGACCGATGCGAGCGCCGCGCCGGAAATTCTTGCGGCCAAACGTGCCGAACTGGGCGAAGAGATCACCCGCAGCGAGGCCCGACGCGCCGCCGCGGCCGATGCGCTCTCGACCGCCGAAGGTGAGGCACGTCAGGCCGCGCTGGACGAGCGCGAAGCCGAGCGGCTGGCCTCTGAAGCGCGCGAATTACGCGCACGCGCCGAGGCGCGGCTCGACGCTGCGCGCGAGACGCGCGACTATGCTGCCGAGCGGATCCAAGAGACGCTGGAGGTCACGCCCGACGCCCTGCTTGAGAGCCTTGGGGCTGATCCTGACGCCATGCCCGCCTCTGAGGTCATCGAAGCGGATGTGAATCGCCTGAAGCGTCAGCGCGATGCGCTGGGCGCGGTCAACCTGCGAGCTGAAGAGGACGCCGAAGAGGTCGAGGCGGAGCATGATAGTCTGATCAAGGAAAAGACTGACCTCGAAGAGGCGATCAAGACCCTGCGCAGCGGCATTGCCAGCCTCAACCGTGAAGGTCGTGAGCGGCTTTTGACGGCCTTTGAGCAGGTGAACTCCAATTTCACCCTCTTGTTCCGCCACCTTTTTGGCGGCGGTGAGGCCAATCTGGTTCTGGTCGAGAGCGATGATCCGCTTGAGGCGGGGCTGGAAATCATGTGCCAGCCTCCGGGCAAGAAGCTCTCGACGCTCAGCCTCCTGTCGGGGGGCGAGCAGACGCTGACGGCGCTGGCGCTGATCTTTGCGGTGTTTCTGGCCAATCCTGCACCAATCTGCGTGCTGGATGAGGTCGATGCGCCGCTGGATGACGCGAACGTCACCCGGTTCTGTGATTTGCTCGACGAGATGTGTCGCCGGACTGAGACCCGGTTTTTGATTATCACCCATCACGCTGTCACCATGAGCCGGATGGATCGTCTGTTTGGGGTCACCATGGCTGAGCAAGGCGTAAGCCAGCTTGTCTCCGTGGACCTCAAGAAGGCTGCGCAAATGGTCGCCTGAGGGCGATTGGAGGCGTGACGAGGCATACCAAAGGCCTAGAGCCAATGTAGCTGCGACTTGATATACTCGATCACACGCTCTCGGACGCCTCCTGAGATGCGAGAAAGCAGATGCTTATTCAGCCACTGTAGGATTTTCAGGCCGAGGAGGACGGCATGAGTGATCTGGACCATGTGCGGGAGATTGACCGCGCCTTGCGCGGCACTTCTATGGGGCCGGGCCGCGATGCAATTGTGCTGGACAGTTGGCGGCGCTGTGTCGAGACCTATGGCATGGACCCGGCGCAGGCGGACGCTGCGCATATCGTGACTGATGCCGAATTGCGACGTCACCGCGAGCAATCCGAGCGTCTGATCGCCACGGCGCGGTCCGGGCTGCAATCGCTCTTTCGGCAGGTGGCGGGGCAGAATTATGTGCTGCTCTTGGCCGACTCAGAAGGTATCTGTGTCGATTTTTTTGGTGATCCGAAGTTTGAGGACGAACTGCGTCAGGCGGGGCTATA
This sequence comes from Roseovarius sp. MBR-51, assembly GCF_053628575.1. Taxonomy (NCBI): domain Bacteria; kingdom Pseudomonadati; phylum Pseudomonadota; class Alphaproteobacteria; order Rhodobacterales; family Roseobacteraceae; genus Roseovarius; species Roseovarius sp. MBR-51. The sequence continues at coordinate 279,177 of NZ_JBRJGQ010000008.1, forward strand.
TCTCGGGTCCAATTGGTCCGAGGATCTGGCGGGCACCTGCGGGGTTGGGTCCTGTCTTGTCACCGGTGAGGCTGTGACAATCCACCAGAGTGATCACTTTGGGGTGGCGCATATTCCACTCTCCTGCACCGCAGCGCCAATCTATGACATGCAGGGACAGCTGACGGCGGTGCTCGACATCTCGCTTCTTCGCTCACCGTCGCCAAAATCCAGCCAAAACCTTGCGATCAATCTCGTCAGGGCATCGGCGCGCCGGGTCGAGATGGCCAACCTCATGGCGATGACGCGGCGCGATTGGGTGCTGCGGTTTTCCGCAAGTCCTGAGTTTCTCGAGGTTGATCCCGAGGCAGCAGTGGCACTGGATGGGTCGGGCCGGATCGTCGGCATGACGCATGGTGCGGTCAGTCTGCTGGCTCCGGGGCGGTCCGAGGGGTTGATCGGCAGTTCAATTGAGAACGTTCTGGAAATATCGGTCGATGATCTTCCCGACCTGATGCGTGGCCGTCCAACAGAAGAGCGGGTGGTACGCCTCCAGGATGGACGGGGTCTTTTCGGACATGCGATCGCGCCGCAAGTGGCGCGGGTTGTTCGAGGTCCGGCGTTCGCGCCCTTGCCGGGTGCCTTGTCGAGTTTCGCGGGGGCTGATCCGGTACTTGGCCCTCTGTTGGTGCGCGCGGCGCGGCTGGCTTCGACGCGTGTGCCGCTCTTGATCGAAGGCGAGACCGGCACTGGCAAGGAGCGGCTGGCGCGTGGGATTCATGTTTGCGGACCATCGGGACGTCCGTTTCATGTCTTGATTTGCGCCGCTGCATCTTGCCAAAGCATTGCAGGGTTGGCGGATGTGCCGTGTGGCACGCTTTTCCTCAAAGGGGTTGAGGATCTGGAGGCGCCCGGCCAGGCGGCGTTATTGAGGGTTCTGGAGGCGCGCGATGATCTGCGTCTTATCATCTCTTCTCGCTGCGATCTTGCCCGTGCGACGCAAGAGGGACGGTTTCGATCCGATCTCTTTTTCCGGCTTGCCGGTGATCGATTTCGGCTCCCGCCGCTGCGGATGAGGCATGATCTCGATTGGCTGATTGATCGGCTGATGCGGCGGTTTGCCGATACTGATTTGACCCTATCGCCCTCTGCGCGGGCGGAACTTGGCGCGCGGAATTGGCCGGGCAACATCCGAGAGTTGGAAAGCGTGATCAAGGTTGCCGTGAGCGTCACCGACGGCAAGGTTATTGATCTGCCCGATCTACCTGCGCCCAGTTTTGCTGCAGAACCGGACAATACCCCTGAACAAGATCTTGAGGCGCTTCTTGACGCCTGTGGCTGGAATATGTCCAAGGCCGCCAAGCGGCTTGGCCTCAACCGCTCGACCGTTCTGCGACGTGTGCGTAAAGCGGGGTTGGTGCCACCGCACTAGAGAGGGGACGCAGTGTTGCACGGCGTTGCGCGCGCAACATCAGGGCGGTGCAATCTCGGAATTGAACCTGTGCGGGATTCAAAACCATAGTCAGGGACGGCCTGAGCATGCCAGCCTTCCGTTGCGAAAAGCCACAACCAAGGGAGGATAACATGCTCGATTCGACAGTGGTCGATCAGACACAGGCGTTTCTCGATAAATTCGGCAAGACACTCGAGGTAGGTGACATTGCCGCCGCGCGCGAGATGTTTCAGGACGATTGCTATTGGCGTGATCTGGTTACGTTCACCTGGAACCTCAAGACGGTCGAAGGCAAAGATCAGGTTGAGGACATGCTGCGCCGGCAACTCGCTACAACAAAACCCCGCAACTGGAGAATCGCCACAGGCGAGGTGCCGGACGAAGCCGGGGACGTCACGACGGCGTGGATTGAGTTCGAGACCGAGGTGGCGCGCGGCTATGGTCTGATCCGGCTGAAGAAGGGAAAGATCTGGACGCTGCTCACGACCATGGTCGAGTTGAAGGGCTACGAGGAGCCCAAGGGCTTTGCCCGCCCGCTAGGGGCCAAACACGGCGCGGACAAAGAGCGCACCACATGGAAGGAAGAGCGCGAGAAGGAGGCGCAAACGCTGGGCTACGAGACGCAGCCACATACCGTGATCATTGGCGGTGGGCAGGGAGGCATTGCGCTGGGCGCGCGGTTGCGGCAACTGGGCGTGCCGACGATCATCATTGAGCGGAACGATCGCCCCGGCGACAGTTGGCGCAAGCGGTATAAATCGCTCTGCCTGCATGATCCGGTTTGGTACGATCATCTTCCCTATATCAAGTTTCCGGAAAACTGGCCGGTCTTTGCCCCCAAAGACAAGATTGGTGATTGGCTGGAAATGTACACCAAGGTGATGGAGTTGAATTACTGGACCCGCTCGGAGGCAAAATCCGCCCGTTATGACGACTCAACCGGTGAGTGGGTCGTCGTCGTGGATCGCGACGGTGAGGAGGTCACGCTCCGCCCAAAACAGCTTGTCATGGCAACGGGTATGTCGGGCAAGGCACGCCTGCCGAATTTTCCCGGCATGGACAAGTTCAAGGGCGATCAGCAGCATTCGTCACAGCACCCCGGCCCCGATGCCTATTCGGGCAAGAAATGCGTTGTCATCGGTTCAAACAACTCTGCGCATGACATCTGTGCCGCGCTTTGGGAGCATGACGCTGATGTGACCATGGTGCAGCGGTCGTCCACGCATATCGTGCGCTCTGACACGCTGATGGAGATCGGTCTGGGCGGGCTATATTCGGAACAGGCGGTGCGCGACGGCATGACGACGGAAAAGGCCGATCTCATATTTGCGTCGCTGCCCTACCGGATCATGCATGAATTCCAGATTCCCCTCTATGACAAGATGCGAGAGGTTGATGCCGATTTCTACGCAGGACTTGAGAACGCCGGATTTCAGCTCGACTGGGGCGATGACGGCTCCGGGCTGTTCATGAAATATCTGCGGCGGGGATCGGGCTATTATATCGACGTGGGTGCGAGTCAGTTGATCATCGACGCCAAGGTCAAGCTGACACAGGGGCAGGTTGTCGAAGTGGTGGAAGATGGCGTGATCTTGGATACGGGTGAAAAACTCGAGGCGGATCTGATCGTCTATGCGACAGGCTATAACTCCATGAACGGTTGGGTTGCGGACCTGATGGGGCAGGAGATGGCTGACCGTGTCGGCAAGGTCTGGGGGCTTGGCTCTGACACGACCAAAGACCCCGGTCCATGGGAAGGTGAACAGCGCAACATGTGGAAGCCCACCCAAGTCGAAGCGCTTTGGTTCCATGGTGGTAATCTGCATCAGTCGCGGCACTATTCACAATTCCTCGCCCTGCAACTCAAGGCGCGGATGGAAGGGATCGAAACGCCGGTTTATGGGCGGCAAGACGTCCATCACCTCGGCTGAGAAAGGTCGCGACCCGGCCGGTTGCGACGGGTCGCGATCCGCTGCGCGTAACAGGACGCAGCACTTAAAGCGATTGTGATGTTGCTGGCGTGTTGCCAATGCGGTCCGTGTCGCACAGTCATGGCAAAACTTACTAAATCCCGGCCAATCCTTGACCCCAGAGGATATTCCAATAGGTTATGAGGTCCTGACGCTGATCAGCGCGGCGCGTAGCGAGACTGTTTCCACGCGCTATCACGGGCGCTTCCATGTGCCCAAAAATCAAACGGGACATGGAGACTGTGAGTCATGGCACGATTTTTTGCGAGTTTTCTCGTTGCACTGTTTTTGATGGTTACGGCGGTCGCCGCGCAGGAAACCGCGCCGAGCTCGGAAGGCCTCAGCGCGCCGCGTTCCAGCGTTGATCTGCTTCTTGACGTTATTGAAGACGACACCGCGAGGGCCGATCTGATTGAGCGGCTCCGGGATGTGGGTGTGTCCGAAGCCGCGCCCCTTGGCGATGAGGTGGTGGACACGCTGGCCCAAGGCGAGGCCCGACCTGAGGATTTGTCCTTTGGACGCCGGGTGGCATTGATCACGCAAGCTGCTGCCGAAGATGTCGCAGGATGGGCTGCGAGCCTGTCACAACAGGTCGCGCGTGCGCCCGCTGTGCTTGATGGTTTGAGCGGCGGAGAGGCCGGTATTCTGCTCGAAGCGCTGGCCGAACTGGCGCTGGTGATCGTCGGAACCATCGTTGCGTTTTTTGTGCTGCGGGGACTTGGAAAATCGCTTTACGCCCGGATGAGCGCCTCTGCGCGCGACGGCGGTATGGTGCGGACTGTCATGTTATTCATCATTTCTGCGGTGATTGACGCCTTGATTGTCATTGTCGCTTGGGCCGCAGGATATGCCTTGGCAACCTTGGCGCTGGGCGAGTTTGGGCAAATCGGCATCCGCCAGACACTCTATCTCAACGCGTTCCTTTTGGTAGAAATGGCAAAGGTCGCGGTCAGACTTGTGCTGTCGCCCTCGGCGACATCCCTCAGGCCGCTTCCAATCAGCGACCGGGCCGCAAGCTATCTGTCGTCGCGGATCAACCTCATGGTCGGGGTCGTAGGATATGGTCAATTGCTGGTCGTGCCGATCATCAACAGCAATGTGTCCTTTGCCGCTGGTCGGGCTGTATCCGCGCTCATCGCTTTTGCCGTCCTCACCTTTGCCATCTGGCTGGTACTGCGCAACCGCAAGACAGTGACCGATTGGCTTCTTGGGGAAGGGGACATAGATCTCGCCGGCAAGCGACTTGCAGAAACCCAAACATCCGAGGCGGTCGAAGAAATCGGCGCACCACGTATGGCGACGAGCCTACACGACACGAACGACCTTGGTCTGACTGAAAGTCCGATCACTCCGCGCCGCAGGGGACATGGGGCTCTGTCCTATCTCGCGCGGCACTGGCATTGGCCTGCACTTGGATACCTATTGGCGATGTTCGTGATCGTGCTGCTCAGTCCGGGCAATGCGGTATTCCGGACGTTTCTTGCGTCTGGTCAGGTGCTCGTCGTCGGGCTTCTTGGGTTTTCGGTTGCGGGGTTTCTCAGCCGAGCGATGGTGCGCGGTGTGATGCTTCCGCCGGGGGTGTCGGCGCGCGTGCCGCTTTTGCAAGGGCGGCTCAACGCCTTTGTGCCAAAGGTGCTCTTTGTGCTGCGCGCCATGATCTTTGGTCTGGTCGTGGTGCTTGCGGTGAACGCTATCGGTCTGATCGACTTGCGCGCTTGGATGGTAAGCCAGTTCGGCCTGCGTCTCACGGGTATGATACTGTCGGTGTCGCTGGTGCTGCTTGTGTCATTTGGTCTGTGGCTGGCGCTGACCTCTTGGGTGGATTACCGGCTCAACCCTGAATTCGGCAAGGTGGCCACCGCGCGCGAACAGACGCTGCTTACGCTCTTGCGCAATGCCGCGACGATTGCCCTGGTCGTTGTCACCCTGATGTTCGTGTTGGCCGAAATCGGGCTCGACATCGCGCCGCTTCTGGCCTCGGCCGGGGTGCTGGGCCTCGCCATCGGTTTTGGCGCACAAAAGATGGTGCAGGACATCATCACCGGCATTTTCATCCAGTTCGAGAATGCGATGAACGTGGGCGATGTGGTCACAGTTGGCGGTGTCACCGGCACGGTCGAGCGGCTGACGATCCGCTCGGTCAGCCTGCGCGACGTGCAGGGCGTCTATCACATCATCCCGTTTTCCTCGGTCGACATGGTTTCGAACTATGTGCGCGATTACGGCTATTTCGTCTGTGACATGGGCGTAGCGTACCGCGAGAATGTCGACGAGGTGAAACAGGCGATGCTTGATGCCTTTGCCGAACTCAGGGGTGATCCCGATCAGGCCAACGGTATTCTCGACGATCTGGAATGGTTCGGCGTCAACAGCTTTGGCGACAGCGCCGTGATGCTGCGCGCCCGGATCAAATGCGTGCCGGGTCGGCAATGGGGGATTGGGCGGGCCTATAATGGCGTGCTGAAGAAGGTCTTTGACGCCCGCAACATCGAAATCCCCTTTCCGCATCAGACGATCTATTTCGGCGAAAGCAAGGAGGGCAAAACCCAAAGCGTCAAGCTGGATATGGACCTCAAGTCTGAGGCGGCGCAGCGCGCCTAAATCGGGATGGGAGGCGGATTTTTCTGCCTTCCTCGACCTGTGGGGCACAGCGGCGGTGCCGGGAAATCCCACGCTGCCGCGTAGGGCCGCAGGGCTATAACATGTGTTGCGCGCTCACGTTAAATTGTATTTACATTTGGTCATCCCCGATTTTGGGGCCAGACCCATTATGATCCAAAGGGGCCGCGGACGAAACGCGGCCTCACCAGATTTAGAGACCTTATCGGAGCAGCCCATGAATTCTGAAGAAGTCCTTTTGTTGTCCAATGGTAATTTTATCAGCTTTGACAATTCCAACCAGCTAACGTTTCCCGCAGCCACATTCGAGAACGTGCTCACATATCAGCTTTTAGACGCTGACGGTGTCCGGATCGGCGATCCTGTGCGCCTGCGTGTTGGCGAGGCGCCCGAAGCTGAGGTGGGGACCTATCGCAACAAGCTCGAATTCTCCATTTCCCAGCCTGACGGCAGTGCTGTCCTCTATCTGAATGAGACTACAGACGGGCTGCGCGATTCCAACGGAGCTTTAGTGGTTCAGGATACCTTTACCAACTTTATCGTGACGCTCAACGCGCAGGGCAGCATCGCGAGCATCGTGACCGCGCCCGTTGTTCTGTTCCTTCCAGATCCCGGTTCGGTGATTTCCTTGTCGGACGGCACCGGTCTGGTTGTCCATAATGTCCTTCGCAAGATTTTTCCGGATAGTACGGTGGGCGATGTGATCTTTCAGATCGACCCGGCAGAGATGACCGCTGGCTCGATCTTCAACACCGGTGCTGTGGAATTGCCGGATGGTGGGTTCTTCACCATCGGCTACACCGATCCCGATGCCCGCGCCAGCACTGGCAATTTCCTCTATGGCAGCTTTGTCGATGCGAATCTGGCCGCCGTTGGCGACCCGATCGTTTTGCTGGATGATACCTTCTTCCCCGAGGCAATCTTTGGCGAGTTGGATGATTATGCGATTTTGCGGCTGCCCGACGGGCGGATCGTGATCGCCGTCAACACCTACGACTCCGCCAACGCGCTCAGCCGTGTCAGCGAGATGACGCTGATGATCCTCAATCCCGATGGGACGTTGAACACGCCTGCCTTCAAGGCAAACGCAGGCGGCGAGTTGGCGGCCCGTCAGTTCGAACCAGAGCTGTTCCCCTTGGCGGATGGCGGTTTTGCGCTGGCGTTTCAGGCAGGCAACGAGTTTGTCAGTCAGATAGATCTCCATGTGCGCCGGTTTGATGTGAATGGCGTGCTACAGGATCAGGTTGTCGTGCTGGACGACAGCTTTGCCGGCATTGATCCCGATATTGTCGAGGTTCACGTCACGCCCACTGGCGAAATTCTGTTCTTTGACGTCCCCGGTGATGCCCTGCTGCTCGGGCAGCTTGCGGTGGGCACCACGGTAAATCCGGGGCCGACCGACGTGATCACCGGCACCGATGGCGATGATACGCTCACGGGCACGGATGGTGACGATCAGATCGCCGCAGGTCCGGGCGATGACAGTATTGACGGCGGGGCGGGCAACGATTCGATCTCGTCCTCGGATGGCAACGATCTGGCGATCGGCGGCCCCGGCAACGACAACATCGGCGGAGGCCTAGGGAATGACACCATCGACGGCGGCGATGGGGATGACATCATCGGCGGCGGTTTTGGCGCCGATAGCATCTCGGGCGGCGCGGGCGCTGACGTGGTTGCGGGCGGGGCCGACAATGACACGCTCTCGGGCGGCGACGGCAATGACAGCATGTCCGGCAGCTTTGGCAACGACAGCATCGACGGTGGCGACGGCGCGGATGACATCGGCGGCGGCACCGGGCGCGACACGATTGATGCGGGCGCAGGTGATGACCGCGTGGGCGGCGGAGAAGGCGACGATGACATCTCGGGCGGCGACGGCAACGATTTCCTCGCAGGCGGTGGCCGTGACGATGTGATCGACGGTGGCGCGGGCAATGACACGATCAACGGCGGGGCTGGCAACGATCAGATGACGGGGGGCACCGGCGCCGATCAATTCGTGTTCTCGGCGCGCGGGCTGTTCTCAGCGCAAAAGTGCCCCGATTTGTGCCCCCGCTGGCGGGTGGCTCGGGTGTGAACGGGACCGTGTTTCCTTCGTTGGCGGCGAATTGGATGATACTGACGATGGTCGTCAGATGCCGCGCGATCGTCGGGGGCGACAGGCCCACTGCAATATCCGTTCTGTTCTGAACGCTCTCCGCCAATTCCTTGAATGTCCGGTTTTTCTGTGCATCCGATTTCCAATAGTGCGTTGGCAGTTGCTTTTCGAGACCATGGCTGAACATTTCGAGATGGTGCTGGCGGATGTCTGTTACCATCTGCACACCGGTCAGATAGATGAACAGGCTCACGGATTTCAGTTTTTGCAGGCAGGTGTCTTCCTGTGACTTCGATTTCCGGATCATCCGAACAGCGGTGCCAAACAAGTCCGCGCCCCAGATCCGATCAACCACGACATTTTCTGAGATGCCGTCAAATGTCGGCTCCTCGGGCTGGCGCATGGCCTGATCGCGCTGATGGTGGATTGTCTGTGCGGTGAAGCGACCCCTGATCAGTTCTACGCCGTCGGTAAGGCATTGCTGCGGGGCGGGGGCCGTGGTCCCCACTTCGGGCAGACTTGGGGGCGGTAGCGGGATGTCCGGTGCGGAGGCTGCTTGATGCCCTGTGAGAAGATCCAGAGCCGCCGCCCGCGCCTGATCCGATGCGTGGATGGGAACTGTCTCCAAGGCGGTATAGGCGGCCATGCGCGCCTCAATGGCGGCCTTGCGCAGGAACAGTTTGTCATATTCCGTAAAGGTCGAGCGATCCAAAAGGTCGGCGGCACGCAGTTGGATGCCCTCGTTGAAGCTGTCTGACATGCACTCCGCATAGGCCTTACGGTGCAATTGTGCGGCTTCATCTCGCAGGACCGGACTTATTGCCGCCAGTCGCGCTTGAGGCATTTCTTTGCGGAGGCCATCTTCGGCCATGCCGGACAGAATAATGGCGTTGAGATGATTCTGACGCGCCTTGCCGGTTGTCATGGACCCATCGACATGTTCGATCGTGCGCTCGATCCTGAGATCACGCATGACACGGCGCAGCTCGGCCTTGAAAAAGGCAGTCACCTCCGCTTCTGGCAGTGTCATATGAAGATCGTCGTCGAGCATCCGGTCCATCTGTGCAGTGAGCTTTGCACAGCATTTAAGGGCCAGTTTACGATCTGTCGTCCCTAAGGAGAGCATCACAGGGCGGTATTCTGTGGACAACCCTGGGACGCGACGGCGGAAAAACCAAGTTTCACATCGTCTGGTAAGGTAAAAAGTTCGATCCATGGTGACCTCGATTTCGGTCACTGTTCAGGCAAGAAAAATCACTCGAAACCGGACTTTCGGGGCGCTCTGTGTAAACACTTGTGTAAACGTCTGTGTAAACGCTTGTGTCGTAACGCCTCAGACCATCCCAGCCAATATGGCAGGTTGGTTGATTTGAAACGATAATTTCAGAAAGTTGGCTGGGGTGGTAGGATTCGAACCTACGGTACACGGTACCAAAAACCGATGCCTTACCACTTGGCTACACCCCAACGTGCCGCGCTAATTACTCTGGACCTTGGCGCGGTTCAAGGGTGCTTGGTAAAAAAAACACCTGCTCGTGTGTTTCGGTCATTATGTTTCTGAAATTACTTTGGAATCCTTCGCATGATTAACTGCGTCACTCAAAGGTTTCGCTGGCTTTGACACCCCAGAGTGCAGTTTTCGGGGCCCATCCGTCGTATCCCGCAGCCGAGATCGCGCACCAGTCTGGCTTGCATTCCTCGACTCGGGCGATGACGCCTTGCTCCAATCGCGCCACAACCATTGTATCCGGCTCAGGCTTGACCAGAAGATCCAGCATCTCGACTTCGACACTTGCTGTGCGTACGCCTGACAAGAGCGTGTAATGCACCCAACCGCCTGCGCCGTCGCGGTCACGCACCCGCCGCCAATGGCCATGCTCTGCCGTGATCTCGAGCGGCATATCGCGGCGTTTAAAGATCCAGTCAATCCGATGCGTCAGGCTGGGCCCCCGGCGCACATTTCCCTCGGCGGCCTTCATCGATACAAACCGCGGTAGAGGTAGGTTTGTGACCGGCCCACGGTCTTCGGCGGTTGCGGCCAGCGGACCGACAAATATCAACGTAAAAACGGCCGCAAGACCTGATTTCATCACCGTCATTCGATTTCTGCCCGACAAATTGCAAGGGGGTTCTTGTGCCCCGCTCTTTCCTGCGCCACTCTGGCAGCAACGCGCCTGAAAGGAAAGTTTTAAGGAGGGCTTCATGCCATCTGCACGCCTGAGTGTTGTTGTTACGCGACGCCTGCCTGAACCGGTGGAGACGCGGATGCGTGAACTATTTGACGTCCGATTGCGCGAGACAGATGCGCCAATGACCCGCGAGGAACTGGCCCGTGCCGTGAGGGACGTCGATGTGCTGGTCCCAACGCTGTCGGACCGGATTGACGCCAGCCTGATCGCGCAGGCCGGGGACCGTCTGAAACTCATCGCCAACTACGGGGCAGGGGTTGATCACATTGACGTAGGCACCGCGCGCCAACATGGAATTCTCGTATCAAACACACCGGGAGTGTCCGCTGATGATACTGCGGATATGACCATGGCCCTGCTCCTTAGCGTAACGCGGCGCTTGCCCGAGGGCTTGGCGGTGATGCAGTCTGGTGACTGGCAGGGTTGGTCGCCGACAGCTTTGCTGGGTGGCCGGGTTGCTGGGCGGCGTCTGGGTATTCTTGGCATGGGGCGGATCGGACAGGCAGTGGCGCGGCGCGCCGCCGCCTTTGGCATGCAGATCCATTACCACAATCGCCGCCGGTTGCGTCCTGAAACCGAAGAGGCCTTGCAGGCTACCTATTGGGAGAGCCTCGATCAAATGGTGGCGCGGATGGATGTGCTCAGCATCAACTGCCCGCATACGCCTTCCACCTTTCACCTGATGAACGCGCGGCGGCTCAAGTTGATGAAGCCCGATGCGGTGATCGTCAACACGTCACGCGGCGAGGTCATCGACGAGAATGCCCTGACGCGCATGCTGCGGGCAGGTGAAATCGCGGGTGCCGGGCTTGATGTCTACGAGCACGGTGCGGACATCAATCCCCGACTGCGAGAGCTCAAGAATGTCGTTCTCTTGCCGCATATGGGATCGGCCACTCTCGAAGGTCGGATCGAGATGGGCGAAAAGGTCATCATCAACATCAAGACCTTTGACGATGGGCATCGCCCGCCTGATCAGGTTGTGCCCTCAATGCTCTGAGCGCTCGCCTTTGGCTGCAATTCCTCTTATGACGGCGCAATGAGCCTATCAGAGCCTTTTGAGATATTTCTCGCCGCACCACCGGGGCATGAAAACGCCCTTGCCGAAGAGGCTATTGAGCACGGGTTCGGTCCGGTCACAATCCTGCCTGGAGGGGTCAGTTTTTTGGGGCTCTGGCCGGATGTATGGCGGGCAAATCTGGAATTGCGCGGTGCGGGTCGGGTGCTGGCGCGGATTGGCTCGTTCCGCGCCTTTCATCTGGCGCAACTTGACAAACGTGCGCGCAAGTTCGGGTGGGCCGTGCATTTGCGCGCCGATGTCCCGCTGCGCGTCGAAGTCACGTGTCGAAAGTCGAAGATCTATCACGCAGGAGCCGCCGAAGAGAGGATCGTCAAGGCGATCACCGAGACGCTTGGCGCGCCGGTGCATGATGAGGCTGCGCTGCGCCTCATGGCCCGGATCGAGGATGATCTGGTGACCTTCAGCCTTGATACCTCGGGCGAGCCGTTGCACCGGCGTGGCTACAAAGAGGCGGTTGGCAAGGCCCCAATGCGCGAGACCCTCGCGGCGCTCTTTCTGCGGCAATGCGGCTATGACGGGCGCGAGCCGGTTCTCGATCCGATGTGCGGCTCGGGTACTTTTCCTATTGAGGCGGCAGAGATCGCGACGGGGCGTCACCCCGGGCGGGCGCGCCGCTTTGCGTTCGAAGATATGGCCGCGTTTGAGTCTGGCGCTTGGGCGGCGATGTCGCATCCCGCAGGCGCGCGTGAGACACCTTTGAGATTTTTCGGCTTTGATCGCGACGCAGGCGCCGTTCGTATGGCGTCCCAGAATGCGGAGCGCGCAGGGGTGGATGGGATCACGCAGTTTACCTGCCAGCCGCTATCGGCGTTGACCCGACCGGACGGGTCACCGGGATTGGTGATGGTCAACCCGCCCTATGGCGCGCGCATTGGCAACCGCAAATTGCTTTTCGGTCTCTATGCCAGCTTGGGCGAGGTTCTAAAGCGAGAAATGAAGGGTTGGCGCGTGGGGCTCGTCACGAGCGACGCAGGCCTTGCGAAGACGACCGGTCTGCCCTTCTTGCCACCGGGACCGCCGGTGGCGCATGGTGGGCTCAAGGTCACGCTCTGGCGGACAGATCCACTCTAGGGAGAACGACGATGCGCGCGCTTGTTCTGGCTGTTGGGGTACTCTTTTGCGGTCCGGGTCTGGCGCAACAGGCCGCTGACACGGTCGCGCCGGAGGGCGCCGGGGCAGGGGCATTGCAAGTGCCTCCGATGTTGGAGGCGGCACAGGCCGCCAAGGACGCAGGTCGTCCGGTCGAAGCGCAGACTTGGATGATTGCTGCCGCGCATCCCCTTGCGGTTGACGCCGGCGCTCGCGTGTTGGCGGCGGGCGGAACTGCTGCGGACGCCATGGTGTCCGTCCAAGCCGTGCTTGGTCTGGTTGAGCCGCAAAGTTCTGGTTTGGGTGGTGGGGCCTTCCTTGTTTGGCATGATGGCCAGAGCGGTGAAATCACCACATTGGACGGGCGAGAAACTGCGCCACTGGCCGTTACACCGACACTCTTTCAGGATGAGACCGGGGAGCCGTTGCAATTCTTTGATGCTGTGGTGGGCGGACGATCCGTCGGCACACCCGGCACGCCCGCGCTCATGGCCGACGCACATGCCCGGTGGGGGCGTGCCGATTGGGCAGGGCTTTTCACGGATGCGATACGGCTGGCTGAGGATGGATTCCGGGTTAGCCCGCGTCTGGCTGGTTTGATTGCCGCGGATGCAGACCGATTGAAGGTCTTTGCGGAAACCCGTGATTATTTCTTGCCGAATGGCGCACCGCTCACGGCCGGGCAAATCCTGCGCAATCCGGACTATGCCAGTACGCTGGAGCGTCTTGCACATGAGGGTGTCAAGGCGTTCTACACCGGCGAACTGGCGCTCGACATCGCTGAACGGGTGCAGCGCTCGGGTCGAAATCCGGGGGTTCTCAGTCCGCTCGATCTGGCGATCTACCGGGTCAAGGAACGACCTGCTGTATGCACGCCTTATCGCGGTTTTGAGGTTTGCGGCATGGGGCCACCCTCGTCGGGGGCGATCACTCTAGGGCAAATTCTTGGGCTATTGGAGCCGTTTGATCTGGCAACCCTTGGCTCGAATAGCGCTGAGGCATGGCGTCTGATCGGTGATGCCAGCCGCTTGGCCTATGCGGACCGGGGCCGCTATCTTGCGGATAGCGATTTCTTGCCTGTTCCGCTCAAAGGTTTGCTCTCACCTGACTACCTGAAATCCCGTTCTGATCTCTTGAGGGGTGACGATGCCCTGCCAGAGGTCTCGCCCGGCACCCCCGAATTCGACCATGCTCTAAACTGGGCCGATGATCAGTCACTGGAACTGCCCTCAACGTCGCATATTTCGATTGTCGATAGCCATGGCAATGCGCTCTCGATGACCTCGACCATCGAGAATGGCTTTGGTTCCCGCCTTTTGGTGCGGGGTTTCCTACTCAACAACGAGTTGACCGATTTCTCATTTGCCACCCATGAGGACGGTGTGCCCATTGCCAATGCGGTGGCTCCGGGCAAGCGACCACGGTCTTCTATGACCCCGACCATCCTGCGCCGTGATGGGCGGCCTGTGCTCATTCTCGGCAGTCCGGGCGGTAGCCAGATTATTGGCTATGTGGTCAAGACAATCATCGCTTGGGTGGATTGGGGTATGGATGTGCAAGAGGCGGTCAGCCTGCCGCATCTGGTCAATCGTTTTGGTCCCTATGACATCGAACCTGAGGCAAGCGCGCTCGCGGAGCCACTGACTGCCATGGGCTTTGAGATCCGGGAGACCTCCCTCACATCTGGGTTGCATGTGATTGAACAGGGCGTGCGTTTGTTTGGCGGTGCCGATCCTCGCCGTGAAGGGCTCGCTTACGGCCAGTGAGGGTTTGGGGGCTCGACCAGAGACGAAACGCAAAGTCGCAATCATCTGGCCCAAAATACCTCGGGGGTTCGGAGGCAGAGCCCCGTCCTGGTTAGCCTTCGGCGAGATCCCGAAGGATCGGACAATCTGGGCGCGCGTCACCGGCGCACGCCCGGACCAGATGGCGCAAGGTAGCCTGCATGGATTGCAACTGAGCGATTTTGTCCTCAATCTGCGCCAAATGCTCTTCAGCCAAATGTTTGACATCACCGCTCGCGCGGTCCTGATCCTCGTAGAGCGCCAAGAGCTTGCGACAATCCTCGATCGAGAAGCCCAAGGCGCGGGCCCGGCCCAAAAATGCCAGCTTGTGGATGTCGCTCTTGCGAAAGGCCCGGTAACCGTTGCTTTCACGCAGAGGACGGATGAGTCCGATGTCTTCATAGTAGCGAATGGTCTTGGCAGGCAGGCCGGTTTCTTGCGCCGCTTCTGAAATGTTCATGCTACGCCCTCCATAACCGGTTGCAGACGCTTGAGGCGCAGCGCGTTGGACAGAACAAAGACAGACGACAGGGCCATCGCGCCCGCCGCGAGCATGGGCGAGAGCATCATGCCCGTGGCCGGATAGAGCACACCCGCCGCCACCGGGATCAAGGCCGCGTTATAGGCAAAGGCCCAAAAAAGGTTCTGCCGAATATTGCGCAGAGTGCGATCTGACAGATCGAGTGCGTTCACCACCCCGATCAGGTCACCCGACATCAGGACCACATCGGCCGCCTCGATCGCAACATCGGTGCCGGTGCCCACGGCAATGCCTACATCGGCTTGTGCCAACGCAGGTGCGTCATTGATGCCGTCTCCCACAAAGGCCAGCACGCCAAAGCGCTCTTGCAGCGCTCGCACCGCCGCCACCTTGCCATCGGGCAGAACCTCTGCTTCGACATGGTCAATCCCCAACTGTTGGGCTATGGATTGAGCAGTTGCCGTGCTGTCACCGGTGATCATGGCTGTCTTGATGCCCTTGGCGTGCAAGGTCTCGATCACCGCGCGACTTGTCGACTTGACGGCATCCGCCACGCCAAGCACTGCGGCGAGTTTCCCGTCTATCGCAATATAGATGGCCGTCTGTCCCGCCGCGGCCAGGCTTTGCGCGGCGTCGGTCAATGCGCCTGTTTCAATTGCCTCACGGCTCATCAGGCGTGCGGAACCTATTACCAATGCGTGATCTTCTACCTCTGCGATTATGCCATGTCCGGCAATTGCCCGAAACGTCTTGGCCTGCGGAATGTCCACCCCCTGGCTGGCCGCTGCATCTTCGATAGCGCGCGCAATCGGATGCTCGGACTTGGATTGCGCGGCTGAGGCCAGTCGCAAGATGTCGCCCTCAGTCTGGTCCACGGCCAGAGAGATGTGCGTTACTTCGGGCTTGCCGCGCGTCAGGGTGCCGGTTTTGTCAAAGGCCACGATCTGCGCCTCGTCCAGCCGCTGCAAGGCCTCGCCCTTGCGAAAAAGGACGCCGAGCTCTGCCGCACGCCCGGTGCCCACCATGATAGAGGTGGGCGTCGCCAAACCCATGGCACAGGGGCAGGCGATGATCAGAACCGAAATCCCAGCCACAAGCGCATGGGTCAGAACCGGTTGAGGCCCGAGGATCAACCAAACCGCAACCGTCAGAAGCGCAATCGCAAGCACCACCGGTACAAAGATCCGAACGACCCTGTCCGCCAGCAATTGTACCGGCAGCTTGGCCCCTTGTGCCTCTTCGATCATCGACACTATCCGCGCCAGCACCGTATCGTGTCCCACAGCGGTCGCACGGAAACTCAGAGCACCGGCACCATTCACGGTGCCGCCTACGACAGCATCGCTTGGCCCTTTGGCCACCGGTGCCGGTTCACCTGTGATCATCGACTCGTCAATATAAGAGGCGCCTTCGAGCACTTCTCCGTCAATTGCCACCTTTTCCCCGGGCCTCAAGTGAATGATGTCACCAACCGCGACCTCTTCTATTGGCAGGTCGGTGATGTTGCCTTTGCGTTCGACACGGGCGGTTCTTGGCTGAAGCCCAATCAGGCGCTGAATAGCTGCCCCGGTGCGGCCCTTGGCACGAGCCTCAAGCCAGCGGCCGGTCAGAATCAACGTGACGATCACCGCCGCGGCCTCAAAATAGACAGCGCTACTGCCCTGAGGGAGTAATGCAGGCAGAAAGAGTGCCACGGTCGAATAGGCCCAAGCCGCAGATGCGCCCAGTGCTACGAGGCTGTTCATGTCCGGCGCGGCCTTAAGCAGTGCAGGGACACCGAGCCGATAAAACTGCCGCCCGGGCCAGATCAGGACCAACGTGGTGAGCACGAACTGTACCAGCCATGAGGTGGTCATGCCAATCGTGTCCATAATCAGAGCGTGCATGCCCGGGATCACATGACTGCCCATTTCCAACACAAAGACTGGTAGGGTCAGCAATCCGGCATTCCAGACCTGCCGCCGCGCCTTGTCGACCTCCGCCCTGCGCCGCGCGGCCTGATCTTCTCCGTGGTCATCTTTCATACGGGAGGGATAGCCCGCTTCGGTCAAGGCGCGAATCAGAACGCCAGGATCAGTGCTGCCTGGAAGATATCGGACGTAGGCGGTTCCATTCGCCAGGTTGACCCGTGCCTCAAGCACAGCGGGCAGGGCGTTCAGCGCCGCCTCGGCCCGGGCCACACACGATGCACAGCTGAGCCCAGAGACGGTGAGAGAGATGGCGTCTTCGCGAGCCGGATAGTTTGCCGCGCGCAGGGCCGCAGTGATGTCGGTGGAACGGGTGTCATGCAGTACCATATGCGCTTGCCCATTGGCAAAATTGACGGAGATGTCACTCAGCCCTGTCACGCCGCCAAGCGCGCGCTCAGCCCGGCCGGCACATCCCGCACAGCTTAGCCCCTGCACTTCGATTCTCAGTCCTGCACCACCAGACATGACGATTCCTTTCTATTCTGGTCAAGAGATAGGGATTCCAGTCACTGTAAGGTCAAGGGCTCATACCTGAAACGTTGAAAAACAGGGCCATTTGAAGAAAAAACAGGCGCCCCGAAGAAAATTTCATTTTTCTGTAAAAAAGGGGTTGCGACTCTTCTGGGGTAACCGTAAATACCCCTTCACCGGCGCTGCTGAGGCGGTTGTTGGGACGCGGGACGGACTTGGGGCGG